>NZ_JAAKZX010000279.1 GCF_011045025.1 Streptomyces ureilyticus
ATGCGGGGGTGTCCCGTGCGGGTGTGTTCGGTGACTGTGCCACCGATCCGTTTGAGCCGCCTCCGTCCGGGTCGCCCACCGTCTGCCATACCAGCCAGCCCACCAGTGCGCCCGGTACGAGCGCGGCGACGGCCACGGTCAGGGGTCCTCGCCGGAAGCGGCGCGGCGGGCGGGGGGGATCGAAGTCCGGGCCTACGTACGACACGGCAGCCACCTTACGGGGCTGCCGCCGGGTGCTGTCAGTTCCCCGTGCTCGTCCGCCGGAGGACTCTTAGCGAGTCGGTGGCCGAGATCTCGGTGAACGCGCCGGAGGCGAGAGCCCGGAGGTACACGCGGAACGGGGCCTGGCCGGTGAACTCGTCTTTCGGGTCGGGGAAGACGTCGTGGATCAGGAGGAGACCGCCCTCGGCGATGTGGGGGGCCCAGCCCTCGTAGTCGGCGGTCGCGTGTTCGTCGGTGTGGCCGCCGTCGATGAAGACGAGGCCGAGGGGTGTCCGCCAGAAGGCCGCGATCTGGGGTGAGCGGCCGACCATCGCGACCACGTGGTCCTCCAGGCCGGCCTGATGGAGGGTGCGGCGGAAGGTGGGGAGCGTGTCCATGCGGCCGAGCTCGGGGTCGATTGTTTCTGGGTCGTGGTAGTCCCAGCCGGGCTGTTGTTCCTCGCTGCCGCGGTGGTGGTCGATGGTGATCGCGGTGACGCCGGTCTCGCGGGCGGCGGCTGCGAGGAGGATGGTGGAGCGGCCGCAGTACGTTCCCACTTCGAGGAGGGGGAGGCCCAGTGCCGCCGCTTCGGTTGCGGCGGCGTACAGCGCGAGGCCCTCGTGGGTGGGCATGAAGCCCTTGGCTTGCTCGAAAGCGGTGAGGATTTCGGGCTTGGGGGCTGCGGGCATGGGGGTCCTCCTGGTTGTACGGGGCTATGGGCGCCCATGGTGCCGTAAGCGGGAGTTCTGGGGCCCGGCTCCTCCCCGGGGCCCATCGTGGGCGCCCTCAGCCCCAGATCCCCCGCACCGTCGTACGGCCTACCCGCGGAGCGTTTGGCGCTCGGCCACAACAGACTCGCGGTCTTCGTGCGGCCTTACCCGCGGAGCGTGTGGCTCAGCCACAGCCGACCCGCCGCTTTCGTCCCGCCCGACCCGCGGAGCGCGCCCCTTGCTCTGGCGAGGCAGCAGCAGTGCGAACAGCAGCCCCACCGCCACAGCCCCGGCAGCGATCAAGAACGACACCCGGAAGCCGTGCATCGTGGGAACCGCGACCCCGTTCACCTGGTTCGCCGTGTTCGCCAGCACCATCCCGATCACGGCGCTCGATACGGACGTACCGATCGAGCGCATCAACGTGTTGAGGCCGTTCGCCGCCCCCGTCTCGGACGGGTCGACGGCGCCGATGATCAGTGCGGGCAGTGAGGAGTACGCGAGGCCGATGCCCGCGCCCAGGACCACCGCGATGACCACCGTCTGCCAGGCCGCGCTCATCAGGCCGAGGCCGGCTCCGTAGCCGATCGCGATGATCAGCATGCCGGTCATGAGGGTTGCCCTAGGGCCGTACTTGGCGGACAGGCGGGCGTAGACCGGGGCCGTGAGCATCATCGTCAGGCCGAGTGGGGCGACGCACAGGCCCGCGACGACCATTGACTGGCCGAGGCCGTAGCCGGTCGACGTCGGCAGTTGGAGGAGTTGGGGGAGGACCAGGGATACGGCGTAGAAGGCTACGCCGACCATGATCGAGGCGAGGTTGGTGAAAAGCACGGGGCGGCGGACCGTGGTGCGCAGGTCCACCAGCGGGGCCTGGACACGCAGCTCCATCACGCCCCAGAGGACGAGGACCACCGCCGCCGCTGCGAACAGGCCGAGCGTCCTGCCCGACGCCCAGCCCCAGTCGCCGCCCTTCGTGATGGGGAGCAGGAAGAGGAGCAGGCCCGCGGACAGGCCCAGTGCGCCCAGTACGTCGAAGGTGCCCTTCGCGCGCAGTGGGGACTCGGGTACGAAGATCAGGGTGAGGATGATCGACACGACACCAATGGCCGCCGCGCCGTAGAACAGCGCGTGCCAGTCGGTGTTCTGCGCCACCAGGGCCGCCAGCGGCAGCGCCAGTCCGCCGCCGACGCCGATCGAGGAGCTCATCAGGGCCATCGCCGAGCCGAGCTTCTCGCGCGGCAGCGCGTCGCGCATCAGGCCGATGCCCAAGGGGATGGCGCCCATCGCGAAGCCCTGGAGGGCGCGGCCGGCGATCATCACGAGCAGTTCGCTGGTGGAAGCGGCGATCAGCGAACCCACCACCATCACGGCCAGACTCGTGAGCAGCATCCGCCGCTTGCCGTAGAGGTCACCGAGGCGGCCCATGATCGGCGTGGCCACGGCACCGGCGAGCAGGGTCGAGGTCATGACCCAGGTGGCGTTGCCGGGGGAGGTGTTCAGCAGCTCCGGCAGGTCCTTGATGACCGGCACGAGCAGGGTCTGCATCACCGCGACAACGATGCCCGCGAAGGCCAGTACGGGGACGATTCCGGCGCCGGTACCGACGTCGGCATCGTCGCCGAACGGGCCCCGTGTGGGGTCTTGGGCCGTCGTTGTCTGGGGCTCGGGCATCGGGGTGTGCCTCCGGGGACGTGCGTGCGGTACGTGCACGGTGAACCCCGTGCGCCGAGGCAACTATTCCATTGTTTTGAGTACCTAACGAATTCTTGACCATCTGACCCGGCGTCAACATTGAGGCGGTGTCTGACCTTCCGTCAGATTGGAACGTGTTCTAATCTTTCGCCGACCTTGGGGAGGCGAGGCCGGTATGGGCATCGGGAGCATCGGGATCACGCGTGAACAGCGGGAGTTGGCCGAAGCCGTGCGCGGCTGGATCGCTCGGGCCGTGCCTCCCGAGGAGGTGCGCAAACTCCTCGATTCGCCCGGCGAGGGCAGGCCTCCGTACTGGGACGGGCTCGCTGCCCAGGGGCTGCTCGGCGTGCATCTGCCCGAGGCGTACGGCGGTGGTGGCGGCGACGTCCTGGACCTCGCCGTCGTGGTGGAGGAGGCCGCGCGGGCCGCGCTGCCGGGGCCGTACGTCCCGAGCCTGATCGCCTCGCTCGTGCTCCTCCGCGCGGGGACGGATAAGGCGAATGAGGCGGATGAGGCGCATGGGTTGGTGCGGGCGCTGGCGTCGGGGGAGCGGGTGGCGGCCGTGGCCTTCGGGGCGGGGTCGATGACCGCAGTCTCGCGTGAGGGGGGCGGGTGCGTCCTCGACGGGACTGCCCCGCCTGTGCTGTCCGGGGCCGACGCCGACCTGCTGATCCTGCCCGCTTCAGACAGCGCAAGCGGGGTGGTGTGGTTGGCCGTCGATGCCGCCGACCTCGCCGTACGGGCGCACGAGAGCTCCGACCCCACGCGGGCCACCGCCGAGGTGCGGGCGGACGGGGTGCGCGTTCCCGCCGGGCGCGTGCTCCCCAGCGACGCCGTCGACTCCGCGCTCGTGCGCGACCTTGCCGCCGTCGCCCTCGCCGCGGATGCGTGCGGCACCGCCGCCTGGGCGCTGCACACCGCCTCCGAGTACGCCAAGGTCCGTGAGCAGTTCGGGCAGCCCATCGGGCGGTTCCAGGGTGTGAAGCATCTGTGCGCCGACATGCTCGTACGGGTCGAACGGGCGCGGGCGCTCACCTGGGACGCGGCGCGGGCAGTCCAAGAGCCGGACGGCGTACGGGAGTTGGTGTCGGCCCTCGCTGCCGCCGATGCCCTGGACGCCGCGTACTCCTGTGCCAAGGACTGCATCCAGGTCCTCGGCGGGATCGGGTTCACCTGGGAGCACGATGCCCATCTGTATCTGCGGCGGGCGGTGGTGGCGCGGCAGCTGTTCGGCACGGGCGACGTACACCGGCTGCGCGCCGTGCGGCTCGCGGAGGGCGGTGTACGGAGGGAGTTGCGGCTGGATCTGCCGGAGGAGGCGACGGCCTACCGTGCCCAGGCCCGTGAGGTCGTCGAGCGCGTACGTGGTCTTGAACCGGCTGCCGTACGGCGCGAATTGGCGCCCACCGGATATGCCGCCCCGCATCTGCCCGCCCCGTACGGACTCGGCGCCGGGCCCGTCCAACAGCTCGCCGTTCAGGAGGAGTTGGCCGCTGCGGGCGTACGGCTGAGTGATCTGGGGATCGCCACCTGGGTCGTACCGTCGCTCATCGCGTACGGGACGCGGGAGCAGCAGGAGCGGTATCTGCTGCCGACGCTGAGCGGGGACGTGCTCTGGTGCCAGCTCTTCTCGGAACCCGGCGCCGGGTCCGACCTCGCCTCGCTGCGAACGCGTGCCGAGCGGACCGCCGACGGGCGGTGGCGGGTCAACGGGCAGAAGGTGTGGACGAGTTCGGCCCACCGGGCGGACCACGGGATCCTGCTCGCCCGTACGAATCCGGAGGCGCCGAAGCACAAGGGGCTCACGTACTTCGTCGTCGACATGAAGAACACGGACGGTATCGATGTCCGTCCGCTGAAGGAGATCACCGGGGAGTCACTGTTCAACGAGGTCTACTTCGACGACGTCCTCCTCCCGGCTGACGCGGTGGTCGGTTCCGTCGACGACGGCTGGAAGGTCGCCCGCAACACCCTCGGCAACGAACGCGTCCACATGGCCGACCAGTTGACCTTCGGCACCGGCATCGAGGCGCTCCTGGCCAGGGATTTGGACGACGCCGTACGGCTCCGACTCGGCGCCCTGATCACGGAAGCGCACGCGCTGGCTTGCATCGGCCTCCGCACGACCATGCAACAGGTATCGGGCATCGAGCCGGGCGCAGGAGCCTCCGTACGCAAACTCATCCAGACCCTGCACCAGCAGAAGGTCGCCGAACTCGCCCTCGAACTCCTCGGCCCGCAGGGCGCGTTGTGCGAGGGAGCGGGGGAGCGGGCTGTGCACAGCTTCCTGCTCTCCCGGTGCCTCACCATCGCCGGCGGCACGACACAGGTACAGCTGAACGTGGTCGCCGAGCGGATTCTTGGGTTGCCGCGAGACTGAGGTGCGGGGTCGTGCGGTGCTGACGCGTCCGAGTTACCGGGGCGGCGGCGGTGCCGTGCTGCCGCGCACAACAAGCCGCGTAGGCACAAGCGTCGTGCCGTGCTCCGTCTCCTCATGCCGCATCTGCCGCAGCACGCCCTCCACGCAAAGCCGCCCCACCTCGGCAAAGTCCTGGTGAACCGTGGTCAGGGGAGGCAGGAAGGACCCGGCCTCCGCGATGTCGTCGAAGCCGATGACGCTGACGTCATCCGGCACCTTCCGGCCCTCTTCGTGCAGCGCACGCAACAACCCAAGCGCCATCTGGTCATTGGCGGCGAAGATCGCCGTGCACTCCTTCTGCCGGGCGAGTTCAAGCCCGGCCCGGTACCCGGACTCGGCCGACCAGTCCCCCCGCACGAGAGGGGGAGTGGGACGGCCGGCCTCGCTGAGCTCGGTGCGCCACGCCTGAGCGCGCCGCTCCGCCGCGTACGACTCCTCGGGCCCGGCCAGATGCCAAACCGTCTGGTGGCCAAGATCCAGGAGGTGACGCACAGCGGTCCGGCTGCCGCCCGCCTGGTCGGTGTCGACCACGGTGTACCGGTCCCCGGCATCCGAGTCGGCCACCACGATGCGCACATGCGGCGGCAGAGAGAGGGTCACCGCGTCCAGCAGGTGCACCTCGAGGATGACGATGACGGCGTCGACGGCCAGCTCCCCCAGGCGGGAGAACGCGCCGCGGACCTCGTTCTGCGTGGGCACGGCGACGGGCAGCAGCGTGACGGCGTAGCCCTCATGCGCCGCGGACGTGGCGATCGCCTCCAGCGTACGGACGTTGCCCGTGGTGGCCAGGCCGAAGGTGATGACCCCTATGGTGCGGAACTCGCCGCGCTTGAGCGCTCGCGCGGCGCTGTTGGGCCGGTAGCCCAGTTCCTCCATGGCCGCGAGGACCTGCCGCCGGGTCTCCTCGGTTACGCCCGTATAACCATTTGACACACGGGAGACTGTCTGTGAGGAGACGCCGGCCAGCCGCGCGACGTCCGCCATGGACGCGCTCTGTGTGCGGCGACCTGCTCTTGTTCTGGTGCGCACCCGTGTCCGCGGCACGGAGTCGCTGTCCGCAGTGTCCACCCGTCTCCCTAGTCGCTCGGGGCGCAGTTTCCGCTGCCGACCCTTGACCGTCGTCATCGGGGCAGTGTAGACATTCCGCCATCAGATGTTTACGTAAACATAACAGCCTATGGACGCTCGCAAACAGGAATGTTTACGCAAACATCTTCGGCGGCGCACAACGCCGGTTCCGGGATGAATTGAACGAGGAACGACATGACGACGCTAGAACCGGCGGTGGCCGCGGACCGGCCTCCTGGACCACGGCCCCCGGCGAAACGGAACCGCCGCTCATGGACGGGCTGGGGGTTCATCGGCCCCTTCGTGGCGGTCTTCGCCCTCGTCTTCCTGGCGCCGATCGCGTACTCGATCTATCTCAGCCTGTTCCGTGACCAGTTGATCGGCGGCACCCAGTTCGTCGGTCTGGACAACTACACCCAGGCCCTCGAGGACGACCGGTTCTGGGACTCCCTGATCCGGGTCTCGCTCTTCCTGGTCGTCCAGGTGCCGATCATGCTGGGCATCGCCCTGCTGATCGCGCTCGCCCTGGACAGCGGGCGGCTGTACGGCAAGGACTTCTTCCGGATCACGATCTTCCTGCCGTACGCGGTGCCCGCCGTCGTCGCCACCCTGATGTGGGGCTTCATGTACGGCACCCGCTACGGCCTGGTCGGCGACATCAACGACGCCTTCGGTGTCACCCTGCCCGACCCGCTCTCGGCCGATCTGGTCCTGGCGTCGATCGGCAACATCGTGACCTGGGAGTTCGTCGGCTACAACATGCTGATCTTCTACTCCGCGCTGCGGGTCATCCCGCACTCGCTGTACGAGGCCGCGGAGATCGACGGCGCCGGACAGTTCCGCGTGATCACCGCGATCAAGCTGCCCGCCATCCGCGGCGCCCTCGTCATCGCGACGATCTTCTCGATCATCGGCAGCTTCCAGCTCTTCAACGAGCCGAACATCCTTCGGCAGTTGGCGCGCAACGCCATCACGACGGACTACACGCCGAACTTCTACACGTACTCGCTGTCCTTCAACGGCCAGCAGCAGAACTACTCCGCGGCGGTCGCCATCATCATGGGGCTGATCACCATGGTGATCGCCTACATCGTGCAGCTTCGCGGCATGCGCAAGGGAGCGTGACCCGATGAGCACCCCTCTCACCGCCGCCGCCAAGACCCCTACCGCTCCGGCCGCAGGCTCCGGCAAGGGCACACCCCGGCTGCGTACGCCCCGTAAGAAGCACACCCCCGGGCGCCCCAAGCGCAGTGTGCTGCTGACCGTGCTCACCGGCCTGATGCTGCTCTACACCGTGGTGCCGTTGATCTGGCTGGTCATCAGCGCCACCAAGACCCAGGAAGGGCTTGCCGACTCGTCCGGGCTGTGGTTCGCCGACGACTTCGCCCTGTTCTCCAACATCAGCGACACGTTCACGTACAACGACGGCATCTTCACGCGCTGGCTGCTGAACACCCTGCTGTACGTCGTCCTCGGCGCCGGCGGTGCCACCTTCCTGGCGATCCTGGGCGGCTACGCGCTGGCGAAGTTCGACTTCCCCGGCAAACGCGGCGTCTTCGCCACGGTCATCGGTGCCGTCGCCGTCCCGGGCACCGCCCTCGCGGTGCCGACCTTCCTGATGTTCAGCAAGATGGGGCTGACCGACACTCCGTGGGCGGTGATCCTGCCGTCGCTCGTCTCGCCCTTCGGCCTCTATCTGATGTGGGTGTTCGCTACGGAGGCGATTCCCGCCGAACTCCTTGAGGCAGCCCGGGTGGATGGCGCCAGCGAGGCGCGCACCTTCTTCCAGGTCGCCCTGCCGCTGCTCGCCCCCGGCATCGTGACCGTCCTGCTGTTCACCACGGTCGCGACGTGGAACAACTACTTCCTGCCGTTGATCATGCTCAAGGACCCGGACTGGTACCCGCTGACCCTGGGGCTGAGCGCCTGGAACTCCCAGGCCGAGACGATCGGCGGTGACGTGATCTTCAACTTGGTGATCACCGGTTCGCTGCTCACGATCGTGCCGCTGATCGCCGCGTTCCTGCTGCTGCAGAAGTACTGGCAGTCCGGACTCGCCGCCGGAAGCGTCAAGGAGTGACCGTCGTCCCCCAAGGCCCCACGCCCCCACACAACGTCAAAACCCTCACCCTGTCCCACCCACGAAGAAGTGGAAGCACCTCCATGCGCAGAACCACAAGTCGCCTGATGCGCGGCATCGCAGTCCTCTCCGTCCTCGCCTTGGGTGCGACCGCCTGCGGCGGCTCGGACGACAGCGCCGACAAGCCGGTCTCCGCCGGTGACATCGACGCGGCCCTGGAGAAGGGCGGCACGGTCACGGTGTGGGCGTGGGAGCCCACGCTGAAGACGGTCGCCGCCGACTTCCAGAAGAAGTACCCCAAGGTCAAGATCAACCTCGTCGGCGAGCGGTCCGGCGACAAGCACTACACCGCCCTGACGAACGCCATCTCCGCCGAGAAGGGTGTCCCGGACGTCGCGCAGGTCGAGTACTTCGCGCTGAGCCAGTACGCCCTCACCAAGGGCCTCAGCGACCTGGCCCCCTACGGCGCCGACAAGCTCAAGGAGAAGTACACCCCCGGCCCGTGGAACGCGGTCAACGAGGGTGACGCCGTCTTCGGCCTGCCGATGGACTCCGGCCCGATGGCGATGTTCTACAACAAGAAGGTCTTCGACAAGCACAAGATCGCGGTCCCGACGACGTGGGACGAGTACGTCGAGGCGGCCCGCAAGCTGAACAAGGCCGACCCCAAGTCCTTCATCGCCGCCGACGCCGGTGACGCGGGCGGCACGACCAGCATGCTGTGGCAGGCCGGTTCGCGTCCCTACAAGGTCGACGGCACGAACGTGAAGGTCGACTTCTCCGACGCGGGCGCCAAGAAGTACACCGACACCTGGCAGCCGCTCATCGACGAGAAGCTCGTCGCACCCATCAACGGCTGGACCGACGACTGGTACAAGGGCCTCGGCGACGGCACCATCGCCACCCTGGTCACCGGCGCCTGGATGCCCGCCAACTTCGTCACCGGTGTGGCGAACGCCTCCGGTGACTGGCGTGCGGCCCCCATGCCCCAGTGGACCAAGGGCGACAAGGCGAGCGCGGAGAACGGCGGCAGCTCCCTGACCCTGCCCACGCTGGGCAAGAACAAGGAACTCGCCTACGCCTTCGCCGAGTACGCCAACTCCGGCGCCGGTGTGAAGACCCGCATCGACGAGGGCGCCTTCCCGGCGACCAAGGCGGAGCTGGAGTCCCCGGAGTTCCAGGGCAAGGAGTTCGAGTACTTCGGCGGCCAGAAGGCCAACGAGATCTTCGCCGAGTCCGCGGCCAACGTGTCCAGCGACTGGTCGTACCTGCCCTTCCAGCAGTACGCCAACTCGATCTTCAACGACACCGTCGGCAAGGCGTACGTCTCCAACACCAAGCTCTCCGAGGGCCTGAAGTCCTGGCAGGACGCCTCCGTCAAGTACGGCAAGGAGCAGGGCTTCACCGTCGAGTAGTCGGTCGAGCAGCCGAGGTACGCCCCACGCCGCCCGTGCGACACACCGGAAGGACCACCATGATCTCCACCCTCCTGTCCCAGCTGCACGGGCCGGACGGTGACTCCACACCACGCCTCGTGTACGGCGCCGACTACAACCCCGAGCAGTGGCCTCGTGAGGTGTGGGAGGAAGACGTACGGCTGATGCGTGAGGCCGGCGTCAACCTGGTCTCCGTGGGGATCTTCTCCTGGGCCCGCATCCAGCCGGCCCAGGACGAGTGGGACTTCGGGTGGCTCGACGAGGTCATGGATCTGCTGCACGCGGGCGGCATCGGGGTCGACCTCGCCACCGCCACCGCGTCCCCGCCGCCCTGGCTCACCACGGCGCACCCGGAGATCCTTCCGGTGACCGCCTCCGGTGAGACGGTGTGGCCGGGGGCGCGGCAGCACTGGCGGCCCACCTCGCCGGTGTTCCGTAAGTACGCGCTACGCGTGGTGGAGAAGATGGCCGAGCGGTACTCCGGTCATCCCGCCCTGGTGGCCTGGCACATCTCCAACGAGCTGGGCTGCCACAACATCTACGACTACTCGGACGACGCCGCCCGTGCCTTCCGCGACTGGCTGCGCGCCCGTTATACGACCCTGGAGGCGCTCAACCACGCCTGGGGCACGGCCTTCTGGTCCCAGCGCTACAGCGAGTGGGAGCAGATCCTGCCGCCCCGGCTGACCGGCTCCCACCCGAACCCCAC
>NZ_JAAKZX010000027.1 GCF_011045025.1 Streptomyces ureilyticus
TCGCGGGGTTCCGGGTGGCCAAGTCCTTTGAGCCTTGCCAACGGCGCCGCCATGACAGCCATACCCAGAACCCCTGGGCCCTCTGATCTTACGAATGACCAGAGCAACCACCCTTGAAAGGTAGGACGAGCCATGAGCGTCCTCAGAAAAAGAGGCCAGAGGGTGAATAAGTCGTGGCAAATCGGGGCCTCACGCGGTCTCAAAGTGGTGTCCATCATGCGAATGGCCGAGGGAAGGCGACCCTTACAGACGTAGGGTTGAAGGTGGGAGCGCTTGCGGGCAGGCCGCTCCCAGACAGCCGCCTCGAGGGAGGTCCAGTTCAGTGACCAGCCAGGTCAGTCCAACCGAACAGGCCGACGGAGCCGTCGTAGGAGAACAGCGCAAACCGGCGGGCGCGGGCGCGAAAGACGTACGCCGCCTCGACCGGGTGATCATCCGGTTCGCGGGGGACTCGGGTGACGGTATGCAGCTCACCGGCGACCGCTTCACCTCGGAGACGGCGTCGTTCGGCAACGACCTGTCGACGTTGCCGAACTTCCCCGCCGAGATCCGCGCGCCTGCCGGGACCCTGCCGGGCGTCTCGTCGTTCCAGCTGCACTTCGCCGACCACGACATCCTCACGCCGGGCGACGCGCCGAACGTCCTCGTGGCGATGAACCCGGCCGCGCTGAAGGCCAACATCGGCGATGTGCCGCGCGGCGCCGAGGTGATCGTCAACACGGACGAGTTCACCAAACGCGCGATGGCCAAGGTCGGCTACGCGGCTAGCCCGCTGGACGACGGCTCCCTGGACGGCTATCACGTCCACCCGGTGCCCCTCACCACGCTGACGGTCGAGGCGCTCAAGGAGTTCGACCTGTCCCGCAAGGAGGCCGAGCGCAGCAAGAACATGTTCGCGCTGGGCCTGCTGAGCTGGATGTACCACCGGCCGACCGAGGGCACCGAGAAGTTCCTGAAGTCGAAGTTCGCCAAGAAGCCGGACATCGCGGCGGCCAACATCGCCGCCTTCCGCGCGGGCTGGAACTTCGGCGAGACCACCGAGGACTTCGCGGTCTCGTACGAGGTCGCCCCGGCCACGACGGCGTTCCCGACCGGTACGTACCGGAACATCTCCGGGAACCTGGCCCTGTCCTACGGCCTGATCGCCGCCTCCCGCCAGGCGGACCTGCCGCTCTACCTGGGCTCGTACCCGATCACGCCGGCCTCGGACATCCTGCACGAGCTGTCCAAGCACAAGAACTTCGGCGTACGGACCTTCCAGGCCGAGGACGAGATCGCCGGCATCGGCGCGGCCCTGGGCGCGGCCTTCGGCGGCTCACTCGCCGTGACCACGACATCCGGTCCGGGCGTGGCCCTCAAGAGCGAGACCATCGGTCTGGCCGTGAGCCTCGAGCTGCCGCTCCTCGTGATCGACATCCAGCGCGGCGGCCCGTCCACCGGCCTGCCGACGAAGACCGAGCAGGCGGACCTGCTGCAGGCGATGTACGGGCGCAACGGCGAGGCCCCCGTCCCCGTCGTCGCCCCGCGCACACCCGCCGACTGCTTCGACGCGGCTCTGGAGGCCGCCCGGATCGCGGTCACCTACCGCACCCCGGTCTTCCTGCTGTCCGACGGCTACCTGGCCAACGGTTCCGAGCCCTGGCGCATCCCGGACATCGACGAACTCCCGGACCTGCGCACGCAGTTCGCGCAGGGCCCCAACCACACCCTGGACGACGGCACCGAGGTCTTCTGGCCCTACAGACGCGACCCGCAGACCCTCGCTCGCCCGTGGGCGATCCCGGGCACGCCCGGCCTGGAGCACCGTATCGGCGGCATCGAGAAGCAGGACGGCACGGGCAACATCTCGTACGACCCGGCCAACCACGACTTCATGGTGCGTACGCGCCAGGCGAAGATCGACGGCATCGACGTCCCCGACATCGAGGTCGATGACCCGCACGGCGCGCGGATGCTCGTACTGGGCTGGGGGTCGACGTACGGGCCCATCACCGCGGCCGTACGACGGCTGCGCGCGGCCGGGGAGAGCATCGCGCAGGCTCATCTGCGCCATCTCAACCCGTTCCCGCGGAATCTCGGCGAGGTGCTGGGGCGTTACGACAAGGTGGTGATCCCCGAGATGAATCTCGGTCAGCTCGCCACGCTCGTCCGGGCGAAGTACCTGGTGGACGCCCACTCCTACAACCAGGTCAACGGTATGCCGTTCAAGGCTGAGCAGCTCGCCACGGCTCTCAAGGAGGCCATCGATGGCTGAGACGACCACGGAAGGCTCGGGCACGATCGAGGCGCTTTCTCTGGTGCCCAAGACCGAGGCCAAGCAGTCCATGAAGGACTTCAAGTCCGATCAGGAAGTGCGCTGGTGCCCCGGCTGCGGTGACTACGCGGTGCTCGCCGCCGTGCAGGGGTTCATGCCCCAGCTCGGCCTGGCGAAGGAGAACATCGTCTTCGTCTCCGGCATCGGCTGCTCCTCCCGCTTCCCGTACTACATGAACACGTACGGGATGCACTCCATCCACGGCCGTGCGCCCGCCATCGCGACGGGCCTGGCCTCGTCCCGGCAGGACCTGTCCGTATGGGTCGTCACCGGTGACGGCGACGCGCTGTCCATCGGCGGGAACCACCTGATCCACGCCCTGCGCCGGAACGTCAACCTGAAGATCCTGCTCTTCAACAACCGGATCTACGGCTTGACGAAGGGTCAGTACTCCCCGACCTCCGAGGTCGGCAAGATCACGAAGTCGACGCCGATGGGTTCGCTGGACGCGCCCTTCAACCCGGTCTCGCTGGCCATCGGCGCTGAGGCGTCGTTCGTGGCGCGCACCGTGGACTCCGACCGCAAGCACCTCACGGAGGTCCTGCGCCAGGCCGCCGCCCACCCTGGCACGGCCCTGGTCGAGATCTACCAGAACTGCAACATCTTCAACGACGGCGCCTTCGAGGCCCTGAAGGACAAGCAGCAGGCCGAGGAGGCGGTCATCCGCCTCCAGCACGGCCAGCCCATCCGCTTCGGAACGGACGGCGCGAAGGGGGTTGTACGGGATCAGCTGACGGGCGACCTGAAGGTCGTCACCGTCACCCCGGAGAACGAGGAGCAGATCCTGGTTCACGACGCGCACTCGCCGTCCCCCACGACGGCGTTCGCCCTGTCACGCCTGGCCGACCCGGACACGCTGCACCACACTCCGATCGGCGTCTTCCGCTCGGTGGACCGGCCGGTGTACGACACCCTGATGTCGGACCAGCTGGACACGGCGATCGAGCAGAACGGGAAGGGCGACCTGGCCGCGCTGCTGGCGGGCGGGGACACCTGGACTGTCGTGGGCTGACCGATAGTTGGCCTTCAGAGGGCCGACTGGTGGTTGTGCTTGAGGGCCACTGACCGGCAGTTGAGCTTGAGGACTTGGGCGCCGCCGGGCTATCCCCTGGCGGCGTCGTACTCTTCGCGCGCCTTCAGCACCGCGTCCATGCGGCGCGACGTCCAGTCGGCCAGCGCCTGCACCTGCTCGGCGGCCTCGCGGCCCAGGTCCGTCAGCGAGTAGTCCACCCTCGGCGGGATCACCGGCTTGGCGTCCCGGTGGACCAGTCCGTCCCGCTCCAGTGTCTGCAACGTCTGCGTGAGCATCTTCTCGCTGACGCGCCCGATGGCACGGCGCAGCTCGCTGAAGCGGTGCGGGCGGTCCAGGAGCTGGATCAGCACCAGGACACCCCAGCGGCTGGTGACGTGTTCCAGCACGAGGCGGTGCGGGCACATCGCCTCGCCCTCGACGTTCCATTTGCTGACTGCTGCGGGAGTGGTGACAACTACATCGCTTACGGCCATGCCAGTACCTTACTTCAAAGTGGGTACTTTCGGATAGTTAGTGCAGCCCCTAGGGTTAGTACGTACCCACACCACAAGGAGCTGCAACATCATGAGCATCGTCGTCACCGGAGCCACCGGAAACCTCGGCCGTCACGTCATCGAAGGGCTGCTGGAGAAGGTCCCGGCCGACCAGATCACGGCTGTCGCCCGCAGCGAGGAGAAGGCCGCGGACTACGCAGCCCGCGGCGTGAAGATAGCGATCGCCGACTACAGCGCTCCCGAGACCTTCGACAACGTCTTCTCCGCCGGCGACAAGGTGTTGCTCATCTCCGGCAGCGAAATCGGCAACGACCGCGTGGGCCAGCACAAGGCCGTCCTCGAAGCCGCCAAGGCCGCCGGAGTCGCGCTCCTCGCGTACACCAGCGCTCCCGGCAGCCTGACCGCCGCACTGGCCGACGACCATCGGGGCACCGAGGCCGCGATCCTCGAGTCCGGCGTGACGTACACCCTGCTGCGCAACGGCTGGTACCACGAGAACTACACCGAGAGCCTGGGCCAGGTCCTGGAGCACGGCGCCGTCGTCCAGGCCGCCGGCGAGGGCAGGGTCTCCTCGGCCTCCCGCGCGGACTACGCGGCCGCCGCCGTGGCCGTGCTGACGGGTGAGGGCCACGAGAACAAGACGTACGAACTGGGCGGCGACACCGCCTGGAGCTTCGCCGAGTACGCGGCCGAGGTGGCCAAGCAGTCCGGCAAGGAGATCGCGTACAGCCCCGTATCCGTCGAGGTCTTCACGGGCATCCTGACCGGCGTCGGCCTGCCCGAACCGGTCGCGGCGACCATCGCCGGAGTGGACGTGTCCGTCGAGAAGGGCGAGCTGGTCGTCACCAGCGGCGACCTGTCCCGGCTGACCGGCCGCCCGACCACCCCGATCGCGGACTCGATCGCGGCGGCACTCAAGGGCTGACCTGCTTGGTGATCCTCCCCACCCTCGCTTGTAATGACCGTATCGTGGATACGGCCATGACAGGCGGGGGCGTTCGGCGCTACCGTCGTGAACGGCTGCGCGCTCGCAGCCGCGCGAGAGGGGAGAGGCCGTGTCGGTGGAGACCAGGGGTGAGCGGCGGATAGGTCTGCTGAACGGCTTCGCGGCGTACGGCATGTGGGGGCTCGTCCCCCTCTTCTGGCCGCTCCTCGAGCCCGCCGGCGCTGTCGAGATCCTCGCCCACCGCATGGTGTGGTCACTCGGCTTCGTCGCGATCGCGCTCCTGGTGATACGGCGCTGGGCCTGGGCCGGCGAACTGCTGCGGCAGCCGCGCAGACTGGGCCTGATCGCGATCGCGGCCACCGTGATCACCATCAACTGGGGCGTCTACATCTGGGCCGTGAACACCGGCCATGTGGTGGAGGCGTCCCTCGGCTACTTCATCAACCCGCTCGTCACCATCGCGATGGGTGTTCTGCTCCTGAAGGAGAGGCTGCGGCCCGCCCAATGGGCGGCGGTCGGCATCGGCTTCGCCGCCGTTCTCGTGCTGACCATCGGGTACGGGCAGCCGCCCTGGATCTCCCTCTGCCTCGCCTTCTCCTTCGCGACGTACGGGCTGGTGAAGAAGAAGGTGAACCTCGGCGGTCTGGAGTCGCTGGCCGCGGAGACGGCGATCCAGTTCCTGCCCGCGCTCGGCTATCTGCTGTGGCTGGCGGGGCAGGGCGACATGGCGTTCGGAGCCGAGGGCGCCGGGCACGCGGCGCTGCTGGCCGCGACCGGTGTGGTGACGGCGGCGCCGCTCGTCTGCTTCGGGGCGGCGGCGATCCGCGTACCGCTGTCGACACTCGGGCTGCTCCAGTACCTGGCACCGGTGCTGCAGTTCCTGCTCGGCGTCCTGTACTTCCGCGAGGCCATGCCCGCCGAGCGGTGGGCCGGGTTCGCGCTGGTGTGGGCCGCGCTGTCGCTGCTGACATGGGACGCGCTGCGGACGTCACGCCGGGCGCGGCTGACTCTGCAGGCGGCGGGCGTCGACGTGGACGTCCCGGAGATCCAGAAGCCGGCCTCGAGCCCCAGGCTTTGAAGCGACGCCCGAAGTCGGTGATCGGCGTCCTTGCCGTCGTCAGTACGTCAGTAATCCGCAATCCCGTACGTCAGTAATCAGCGTCCTTGCCGATGTACAACCCCGCGAACGCGGCAGCCGCGGCGGCTGAGGCAAGAGTCCGCCGCAGCCGGGCCGCGGTTATGCCCGCCTGGAACGGGTCGCCGGACGAGGCTCCGTGGTAGATGTCCGACAGCCACATCGAGAACTCCTGATACTGCCACACCCTCCCCAGACAGGCAGCCGAGTAACCGCTGAGCCCGCTCTCATCGCCCTTGCCGCAGTACGCGATGAGTGCGTCGCCGAGCAGCAGGGCGTCGTGGATCGCGAGGTTCATGCCCTTCGCGCCGATCGGCGCCAGGAGGTGCGCCGCGTCTCCGGCCAGATACAGCCGCCCGTACCCCATCGGCTCCACCACGTAGTTGTGCATGTCCAGGACCCGTTTCTCGATCAGCCGCCCCTCGGTGAGCGGCTGGGCCCCGTCCGCCGCGAGCCGCTCGTGGAGCTCGGCCCAGACGCGTTCGTGGGACCAGTTCTCGGGGTCGTCGCCGGGCGGGCACTCCAGGTAGTAGCGGGTGACCTGCGGGCTGCGGGCCATATGTCCGGCGAAGCCCCGTGGGTGGACACCGAAGACGACGCAGTCGTTGGACGGCGGCGCCTCGGCGAGCAGCGCCAGCCAGCCGATGCCGTACTCGTGCCGGGCGATGCCGACATGCTCCGGCGGCAGGCAGGCCCGGGTGACACCGCGCGCACCGTCGCAGCCCGCGACGGCCGCACAGTCGAGTCGTACGCGCTCACCCGTGTCCGGATCCGTGTACGACACCGAAGGCTGATCCGAGTCGATGGCGTACACCTCCACGTCGCGTACGCCGAAACGGATGTCACCGCCCCGCTCGTCCGCGTACACGCGCACCAGGTCCGTCACCAACAGCGGCTGAGGATAGGCGAAGTGGTGGTGCCCGGACAGGTCGCCGTACCGGAACCTGTGCCGCTCCCTCGCGAACCGGAACTCGCACTCGCTGTGCACCTGGGCGTTCTCCAGCAGCCGGTCGGCAAGGCCACGTCGCTCCAGGGCGCGCACCGCCCACTCCTCCAGAAAGCCCGCGCGGGGCCGCTGTTCGATGAACTCCCTGCTCTCCGTCTCCAGCACCACACAGTCGACGGAGGCGGCACGCAGGATGTTGGCGACAGTGAGACCGGCGGGACCGGCCCCCACGACGACGACCAAGGTGCGCTCTGTGCGCTCTGTGGAGGTGGGGGCGGCGGTGTCCGTCATGGGGACATTATGTCGGCGGTCACCGCGCTGTGTGACGTGCCGTGCATCCTCAACTCACCGATTTCTGGGCGGGGTTGGCGCCAGCTCCGTCGCTCGCCCCGGCAGTCACTCCGGCCACCCGCCTCCCCCGACCGCCACGCAAGCCGAAGGACGAGAGCAGAGCGCCCAGCGTCACCATCGCCACGGGCACGATCAGTGCCGTACGGAACGCGGACAGGGTGGACTCGGGGTCCGAACCCGAGGAGGAGGCCAGGCCGTACACGGCCGTCACCGCCGAGATGCCGAGCGCCGCGCCGAACTGGGTCGCGGTGTTCAACAGGCCGCCCGCCAGGCCCTGTTCGGACTCCGTTACTCCGTCCGTCGCCGCGATCGTGAGCGGACCGTAGGCCAGCGCGAAGGCGATGCCCGCGATGAGCAGGGTGGGGAACATCGCGACGTACGTCCAGTCCATGCCGACCGGCAGGAAGAGCCCGTACGCGACGATCCCCAGGACGAAGCCGCCGAGGATCACCCGGCCGTTGCCGAACCGGTTGACCAGGCGGGGCGTGAGCGTCGGCGCGAGAATCGCGTCGCAGCCCATCACCACCAGGGCGATCGCCGTCTGGAGGGAGGAACAGCCGCGCAGTTCCTGCAGATAGAGCGTGACGACGAACTGGAAGCCGAAGAAGGCGCCGACGAAGAGCAGCGCCCCGAGGTCGGCCCGAACGACTGACGCCTTGCGCAGAATGCCCAGGCGCACGAGGGGCGCGGGGCTGCGGCGTTCGACGACGACGAACGCGGTGGCGAGGAGCGCAGCGACAACGGCGGCCCCGATCGTCAACTGCCAACCGTCCAGGCCGTGTTCGAGTCGTATGACGGCGTACGCGGCGAGCAGCATGGCTCCGGCGGCGGTAACGGCGCCGAGGAAGTCGAAGCCTTGGTGGCTGACTGCGGCATGGTGGCCGGTCGCGGCCGGGCGGACGGCTGCGATCTCGCGGTCGGCTGCGATCTCGCCGACGGCTGCGGCTGTTTCTGTCGTACGGGGCTGGGGGCGCCCGTCCGCTGTCCCCTGCCGGCCTCCGCCGGTCTCGGCCGGAATCAGGCGTACCGCCGCGGCCAGGATCACCGCCGCCAGCAGCACCGGTGCGAAGAAGACCCAGCGCCAGCCGAGTTGGGTCAACAGGCCGCCGATGACCAGGCCGAGGGAGAAGCCGCCGGCCCCCGTGCCCGCGAAGACGAGCAGGGCCTTGTTGCGCTGCGGGCCCTCCTCGTACGAGGTCGTGATCAGGGACAGCGCGGCCGGAGTCATGAAGGCCGCCGAGACACCCGTGACGAAACGGGCGACGATCAGCATCCAGCCTTCCGTGGCGAACCCGCCGAGACCCGAGAAGGCGAGGAAGACGGTCAGCCAGGTGAGGAACATCCGGCGTCTGCCCAGGAGGTCGGCCGCCCGACCGCCGAGCAGGGTGAAGCCGGCGTAGCCGAGCACGTACGCGCTGATCACCCACGCCGCCGCGTTCGTGGACAGGTCGAGATCGGCTCGGATGGAGGGGATCGCGACGGCCAGCATGGCGACGTCGATGCCCTCTAGGAAGATCGTTCCGCAGAGAACGAGCAGCAGGGCCCAGGCACGGGTGCCCATGGCGGGACTCCTTCGAGACAGAGGGCGGCGAGGCACATGCGGTTACTCGATGGAGGGTCGGTGTCGTCCTCTTGTAACCATGGCCAGCCTGCGGCAGCTTCCAAGGCTCATCAATCGAATTAGCCGCGGCGTATGACGCCGCCGAGAGTGGGAGAGGGCAGGGGTAGCGGGGCGAAAACCCCGTGCGGAACCCCCATCCGACGTACCGTCCCTCCATGACTCAGTCGCCCACGCCCCTGCACTGGAAGCTCGTCATCGACGCCGCCGACCCGCACGCCCAGGCCGACTTCTGGGCCGCCGCCCTCCGCTACGAAGTCGAGGACAACAGCGCCCTCATCGAACGCCTGCTGGGCTTCGGCGCCGTACCGCCCGATCTCACCGTCGAGTCCCACGGCCGCAAGGCCTGGCGCGACCTCATCGCCGTACGGCACCCGGAGGACCCGTACGACAAGGAGAGCGGCACGGGCCTCGGCCGACGCCTGCTTTTCCAGCGCGTACCGGAGCCGAAGACCATCAAAAACCGGCTGCACATCGACGTACACGCCGAGCCCGGGCAACGCGAGGCCGAGGTCGCGCGGCTGACCGACCTGGGGGCGGCCGTGCAGCGCGAGGTGAAGGAACCCGGCGGCGAGTGGGTCATCATGACGGACCCGGAGGGCAACGAATTCTGCGTCCACTGAGCGCCCCGCCCATGCAACCCGCTGGACAGGCGCTGAGCGGCCAGACGGTGATCGGTCGACGGTGGTCGGTCAGGCAGTGATGTCCTTCGTCGTGAACCGTGCCCACGCCGCCGTGCCGAACACCGCTGCGTACAGGCCCTGGAGGCCGAGGTTGCGGAGCAGATCGTCCCAGTACACCGGATCGCGCATCAGGTCCGCGAAGGACAGCCAGTAGTGCGAGAAGAAGTACGGCTGTATCGCGTGGAGTTGGGGTATCTGGTCGAGGATCTGGATGGTGATCAGCAGGCCCACGGTCGTCGCCATCGCCGCTATGCCGCTGCCGGTGAGCGTCGAGATGAACAGGCCGAGCGCCGCTATCCCGATCAGCGACGCGGCGACGATCAGCGCGATCAGAAACGCCCGCCCCAGCCCTTCACCGAAGCTGATCCGCGTGCCGGAGATCGTCGTCAGCTCGCCGAGCGGGAACAGCAGGGCACCCACGATCAGCGCCGACACCGCCACGACAAGCGTCGCCACGACGCAGAAGGCCAGTGTGGTCGCGTACTTGGTGAGCAGCAGCCGCGTACGCCCCGCAGGCGCGACCAGCAGGTAGCGCAGCGTGCCGGCGTTCGCCTCGCCCGCTATCGCGTCGCCCGCGATGACGCCGATCGCCATCGGCAGGAAGAAGGGCAGCGTCGCGGCGAGCGCCGTGAACACCAGGAACAGTCCATTGTTGGTGATCTGGGAGACGAACGCCGGTCCCCCGCCGCCTCCGCCTCCACCGTCACTCGTCTCGATCTTCACGGCGATCCCGACCAGCACCGGCACCGCGGCCAGCACTCCCAGCAGCGCGATCGTCCGCCACCGGCGCAGGGTGGTCACCAACTCGTTGCGCAGCAGGCCGAGGGTCCACAGCACGCTCGGCTTCCGTACGCCGACGACCTCGGCGGTGCCGGAGCCCGCGGCGACGTCAGTGATCTCGGAAACCTCCGAGATCCCCGAAACCCCACTGACCTCGGATGCTTCAGCCCGCGACATCGAAGCCCTCCCCCGTAAGCGCCACGAACGCGTCCTCCAGCGAAGCCCGTTCGAGCCCGAAGCCTCGTACCCGGACGCCTGCCGACACCAACGCCGCGTTCACCTCAGCGAGGTCGCGGTCGCGGTCGTCCGGAGGCTCGCCGGTCACCCGGTCCTCCTCGACGACGACGTCGGCGACGCCCTGCTCCTTCAGTACGCGGGCCGCGTCGCCCGCATCCGGCGTCGTGACGACCAGGCGGCCACGGGCGCCGGCCGCCAGCTCGGCCACCGGGCCCTGGGTGATCAGCCGTCCCTGCGCCATCACCGCGGCGTGCGAGCACACCTGCTCGATCTCGTCCAGCAGATGCGAGGACAGGAACACGGTCGTACCGTCGGACGCCAACTCCCGTACCAGCGAACGGATTTCGCGCATGCCCTGCGGATCGAGCCCGTTGGTCGGCTCGTCCAGGACCAGCAACCGGCGCGGCTGGAGCAGTGCCGCCGCCAGCCCGAGCCGTTGCTTCATGCCCAGCGAGTAGGCCTTCGCCTTCTTGCTCCCGGCGGCCGTCAGTCCGACCCGGTCGAGGGCGGCCGCGACGCGCGTACGCCGGGTGCGGGGATCGGCGGTCGGGTCGGCGGAGTCGTACCGCAGGAGATTGTCGCGGCCGGACAGGAACCCGTACAGCGCCGGTCCCTCGATCAGCGCGCCCACCTGCGGGAGCACCGTCCGGGTGGCGCGCGGCATGGGCTGTCCCAGGACGCGTGCCGTGCCCGAGGTCGGCTCGATCAGGCCCATCAGCATTCTGATGGTGGTCGTCTTGCCGGAGCCGTTCGGCCCCAGGAAGCCGAAGACGCTGCCCGCCGGTACGGCCAGATCGAGGCCGTCGACGGCGAGTTGCCCGCCGCGGTAGCGCTTGGTGAGCGCACGGGTGGCGATCACCGTGTCCGGTCCGGTTTCCGGCCGGCTGTCCGGCCCGGAGTCCGATCCGGTGTCCGGTTCCACGGTGGCCCGTTCCGCCATCGACTTCCTCAACTCCCCGTTGGCGCCCGACCAGAATCCTCCGGCCGGGCGCCAACCACCTGTCGTCCTCTGCCTGTTACTTCGCGGCGTTGGCCGCCTTCACCAGTGCGTCCTTCGTGACGGCGCCCGCGTACACCTGGCCGTCGTCCGTGATGAGCGCGTTGACCAGACGGGTCGAGAAGACCGTGCCCGAGCCGAACTTGCCGCTCACCTTCGTGCCCAGCGAGTCGAGGAAGCCGCCCGCGGCGCCGGCCTCCGACGGTATGCCCTCGCCGCCGGTGTCGAACCGGGCGATGGTGGTCCAGCCCTCGCCTATGGTCTTGAGCCCTTCGAGCCCTTGGCCCAGGTCCTCTTCGGCCTTCGGACGCGCCTGCTCCTCGACCTTCGCCTCGTCGCCCTCGGTGACCTTCGCACCCTTCGGCGGGCTGAAGTCGAAGGTGGACGCATCCGGCTTGCTGAAGTCGACCTTGGTGAAGCCCGCGTCCACGACGGCCGCGCCACCGCTCGCCGGTGTCAGCGTGAACTTCAGCGGCATACCGGTCTTGGAGTCCACGGCTATGGTGATCTGACCAACCGTCGAACCGGACTGCTTCGGCTTGATGACCAGCCTGTACGCATCGCGGCCCGCGACCTGGGCGGTGCCGTCGACCTTCACGGACGTCGTGTCGTCGACCGCCTTCAACGCCTCGTCGGCCATCTCCTTGGGCGTGGTCGGGACGTCCTTCGGCGCCTCTTCCTTCTTGCCCTTGTCCTCGGTGGCACCGGAAGCGTCCTTCATGTGGAACGCCTCGTTGGACGCGCTGTCGTACGCCCACACCTCGTCGCCGTTGTGGATCAGGCTGTACTCGGCGGCCTTGTCCAGCAGCGACACCTTGTGCTTGTCCGGGCCATCGGCCGCGACCCGCAACGTGTGCGTGCCGGACGCGAGTTCCATGAGCTTGGTCGAAGGATCGGCGGAGGAACCCTCGTCCTCGGAACCGCCGGCGCCGCCGCCACCCGGAGCGAGGCTGCTTTCCAGGCCGCCGAGGTCCGGCAGACCCAGATTCGTGCTGACCTTCACCGTGCCGGACAGCTGCTGTACGTCGGACGCGGCGATCTTCTCTATGAGTTGCTCAGCGGTGATGTCCGGCAGGTCAGGGTCGCCGGAGCCCGCGAACGCCGGGACCAGCCCGATGGTCGCCGCCGCCAGCCCCACCACCGCGACGGGAACGACGTACCGCGCCGCTTTGCGCCGGCCGGTTCGCAGCTCCTCGTTCGTGTTGTCGTCGGATTCGTACGGTGCCATGTGTGCCCTACCTCCGTCGTCGGCGGCGGCTTACCGTCACGCACTCGTCCACCCCGGCCGCCATTGTCACCCGAACTCCTGTGAAGTGGTGTTTCCAATCAGACCAAATCGGCCGATGAGAAGCGTCAGACCTCGGAGCCAACTCTGTGTACTGCTGGGGTATGACACGAGTGGGCGGCGCCTCCCCCACCCCGTAGGGGTCGTGCGGGAAGACGCCGCCCGAAAGGCAGTTCAGAGCCGGTCGGTCATCGCCTCAACAGGCCGCGGATCACTTCCTGAACAGGCCGTGAATCACCGGCTCGCCAGCCATGGACTGCCGGCTCAACAGCCCGTGGATCACCGGTTGATGAACACGTAGTCCGCCCCGTACGGCACACCCACGATGGCCCCTTCTTCACAGGGCCCGGCAGGAGCCACCCCGCCCACGGTGTTCAGCCGAAGGATCTCGGCCGTACCGGCCAACAGCCCGCGGTGCTTGCCGGACTGAATGGCCTTGAGGTCCAGCTCCGGGATGTTCTTGTCGCCGTTCGGAGCCTTGGAGATCAGCGCACCGGTGACCGCGCTGCGGTCCGGTGCGATCCACGGCCGCAGTGAGAACGGGGAGTTGGGTGGTGCGGCCGCGCATGGCGGCCGCACATCACCTTGGGCGAAGGCTTCGGTTCCACCTTCTTGCACTCTTGGAGTTCTCTTCCGCTACGGGTTGCCCCAGCAGTTGAAGACTCTCCCTTGGATCACTCCGGGGAGTTTGACGGGTACTTGCCCGTCTGACGACCACCCTCCCGGCGACCGGGGCAACTCACCGAGGAGAGCCGCCCACACGCCGAACCGAAGCGGCGCCAGCCAAACGTACCAACCCAGGCCCAGCCGGGGAGACTTGACCGACTACCGCCACCCGAACGGGTGACCACGCGGCTGGCCGGTACCGCGCCACTTGACCGCGACGGACACCTTGTCGCCCTTGACCTTCACGAACTGAAGCGCCGCGCCGTCCTTGTCGCCGACGGCGGGGCCGCCCTGGACCGGCACCTCGTTCGCACCGTTGAGGCTTGCGGCGAGGATGGTGCCGCCACTGCCACCGCCGCCCGCGAGGCCGTTCTGCACCTCGATGGACTGGCCCCCGTGCTGCGCGTGGTTGGCGCCCTTGCCCTTGGCGTTGCCGTTGGACCGGTTCCCGCTGTCGGCCACCGCCGGGATGACGGCGGCGGCGACACCGGCCGCGGCGACCACCGCGACACCGGAGATGACCAGGCTCTTGCGACGCTTCGCGGACGTAATGAATGTCCCCATGATTCTGTTTTCTCCCCGTAACTCAGCTGACACCCCCTGCGTCAGCTTCTGGGCTTTGTTACGGAGTGGATCTGAGTCTGGACTCGATCCAACTATGTGACGTGCGTCACTCTGAATCAGGAGCCTGGAAGGAACCCTGGGCCGGGAGCCTGGTACGGGCCCCTCGTTCAGGGGCTGCGGGGGGGGATCAGCCCGCCCGGTGCACCACCGCGTCGCACAGCTCCACCAGCGCCGCCTTCGCACCGCACTCGGGGAGCGGCGCGAGCGTGGAGCGGGCCTCCTCGGCGTACCGCACGGTGTCGCGGCGGGCCTGCTCCAGGGCCGGATGGGCACGCAGAAGGGAGAGCGCCTCGGCATGCCGGGCGTCGTCCGTCAGGTCCGAGTCGAGCAGCTCGGACAGTGCGATGTCCTCGGCCAGACCGAGCCGCTCCACCCGCTCACGCAGCCGCAGCACGGGGAGGGTGGGGATGCCTTCGCGCAGGTCGGTGCCCGGCGTCTTGCCGGACTCGTGCGAATCGCTGGCGATGTCCAGTACGTCGTCGGCGAGCTGGAAGGCGACACCCAGCCTCTCCCCGTATTGCGTGAGCACGTCCACCACGGTCTCGTCGGCGCCCGACATCATCGCGCCGAAGCGTCCCGACACGGCGATCAGTGAGCCGGTCTTGCCGCCGATCACGTCCAGGTAGTGGTCGATCGGATCGCGTCCGTCGCGCGGTCCGGCCGTCTCCAGGATCTGGCCGGTGACCAGGCGCTCGAACGCCTCGGCCTGGATCCGTACCGCCTCCGGCCCGAGGTCGGCCAGGATGTGCGAGGCGCGCGCGAACAGGAAGTCGCCGGTGAGCACCGCTACCGAGTTGCCCCAGCGAGTGTTCGCGCTGGGCACTCCGCGGCGTACGTCCGCCTCGTCCATCACGTCGTCGTGGTACAGCGTGGCGAGGTGGGTCAGCTCCACGACCACGGCCGAGGGCACGACACCCGGCGCGTACGGGTCCCCGAACTGCGCGGCGAGCATCACGAGAAGTGGCCGGAACCGCTTGCCGCCCGCGCGCACCAGGTGCTGTGCGGCTTCCGTGATGAACGGGACCTCGCTCTTGGTGGCCTCGATCAGGCCTCCCTCGACAGCCGCCAATCCGGCCTGGACATCGGCTTCGAGAGCCTGGTCCCGCACGCTCAGCCCGAACGGCCCGACGACGGTCACGAGGGTCTCCTGTCTGCTGACGCTCTCAAGGGCGGTCTCTGCGTGCTCTTGGTGCTGTTGCTGCTGGTGTGTCTTTGGATGCTGTTTGTGTTCTGTGTGTCATGCGTGCTGTGGGTGTTTGTCGATGTGTCACTGCTCGCACTCAAGTCAGCGTATCCGGTCGCCTTTCGATCACAGTGAGCGCCCGCCCGTCCAGACCAGGCACTATCGGATCACTGGCGGTATCTTCCCAGCGACCTGCAACGACAACGAAGCACACGGCACGGAAGGTTCCGCTCCCACCGCCTCGGAGATCACCCGCCCGCAGGGCGGCCTCAGGGCGTACGCCCGAGCATTCGAGGAGCTGTTTCTGTGACGGTCGCCGCAGAGTGGAACAGCCGCTCCAGCACCACCGCGATCCCGTCCTCCTCGTTCGAGAGGGTCACCTCGTCCGCCACCGCCTTGAGGCCGGGGTGGGCATTGGCCATCGCTACGCCGTGGGTTGCCCAGTCGAACATGGGGATGTCGTTGGGCATGTCACCGAAGGCGATCGTTGTGGTGCGGGTGAGACCGAGGTGGGCGGCGGCGAGGGCGAGGCCCGTCGCCTTGGTCACTCCGCATGGCTGAAGTTCGACGGTGCCGGGGCCGGACATCGTGACGGAGGCGAGGGAACCGACCGCTCCGCGAGCCGCCGACGCCAACTCGTCGTCCGTCAGGCACGGATGGCGCAGCAACACCTTGCTGATGGGCTGCGTCCAGAGGTCGTCGCGGCGGGGAACCCGAACCGCCGGCAACGTCGGATGGGGCATCTCGTAACCCGGTTCGATCAACGTGAGCCCGTCGACACCGTCCTGGTCCACGGCCGCATACACGTCCCCGACCTCCGCCTCTATCTTGCCGAGCGCCGTCTCGGCCAGCTCCCGGTCGAGGGTCACCGACCACACCATGCGGTGGGCCCCGGCGTCGTACAACTGCGCCCCCTGCCCACAGACCGCCAGCCCCTGACCTCCCAGGTCGTCGAGCAACGGCTGTACGCGCGGGGCTGGGCGCCCGGTCACGACTATGTGCCGGGCCCCCGCCGTGGCCGCCATCGCCAGCGCGGTCCGTGACCGGTCGGAGAGAGTGTCGTCGCCGCGGAGCAGCGTTCCGTCCAGGTCAGTGGCGATGAGTGAATATGCGATCGGTGCGGCCATGATCAGAGAATACGGATCGAACGGCCCAACGACCCGGCCCGAACCGGACGTCGTCCGAAACCTCGACCATCCCCCGAGTCACCGCAGGTCCTACGACGCCCCAGTAACGTGATCCCCACCCACACGGAAAGCGAGGCAGCATCCGATGCCCCTCTTCGAGGTCCCCGAGGGTGATCCCTTCGGTCCGCACAATCTTCCGTACGGCGTGTTCTCCCCGGTCGGCTCCGCGGAGCGCGGTGTCGGCGTCCGGCTGGGCGACCACGTCCTCGACGCGGGCGGCGCGGCCCGGGCGCTCGGCTCCCCGTACGTCAGGCTGCTGGCCCGCCGCTCGCTCGACCCGCTGCTCGCGGCGGGCCGTACGGCCTGGTCGGACGTGCGACGAGCGATCACGGCGTGGTTGACCGTGCCCGCCCACCGGGAGACCGTCGAACCCCTGATGCACCCGCTCTCCGAAGTCACCCTGCACCTCCCCTTCGCGGTCGCGGACTACGTCGACTTCTACGCATCGGAAAACCACGCCCGCAACGTCGGCAAGATCTTCCGCCCCGACGCCGCCGACTCCCTCACCCCCAACTGGAAGCACCTGCCGATCGGTTATCACGGCCGGTCCGGCACCGTGGTGGTGTCCGGCACGGACGTGGTGCGCCCCTGTGGCCAGCGCAAGGCCCCCACGGACCCCGAGCCGGTCTTCGGGCCGTCCGTCCGCCTGGACATCGAGGCAGAGGTCGGCTTCGTGGTGGGTACGCCCTCCGCCACGGGCTCACGGGTGCCGCTGAGCGACTTCCGCGACCATGTCTTCGGCCTCTGCCTCCTCAACGACTGGTCCGCGCGCGACCTCCAGGCCTGGGAGTACGTCCCCCTCGGCCCCTTCCTCGGCAAGTCCTTCGCCACGTCGGTGTCGGCCTGGATCACGCCGCTCGACGCCCTGGACGACGCCCGTGTCGCACCCCCGCCCCGTACTCACCCCCTGCTTCCCTACCTGGACGACGCCTCCGAGGAACCCGGCGGCTACGACCTGCGCATCTCCGTCGCCCTCAACGGCCATGTCATCTCCGAGCCGCCCTTCTCCACCATGTACTGGACCGCCGCCCAGCAGTTGGCCCATATGACGGTGAACGGCGCCTCCCTGCGCACCGGCGACCTCTACGGTTCGGGAACGGTGAGCGGAGCCGACGAGCGCGAACGCGGGTCACTGCTGGAGCTGACCTGGAACGGACGCGACACTCTCGAACTCCCGGACGGCAAGCGGACGTTCCTCGAGGACGGCGACGTCGTCACGCTGACGGCCTGGGCACCGGGGCCGAACGGAACCCGGGTGGGACTGGGCGAGGTGACGGGCCAGGTCGTACCGAGCGTGTGAGTACCACTCTCATCCGCTCTGCCTCACCTGGGCAGAGCGTGTGAGTACCTCCCAAATGCGCTCTGCCTCACCTGGCCGTCCGTCCCACCCGGCCGCTATATCCAGTCGTCCGGCCCATCCTGCTCATCGGGCTCGCCCCAGTCCTCCGGATCCGGCTCCCGCTCCCCCGAGTCCCCGCCCTCGGCCGCGGAAGCCGGTGACACGGGCGAGTCCGGAGCCAGGGAGGCAAGCACCCCGAGCACCCCGTCCCCGTACGTCGCGAGCTTCTTCTCGCCCACTCCGCTGATCGCGCCCAACTCCACGATGGATGTGGGCCCCACGGTGGCGATCTCCCGAAGTGTCGCGTCGTGGAAGATGACGTACGCCGGAACACCCTGCTCCTTGGCCTGCGCGGCACGCCACGTGCGCAGGGCCTCGAAGACGGGGACCAGCTCTTCGGGCAGTTCGACCGCCGCGGCCTTGGGCTTGCGCTCGCCCCTGGGCGACGCCGACTTCGTGGTCACCGGCTTCTTCGGCTCCTTGCGCAGCGGAACCTCCCGCTCACGCCGCAGCACCGTGCCGCTCGCCTCGGTCAGCACCAGCGTCCCGTACTCGCCCTCGACCGCAAGCAGCCCCTGTGCCAGCAACTGCCGTACGACACCGCGCCATTCGCCCTCGGACAGCTCCTCGCCGATGCCGAACACGGACAGCTGGTCGTGGTCGAACTGTATGACCTTGGCGGTTCTGTTCCCGAGCAGAATGTCGACGATCTGGACCGCCCCGAACTTCTGGCCCCGCTCGCGCTGCAGTCGCACCACCGTGGACAGCACCTTCTGGGCCGCGACCGTGCCGTCCCACGTCTCCGGAGAGACCAGGCATGTGTCGCAGTTCCCGCACGCCGTGGTCTCAGCGTCCTGGCCGAAGTAGGCGAGCAGTTGGGCTCGGCGGCACTGGACGGTCTCGCACAGCGCGAGCATCGCGTCGAGGTGCGCCGCGGCCCGCCGCTGGAACGCCTCGTCGCCCTCACCGGACTGGATCAGCTTGCGCTGCTGTATGACGTCGTTCAGGCCGTACGCCATCCAGGCCGTGGACGGGAGTCCGTCGCGGCCCGCGCGGCCCGTCTCCTGGTAGTAGCCCTCGACCGACTTCGGCAGGTCGAGATGGGCGACGAACCGTACGTCCGGCTTGTCGATGCCCATGCCGAAGGCGATGGTGGCGCAGACGATCAGGCCTTCCTCGCGCAGGAACCGCGACTGGTGCGCCGCGCGCGTGCCCGCGTCCAGGCCCGCGTGGTACGGCACCGCCTCGATGCCGTTGCGGCAGAGGAACTCCGCTGTCTTTTCCACGGAGTTGCGCGACAGGCAGTACACGATGCCCGCGTCGCCCGCATGCTCCTCCTTCAGGAAGGACAGCAGCTGCTTCTTGGGGTCGGCCTTCGGCACGATCCGGTACTGGATGTTGGGCCGGTCGAAGCTCGCCACGAAATGGCGGGCGTCCGGCATGCCCAGGCGCTGTGTGATCTCCTGGTGCGTCGCGTCCGTGGCCGTCGCGGTCAGTGCGATGCGCGGTACGTCGGGCCAGCGCTCGCCCAGCAGGGAAAGCGCCAGATAGTCGGGGCGGAAGTCATGGCCCCACTGGGACACGCAGTGCGCCTCGTCGATCGCGAAGACCGAGATCTTGCCGCGGGCGAGCAGCTCGAGCGAAGACTCCAGACGCAGCCGCTCCGGTGCGAGGTAGAGCAGATCGAGCTCGCCGGCCAGGAACTCCGCCTCGACCACGCGCCGCTCGTCGAAGTCCTGCGTGGAGTTCATGAACCCGGCGCGCACGCCGAGCGCCCGCAGCGCGTCCACCTGGTCCTGCATCAGCGCGATCAGGGGGGAGACCACCACACCCGTACCGGGTCTGACCAGGGACGGGATCTGGTAGCAGAGCGACTTGCCGCCGCCCGTCGGCATGAGGACCACGGCGTCGCCGCCGTCCACCACATGCTCGATGACCGCTTCCTGCTCGCCGCGGAACGCCTCGTACCCGAAGACACGGCGGAGCGTGCCCAGCACCTCGCTCTCCGCGAGCCCCGCGGCACTGCTCTCGCCAAGCCCCACGGCCAGCCCGGCAAACCTTGCGGCCCTGTCCTCTTCGGTCATCACACCCGTCCCGCCAGTCCCGCCCAGCCCGCTCATTGCTCTGTCCCCCGTCGCACGTCGTGCCTCGACTACTGCGTCCACGATAGGGGCCACCACTGACAGCCTCGGAGTTATCCACAGGCTGCCTTCGATGGATCTCGACGACTCTCGCCATATACGTACAAGGCCCCGGCGCCCGTGAAGGGAGCCGGGGCCCAACGCACTGGTGCACACGTCAGCGCACGAAGACCCCTGCCTGCCCGGCCAGGTCCAGGAAGTACTGCGGCGCCACACCGAGTACCAGCGTGACCACCACGCCGAACGCGATCGCCGTCATCGTCAGCGGTGACGGCACGGCCACCGTCGGTCCCTCCGGCTTCGGCTCGCTGAAGAACATGAGCACGATCACTCGGATGTAGAAGAACGCCGCGATGGCCGACGAGATCACACCGACCACGACGATCGCACCCGCGCCGCCCTCCGCCGCCGCCTTGAACACGGCGAACTTCCCGGCGAAGCCGGAGGTGAGCGGAATGCCCGCGAAGGCCAGCAGGAAGACCGCGAACACCGCCGCCACCAGTGGCGAACGCCGTCCGAGCCCCGCCCACTTGGACAGATGTGTGGCCTCGCCGCCGGCGTCCCGCACCAGGGTCACGACCGCGAACGCGCCGATCGTGACGAAGGAGTACGCCCCCAGGTAGAAGAGCACGGACGAGATGCCGTCCGCCGAGGTGGCGATGACACCGGCGAGGATGAAGCCGGCGTGGGCGATCGACGAGTACGCCAGGAGCCGCTTGATGTCGGTCTGGGTGATCGCGACGATCGCGCCGCCCAGCATGGTGACGATCGCGACGGCCCACATCACCGGCCGCCAGTCCCAGCTCAGGCCCGGCAGTACCACGTACAGCAGACGCAGCAGCGCCCCGAAGGCGGCCACCTTGGTAGCGGCGGCCATGAAGCCGGTCACCGGTGTCGGCGCGCCCTGGTACACGTCCGGGGTCCACATGTGGAACGGCACCGCGCCCACCTTGAACAGCAGGCCCATGACGAGCATCGCGGCGCCGATGAGCAGCAGCGCGTCGTTGCCCATGGTCCCGGCGAGCGCCGGGGTCACGTTCTCGATCGAGCCGTCGACGACCTGCGCGATCGTCGCGTACGACACCGAGCCCGCGTAGCCGTACAGCAGGGCGATACCGAAGAGCGTGAACGCGGAGGCGAAGGCGCCGAGCAGGAAGTACTTGACCGCGGCCTCCTGCGACATGATCCGCTTACGGCGGGCCACGGCGCACAGCAGGTAGAGCGGCAGTGAGAAGACTTCCAGGGCGATGAACAGCGTCAACAGGTCATTGGCGGCCGGGAACAGGAGCATTCCGCCGATGGCGAAGAGGAGCAGCGGGAACACCTCGGTCGTGGTGAACCCGGCCTTCACCGCGGCCTTTTCGCTGTCGCTGCCGGGCACGGACGCGGCCTGCGCGGCGAACGAGTCGACCTGGTTGCCGTGCGCCACGGGGTCGAGCCGCCGTTCCGCGAAGGTGAACACGCCGAGCAGACCGGCCAGCAGGATCGTTCCCTGCAGAAAGAGCGCCGGCCCGTCGACGGCGATGGCGCCCATCGCCACGATGCCGGCCTTCGTGGTGCCGTATCCCCTGGTCGCGAGCGCGATGACCGCGGCGAAGGCGGCGGCGAGCGAGACGACGGACAGGAACACCTGGGCGTAGTAACGGGACTTGCGCGGCACGAACGCCTCGAGGAGCACGCCGATGATCGCCGCGCCGATGACGATCAGGGTGGGCGACAACTGCCCGTATTCGATCTTGGGCGCGTCGATCTTCTCGATCGGATCGGCCGCCATTGTCCACAGGCTGTGGACGGCTGTTGCGCTCACTTGGCCGCCTCCACCTCAGGCTTGGGGTCCTGCTTCTGAACGTCGGACATGGTGTGCTCGACCGCCGGGTTGACGATGTCGGTGAGCGGCTTCGGGAAGACGCCCAGGAAGATCAACAGGGCGATCAGCGGGGTGACGACCACCAGTTCCCGCACCCTCAGATCGGGCATGGCCGATACCTCGGGCTTCACCGGGCCCGTCATCGTCCTCTGGTAGAGGACCAGGGTGTAGAGCGCGGCAAGGACGATGCCGAAGGTGGCGATGATCCCGATCACCGGGTAGCGCGTGAACGTGCCGACCAGGACCAGGAATTCACTCACGAAGGGCGCGAGGCCGGGCAGCGAGAGGGTCGCGAGGCTGCCGATCAGGAAGGTGCCGGCGAGTACCGGGGCGACTTTCTGCACTCCTCCGTAGTCGGCGATCAGCCGCGAGCCGCGCCGCGAGATCAGGAAGCCGGCCACCAGCATCAGGGCGGCGGTCGAGATCCCGTGGTTGACCATGTAGAGCGTCGCGCCCGACTGGCCCTGGCTGGTCATCGCGAAGATGCCCATGATGATGAACCCGAAGTGCGAGATCGACGCGTACGCCACCAGCCGCTTGATGTCACGCTGACCGACCGCGAGCAACGCCCCGTAGACGATGCTGATCAGGGCGAGTACGAGGATGACCGGCGTCGCCCACTTCGATGCCTCCGGGAAGAGCTGGAGGCAGAAGCGCAGCATCGCGAAGGTGCCGACCTTGTCGACGACCGCCGTGATCAGTACGGCGACCGGGGCGGTGGCCTCCCCCATGGCGTTCGGCAGCCAGGTGTGCAGCGGCCACAGGGGTGCCTTCACGGCGAACGCGAAGAAGAAGCCCAGGAAGAGCCAGCGTTCGGTGTTGGTCGCCATGTCCAGCGTGCCGTTGGCCCGGGCTTCGGCGATCTCCTGGAGCGAGAAGTTTCCGGCCACTACGTAGAGACCGATCACGGCGGCCAGCATGATCAGGCCGCCGACCAGGTTGTAGAGGAGGAACTTCACGGCGGCGTACGAGCGTTGGGCCGCCGCCTTCTCGTCCGTGCCCGCGTGGGCGCGGTCTCCGAAGCCGCCGATGAGGAAGTACATCGGGATGAGCATGGCTTCGAAGAAGATGTAGAAGAGGAAGACGTCGGTGGCCTCGAAGGAGAGGATCACCATCGCCTCGACGGCGAGGATCAGGGCGAAGAAGCCCTGTGTCGGACGCCAGCGGCTGCTGCGGGTCTCCAGCGGGTCGGCGTCATGCCAGCCCGCGAGGATCACGAAGGGGATCAGCAGCGCGGTCAGCGCGATCAGCGCCACCCCGATGCCGTCCACACCCAGCTCGTAGCGCACCCCGAAGTCCGCGATCCAGGCGTGGGATTCGGTGAGTTGGTAGCGGTCGCCGCCGGGCTCGAAGCGGACCAGGACCACCACGGCGAGTACCAGGGTGGCGAGCGAGACCAGCAGCGCCAGCCATTTGGCGGCGGTGCGGCGCGCGGCCGGCACGGCGGCCGTGGCGATCGCCCCGAGGGCCGGGAGCGCCGCCGTCGCTGTCAGCAGTGGAAAGGACATCGGTATCAGACCGCCCTCATCAGCAGGGTCGCGGCGATGAGGACCGCCGCACCGCCGAACATCGAGACCGCGTACGAGCGTGCGAAGCCGTTCTGCAGCCTGCGCAGCCGTCCGGAGAGGCCGCCCATCGAGGCCGCCGTGCCGTTGACGACCCCGTCGACCAGGGTGTGGTCGACGTACACCAGAGAGCGTGTGAGGTGCTCTCCGCCGCGTACGAGGACGACGTGGTTGAAGTCGTCCTGGAGGAGGTCACGCCGGGCGGCCCTGGTGAGCAGGGAGCCGCGCGGGGCGGCGACGGGCACAGGACGGCGCCCGTACTGGGCGTAGGCGACGCCGACGCCGATGACCATCACGGCCACCGTGGAGAGGGTGACTGTGAGGGCGCTGACCGGCGGGTGCCCGTGCGCATGGTCGGTGACGGGCTCCAGCCAGTGGATGAACCGGTCGCCGATACCGAAGAACGCTCCCGCGAACACCGACCCGAAGGCCAGCACGATCATGGGGATCGTCATGGAACTGGGCGACTCGTGCGGATGCGGTTCAGCGTGCTCGCCATGTGTCTCGGCAGCCGGCTCCACGCTCGGCTCGGCCGGGGACGGCGTCGGAGCGTGCCGCCAGCGCTCCTCTCCGAAGAACGTCATCAGCATCACGCGCGTCATGTAGTAGGCGGTGATGGCCGCGCCGAGGAGGGCCACGCCGCCGAGGATCCAGCCCTCGGTGCCGCCCTTGGCGAAGGCAGCCTCGATGATCTTGTCCTTGGAGAAGAAGCCGGACAGACCGGGGAAACCGATGATGGCGAGGTAGCCGAGACCGAAGGTGACGAAGGTGACCGGCATGTACTTCCTGAGGCCGCCGTACTTCCTCATGTCGACCTCGTCGTTCATGCCGTGCATGACCGAACCGGCGCCGAGGAAGAGCCCGGCCTTGAAGAAGCCGTGCGTCACCAGGTGCATGATCGCGAAGACGTAGCCGATGGGGCCGAGGCCCGCGGCGAGGATCATGTAGCCGATCTGCGACATGGTCGAGCCGGCCAGCGCCTTCTTGATGTCGTCCTTCGCACAACCGACGATCGCACCGAACAGGAGCGTGACGGCGCCGACGACGGTGACGGCCAGCTGGGCGTCCGGCGCTCCGTTGAAGATCGCGCCGGAGCGGACGATCAGGTACACGCCCGCGGTCACCATCGTCGCGGCGTGGATGAGGGCCGAGACCGGGGTCGGGCCCTCCATCGCGTCCCCGAGCCAGGACTGCAACGGCACCTGGGCGGACTTGCCGCAGGCGGCGAGCAACAGCATCAGGCCGATGGCGGTGAGCTTACCCTCGCTCGTCTCGCCCGTCGCCTCCAGTACGGGCCCGAAGGCGAAGGTGCCGAACCAGGCGAACATCAGCATGATCGCGATGGAAAGGCCCATGTCGCCGACGCGGTTGACCAGGAAGGCCTTCTTCGCGGCCGTGGCAGCGCTGGGCTTGTGCTGCCAGAAGCCGATCAGCAGGTACGAGGCGAGGCCGACGCCCTCCCAGCCGACATACAGCAGCAGGTAGTTGTCGGCGAGGACGAGCAGCAGCATCGCCGCGAGGAACAGGTTCAGATAGCCGAAGAAGCGGCGGCGCCGCTCGTCGTGCTCCATGTACCCGATCGAGTACACGTGGATCAGCGAGCCGACGCCGCTGATCAGCAGGACGAACGTCATCGACAGCTGGTCGAGCTGGAAGGCGACGTCCGCCTGGAAGCCCTCTACGGGGACCCAGCTGAACAGGTGCTGGGTCATCTCCCGTTCTTCCGCGCCCTTCCCGAGCATGTCGGCGAAGAGGATCGCGCCGATCACGAAAGAGGCGGCCGCGAGGACGGTGCCGATCCAGTGGCCGACGGCATCGAGCCGACGGCCACCGCACAGCAGTACGGCCGCTCCGAGCAGAGGCGCCGCTACCAGCAGCGCAATCAGGTTCTCCACGATTCAGCGACCCCTTAGAGCTTCATCAGGCTGGCGTCGTCGACCGAGGCCGAGTGGCGGGAACGGAACAGGGACACGATGATCGCGAGCCCGACCACGACCTCCGCGGCGGCGACGACCATCGTGAAGAAGGCGATGATCTGGCCGTCGAGATTGCCGTGCATCCGCGAGAAGGCCACGAGCGCGAGGTTGCAGGCGTTGAGCATGAGCTCGACGCACATGAACACCACGATCGCGTTCCGCCTGATCAGGACGCCGGTGGCACCGATCGTGAACAACAGGGCGGCGAGGTAGAGGTAGTTGACGGGATTCACTTCGTGGCCTCCTCTTCCCGGCCGAGCCGTTCCTCCGCGCGCTGCTCCAGAGCCTTGAGGTCATTGATCGCCTCGTCCGACACATCGCGGATCTGGCCGCGCTCCCGCAGCGTCTTGATGACGGTGAGTTCGGACGCGGTGCCGTCCGGGAGGAGGCCCGCGATGTCCACCGCGTTGTGCCGGGCGTAAACGCCGGGGGCAGGCAGCGGCGGGAGCTGCTTGCCTTCCCGTACGCGCTCCTCGGCCAGCTCGCGCTGGGTCTTGGCCCGCTCGGTGCGCTCGCGGTGCGTGAGCACCATGGCGCCGACGGCGGCCGTGATGAGCAGGGCGCCGGTGAGCTCGAAGGCGAAGACGTACTTCGTGAAGATGAGGGCGGCGAGACCCTCCACGTTGCCACCGGCGTTGGCCTGGCCCAGGCCGTTGAACTCGTTCAGCGAGGCGTTGCCGATTCCCGCGCAGAGCAGGATGCCGAAGCCGAGGCCGCACAGGAGGGCCAGCCAGCGCTGCCCCTTGATGGTTTCCTTCAGGGAGTCGGCGGCGGTGACGCCGACGAGCATGACCACGAAGAGGAACAGCATCATGATCGCGCCGGTGTAGACGACGACCTGCACGATGCCCAGGAAGTACGCGCCGTTGGCGAGATAGAACACTGCCAGGATGATCATGGTTCCGGCGAGGCAGAGCGCGCTGTGCACGGCCTTCTTCATGAAGACGGTGCACAGGGCGCCGATCACGGCGATGGTGCCGAGGACCCAGAACTGGAAGGCCTCTCCGGCGGAGGTGGTGTAGGCGGCGAGATCCGTCATCGACCGATCACCTTCCCCGAAGCCGGCTCGTCCTCGCCGAAGGTCGAGGCGGCCTCCTGCGGCACCTCTCCCTTGGAGAGGGCCACCTGACGCTCCGTACCCGGCGCCGCCTCCGTGACCAGACCCCGGTAGTAGTCCTGCTCGTCCGTCCCGGGGAAGATCGAGTGCGGGCTGTCGACCATGCCCTCTTCGAGGCCGGCGAGCAGCTGTTCCTTGGTGTAGATGAGGTTGGCGCGGCTGCTGTCGGCCAGCTCGAACTCGTTCGTCATCGTCAACGCGCGCGTGGGGCACGCTTCGATGCACAGTCCGCACAGGATGCAGCGGGCGTAGTTGATCTGGTAGACGCGGCCGTACCGCTCGCCCGGGGAGTAGCGCTCCTCCTCGGTGTTGTCCGCGCCCTCCACATAGATGGCATCCGCCGGGCAGGCCCAGGCGCACAGCTCGCAGCCGATGCACTTCTCCAGGCCGTCCGGATGGCGGTTGAGCTGGTGCCGGCCGTGGAATCGCGGGGCGGTGGTCTTCTGTTGCTCCGGATACTGCTCGGTCAGCCGCTTCTTGAACATGGCCTTGAAGGTCACGCCGAAGCCTGCGACGGGGTTCTGGAAACCGGGTTTGGTCTCCTTCTGCTCATCAGCCATCGGACGCCTCCTTTCCGTCACGAGGTCCATCGGTTCCGTCACTGGCAGTATCGACCCCACCACTGACAATCAACTCCCGCTCCCGGCGCGGGCTTCGCCTCGGCACCGGTGGCAGCGTCTGTCCCGGCAGCGGTGGTACGGGGAATCCGCCCGCCATCGGGTCGAAGGCGGCGGCCTCGGCAGGCGCCTCCTCCGCCTCCTTGGCGGACTTCCGGTCGCGGAACATGTCCACGACGAACGAGAGCAGCAACAGGAAGAGGACCGCTCCGCCGACGTAGAGGGCGATGTCGGCGAAGCCGTAGTTCTCGTTGCGCAGCGTCCGTACGGTCGCCACGAGCATCAGCCACACCACGGAGACCGGGATGAGGACCTTCCAGCCGAGCTTCATCAGCTGGTCGTAACGGACGCGGGGCAGCGTGCCGCGCAGCCAGATGAAGAAGAACAGCAGCAGCTGCACCTTCGCCACGAACCAGAGCATCGGCCACCAGCCGTGGTTGGCGCCCTCCCAGAAGGTGCTGACCGGCCACGGAGCCCGCCAGCCACCCAGGAAGAGCGTCACCGAGACCGCAGAGACCGTCACCATGTTCACGTACTCGGCGAGCATGAACATCGCGAACTTGATGGACGAGTACTCGGTGTTGAAGCCGCCGACCAGGTCGCCCTCGGACTCCGGCATGTCGAACGGCGCGCGGTTGGTCTCCCCGACCATCGTCACGATGTAGATCAGGAACGACACCGGCAGCAGGATGATGTACCAGCGGTCCTGCTGCTGGGCGACGATCTCCGACGTCGACATGGAGCCGGAGTACAGGAACACCGAAGCGAAGGCGGCGCCCATGGCGATCTCGTACGAGATCATCTGCGCGCAGGAGCGCAGACCGCCCAGCAGCGGATAGGTGGATCCAGAACTCCAACCCGCCAGCACGATCCCGTAGATGCCCACCGAGGCGACCGCGAGGATGTAGAGCATCGCGATCGGCAGGTCGGTGAGCTGCATCGTGGTGCGGTGGCCGAAGATCGAGATCTCGTTGCCGGCCGGCCCGAAGGGGATGACCGCGATCGCCATGAAGGCCGGGATGGCCGCGACGATCGGCGCGAGGACGTAGACCACCTTGTCCGCGCGCTTGACGATGACGTCTTCCTTGAGCATCAACTTCATGCCGTCGGCGAGCGACTGGAGCATGCCCCAGGGACCGTGCCGGTTGGGACCGATGCGCAGCTGCATCCAGGCGACGACCTTGCGCTCCCACACGATCGAGAAGAGCACGGTCAACATCAGGAAGGCGAAGCAGAAGACCGCCTTGATGACGACCAGCCACCAGGGGTCACGGCCGAACATGGAGAGGTCTTCAGCCGCGAGGTACGACGTCGCGATGAGGTCCGGAGTCATGCCTTCACCTCCTTGGGGGCCTCGGGGGCGAGCGTCGCCGGGCCGATGCGGACGAGGTCACCGGGGAGCGCGCCCGTGTCGGAGACGACGCCCCCTCCGGCGGAGTTCAGCGGGAGCCACACCACGCGGTCGGGCATCTCCGTGATCTGCAGCGGGAATTCGACCACTCCGGAGGGGCCGGTCACGGCCAGCGCGTCGCCATCCTTGACGCCGGCCTCGGCTGCCGTGGCGGCCGACACGCGCGCGCGTGCGGCATGCCGGGTGCCGGCGAGCGCCTCGTCGCCCTCCTGGAGGCGGCCCTGGTCAAGCAGCAGCCGGTGTCCGGCAAGGACTGCCTCCCCGGCGGCGGGGCGCGGCAGTTGGGCTCCTGTCTCCAGGGGCGCGGTGGCCCGCGCCCCGTCCCAGGCGCCGAGCCGGTCGAGCTCCACGCGCGCGGTGCGCAGATCGGGGAGCCCCAGGTGTACGTCCATAGCGTCCGCGAGCATCTGCAGGACGCGGGCGTCGGTGGGCGCCAGCCGGCGGGTCATCTGGTCGGGCTTGAGCGCCGCCTCGAAGGACCGGGCCCGGCCCTCCCAGTTGAGGAAGGTGCCCGCCTTCTCCGCGACGGCGGCGACGGGGAGTACGACATCCGCGTGCTCGGTGACCTCACTGGGGCGCAGTTCGAGCGACACCAGGAAGCCCACTTCGGACAGTGCCGCACGCGCGCGTGCCGGATCGGGCAGGTCCGCGACCTCGACGCCGGCCACGACGAGCGCGGCCAGCTCACCGGTGGCGGCGGCCTCGACGATCTGGCCGGTGTCACGTCCATCCCGGAGCGGCAGTTCGGAGACTCCCCAAGCGGCGGCGACCTCGACCCGCGCGCGCGAGTCGGTGGCCGGGCGCCCGCCCGGCAGCAGCGAGGGCAGCGCACCCGCCTCGATGGCGCCGCGCTCCCCGGCCCGGCGCGGGATCCACACCAGTTCGGCACCGGTCGCGGAGGCGGCCCGTACGGCGGCGGTGAGCCCGCCCGCCACGGCGGCCAGCCGCTCCCCTACGACGATCACGGCGCCCTCGGCGCGCAGGGCTTCGGAGGCCGTCGCCCCGTCGCCTTCCAGGCCGACACCGGAGGCGAGCGCGTCCAGCCACTCGGTCTCGGTGCCGGGCGCGGCGGGCAGCAGCGTGCCGCCTGCCTTCTCCAGTCCGCGGGTCGCGTGCGTGGCGAGCGCGAACGTCTTCTGGCCGTGCTTGCGCCAGGCCTTGCGCAGCCGCAGGAAGACGCCGGGCACCTCCTCCTCGGCCTCGATGCCGACGAGGAGGACGGCGGGCGCCTTCTCCAGGGAGGTGTACGTAACGCCCGTACCGTCGAGGTCCCGGCCGTGTCCGGCGACCCGGGCAGCCAGGAAGGCGGCCTCCTCGCCGCTGTGCACGCGCGCGCGGAAGTCGATGTCGTTCGTGTCGAGCGCCACGCGCGCGAACTTGCTGTACGCGTAGGCGTCTTCGACGGTGAGTCGGCCGCCGGTCAGGACACCGGTCCTGGTGCGGGCCGCCAAGAGCCCCTCAGCCGCCGCCGAAAGGGCCTCGGGCCACGAGGCGGGCTCCAGCTCACCGGATTCGCCGCGCACCAGAGGCGTCGTCAGACGGTCCCGCTGCTGCGCGTACCGGAAGCCGAACCGCCCCTTGTCGCACATCCACTCCTCGTTGACCTCGGGGTCGGCAGCCGCGAGCCGCCGCATGACCTTGCCGCGCCGGTGGTCGGTACGGGTCGCGCAGCCTCCGGAGCAGTGTTCGCACACCGAAGGCGACGAGACGAGGTCGAAGGGTCGCGAGCGGAAGCGGTACGCCGCCGACGTCAGCGCGCCCACCGGGCAGATCTGGATGGTGTTCCCGGAGAAGTACGACTCGAAAGGATCGCCCTCTCCGGTGCCGACCTGCTGGAGTGCACCCCGCTCGAGCAGCTCGATCATCGGGTCGCCCGCGACCTGGTTGCTGAACCGGGTGCACCGGGCGCACAGCACGCACCGCTCCCGGTCGAGCAGCACCTGGGGGGAGATCGGGACGGGCTTCTCGAACGTCCGCTTCTTGCCCTCGAAGCGGGACTCGGCATTGCCGTGCGACATGGCCTGGTTCTGCAGGGGGCACTCGCCGCCCTTGTCGCAGACCGGGCAGTCCAGCGGATGGTTGATGAGCAGCAGCTCCATCACACCCTTCTGGGCCTTCTCGGCGACAGGAGAGGTGAGATGGGACTTGACGACCATCCCGTCCGTGCAGGTGATCGTGCAGGACGCCATGGGCTTGCGCTGGCCCTCGACCTCGACGATGCACTGGCGGCAGGCACCTGCCGGGTCGAGGAGCGGGTGGTCGCAGAAGCGGGGGATCTCGATGCCGAGCTGTTCGGCGGCGCGGATGACCAGGGTGCCCTTGGGCACGCTGATCTCGATGCCGTCGATGGTCAGCGAAACGAGTTCTTCCGGCGGAACCGCCGCCTCCCCGCCCCCGGAGGGAGCGCTGGTGGTCACAGTCATGCGTTCACCTCCGCGTGCTTGTCCTTGTCGGCCCAGACCGTGGACTTGGCCGGGTCGAAGGGGCAGCCCCGGCCCGTGATGTGCTCCTCGTACTCCTCGCGGAAGTACTTGAGAGAGGAGAAGATCGGCGAGGCGGCGCCGTCGCCGAGGGCGCAGAAGGACTTGCCGTTGATGTTGTCGGCGATGTCGTTCAGCTTGTCGAGGTCGGACATGACGCCCTTGCCGGCCTCGATGTCGCGCAGCAACTGCACGAGCCAGTACGTCCCTTCGCGGCAGGGCGTGCACTTGCCGCAGGACTCATGGGCGTAGAACTCCGTCCACCGCGTCACCGCCCGCACGACGCACGTCGTCTCGTCGAAACACTGGAGTGCTTTTGTGCCGAGCATGGAACCCGCGGCAGCCACTCCTTCGTAATCAAGAGGGACGTCGAGGTGCTCGTCGGTGAACATCGGGGTCGAAGAGCCGCCGGGCGTCCAGAACTTGAGCCGGTGCCCGGGCCGCATCCCGCCGCTCATGTCGAGCAGCTGGCGCAGCGTGATGCCGAGCGGCCCCTCGTACTGACCGGGACGGGCGACATGGCCGCTGAGCGAGTAGAGCGTGAAGCCCGGGGACTTCTCGCTCCCCATCGATCGGAACCACTCTTTGCCTTTGTGGAGAATCGCGGGAACTGACGCGATCGACTCGACGTTATTCACCACAGTCGGGCACGCGTAGAGCCCCGCGACAGCAGGAAAGGGGGGACGAAGTCGCGGCTGGCCACGGCGGCCCTCGAGCGAGTCGAGCAGTGCGGTCTCCTCACCACAGATGTACGCGCCCGCGCCCGCGTGCACGGTGACCTGGAGGTCAAGTCCGCTGCCCAGGATGTTCTCGCCGAGGTATCCCGCCGCATACGCCTCCCGTACTGCCTCGTGCAGCCGCCTCAGCACGGGGACAACTTCACCGCGCAGATAGATGAAGGCATGCGAAGAACGGATCGCGTAACAGGCGATCACGATGCCCTCGATGAGGCTATGCGGGTTCGCGAAGAGAAGCGGGATGTCCTTGCAGGTGCCCGGTTCCGATTCGTCGGCGTTGACAACTAGATAGTGAGGCTTGCCATCACCCTGCGGGATGAACTGCCACTTCATGCCCGTGGGGAATCCCGCGCCGCCGCGTCCACGCAGACCGGAGTCCTTCACGTACGCGATGAGGTCGTCCGGCGACATGGCGAGGGCCTTGCGCAGCCCCTCGTACCCGTCGTGCCTTCGGTACACGTCCAGCGTCCAGGACTTGTCCTCGTCCCAGAAGGCCGACAGCACGGGTGCGAGCAGCTTCTCCGGGCCGGTGTCTTTGATCTCGGCTGCCAAGGTCATCACTCCCCCTCCTCCTCGGAGACCGGGCCCGCGGGGTGCGCGGGGTCGGAGGCCGAGGTCTGCTGCGGCGCGTCATGCGAGCTGAGGTGCTCCGCGGGCGGCTGGTCCTGCGGACCGCCGGATCCCCGCGGGTGCACCACGCGCGCGGGAGTCATCTCGCCCTTCGCCAGCCGGAGGCCGATCAGTGAGGCCGGTCCCGCGCTGCCGCCCGCCTCGACGGCTCCGGGGCGCTCGTCGGGGAAGCCGGCCAGGACCCGGGCGGTCTCCTTGAACGTGCACAAGGGGGCACCGCGCGTCGGTTCGACCTGTGCACCCGCCCGCAGGTCGTCCACGAGGCGCTTCGCGGTGTCCACGGTCTGGTTGTCGAAGAACTCCCAGTTGACCATCACGACCGGGGCGAAGTCGCAGGCCGCGTTGCACTCGATGTGCTCCAGGGTGACCTTGCCGTCGTCGGTGGTCTCGCCGTTGCCGACACCGAGGTGGTCCTGGAGGGCCTCGAAGATCGCGTCGCCGCCCATCACCGCGCACAGGGTGTTGGTGCAGACGCCCACCTGGTAGTCACCGGAGGGCTTGCGCCGGTACATGGTGTAGAAGGTGGCGACCGCGGTGACCTCGGCCGTGGTCAGGTCCAGCATGTCGGCGCAGAACTGCATGCCGGTGCGCGTCACATGGCCCTCCTCCGACTGCACGAGATGCAGCAACGGCAGGAGGGCGGACCGGGAGTCCGGGTAGCGGGCGATGACCTCGCGCGCGTCGGCTTCGAGCCGGGCTCGAACGTCGTCCGGGTAGTCGGGCGCGGGCAGTTGGGGCATGCCCAGGCTGACGCCCTGCGCCTGTACGCCCTGCTCGGAAGGAGTGGTGGTCACCGGTCGACGCCTCCCATCACGGGGTCGATGGACGCGACGGCGACGATGACGTCGGCGACCTGGCCGCCCTCGCACATCGCCGCCATGGCCTGCAGATTGGTGAAGGACGGGTCGCGATAGTGGACCCGGTAGGGGCGGGTGCCGCCATCGGACACGACGTGCACCCCGAGTTCGCCCTTGGGCGACTCGACGGCGGCGTACGCCTGGCCGGGCGGGACCCTGAAGCCCTCGGTCACCAGCTTGAAGTGGTGGATCAAGGACTCCATGGAGGTGCCCATGATCTGCTTGATGTGGTCGAGGGAGTTGCCCAGGCCGTCCGGGCCGAGGGCCAACTGTGCGGGCCAGGCGATCTTCTTGTCGGCGACCATGACCGGACCGGGCTCCAGCCGGTCCAGGCACTGCTCGATGATCCGCAGCGACTGGCGCATCTCCTCCAGGCGGATCAGGAAGCGCCCGTAGGAGTCACAGGTGTCGGCGGTCGGGACGTCGAAGTCGTACGTCTCGTAGCCGCAGTACGGCTGCGCCTTGCGCAGGTCGTGCGGGAGGCCGGCCGAGCGGAGGATCGGGCCGGTGGCACCGAGGGCCATGCAGCCGGCCAGGTCGAGGTAGCCGATGCCCTGCATACGGGCCTTGAAGACGGGGTTCCCGGTGGCGAGCTTGTCGTACTCGGGAAGGTTCTTCCTCATCTTCTTCACGAACTCGCGGATCTGGTCCACCGCGCCCGGTGGCAGGTCCTGGGCGAGACCGCCGGGGCGGATGTACGCGTGGTTCATGCGCAGGCCGGTGATCAACTCGTAGATGTCGAGAACGAGTTCACGATCACGGAAGCCGTAGATCATGATCGTGGTGGCGCCGAGTTCCATGCCGCCGGTGGCGATGCACACCAGGTGCGAGGAGAGCCGGTTCAGCTCCATCAGGAGCACTCGGATGATGGAGGCGCGGTCGGGGATCTGGTCCTCGATGCCGAGGAGCTTCTCGACGGCGAGGCAGTACCCGGTTTCGTTGAAGAACGAGGTCAGGTAGTCCATGCGCGTCACGAAGGTCGTGCCCTGTGTCCACGTACGGAACTCGAGGTTCTTCTCGATGCCGGTGTGCAGATAACCGATTCCGCAGCGGGCCTCGGTGACCGTCTCGCCGTCGATCTCCAGGATCAGCCGGAGCACGCCGTGAGTGGACGGGTGCTGCGGGCCCATGTTGACGACGATGCGCTCGTCGTCGGCCCGGGCCGCGGTCTGGACGACCTCGTCCCAGTCGCCGCCGGTGACCGTGTAGACGGTGCCTTCCGTCGTCTCGCGGGCGGATGCTGACTGCGTGCTCATGAGTAGGACCTCCGCTGGTCCGGGGCCGGGATCTGGGCGCCCTTGTACTCGACGGGGATGCCGCCGAGGGGGTAGTCCTTGCGCTGCGGGAAGCCCTGCCAGTCGTCCGGCATCATGATCCGCGTCAGGGCCGGGTGACCGTCGAAGACGATGCCGAAGAAGTCGTACGTCTCGCGCTCGTGCCAGTCGTTCGTCGGATAGACGGAGACCAGGGACGGGATGTGCGGATCACCGTCCGGGGCGCTGACTTCGAGGCGGATCAGCCGGTTGTGGGTGATCGAGCGCAGGTGGTAGACGGCGTGCAGCTCGCGCCCCTTGTCTCCGGGGTAGTGGACGCCGCTCACCCCCGTGCACAGCTCGAAACGGAGCGCCGGGTCGTCGCGCAGGGTCTGCGCGACACGGACCAGGTGCTCGCGTTCGATGTGGAAGGTGATCTCGTCGCGGTCGACGACCGTCTTCTCGATCACGTTCTCGGGGACGAGACCCTGTTCCTCCAGGGCGCCCTCCAGCTCGTCGGCGACCTCGTCGAACCAACCGCCGTACGGCCGGGTGGCGGGCCCGGGCAGCCGGACGGAGCGGACCAGGCCGCCGTAGCCGGAGGTGTCGCCGCCGTTGCTGGCGCCGAACATGCCGCGCTGGACGCGGATCTCCTCGCCGCCCTCGCCGCGCTGACCCGGGAGGTTGTCAGTGCCGAGGTCCTTCTCGGGGTTGACCCCGTTGCCGTTCGCGTCGCTCACCGCAGCAGGCCCTTCATCTCGATGGTGGGGAGCGCCTTGAGCGCCGCTTCCTCCGCCTCGCGGGCCGCCTCCTCGGCGTTCACGCCGAGCTTCGAGGTCTGGATCTTCTGGTGCAGCTTGAGAATCGCGTCCATCAGCATCTCGGGCCGTGGCGGACAGCCGGGCAGATAGATGTCGACAGGGACGATGTGATCGACGCCCTGCACGATCGCGTAGTTGTTGAACATCCCGCCGGACGACGCACAGACCCCCATGGAGATCACCCACTTGGGGTTCGGCATCTGGTCATAGACCTGCCGCAGCACCGGCGCCATCTTCTGGCTGACGCGTCCGGCGACGATCATCAAGTCGGCCTGGCGCGGTGAGCCGCGGAAGACCTCCATGCCGAAGCGCGCCAGGTCGTAGCGGCCCGCGCCGGTCGTCATCATTTCGATGGCGCAGCAGGCGAGGCCGAAGGTGGCGGGAAAGACGGACGACTTGCGCACCCAGCCGGCGGCCTGCTCGACGGTGGTCAGCAGGAAGCCGCTCGGCAGCTTTTCTTCGAGTCCCATGCTCAGTGGCTCCTCTGTGCCCTATCCGGGGTTCAGTCCCATTCCAGGCCGCCGCGCCGCCATACGTACGCGTACGCGACGAAGACGGTGAGCACGAAGAGCAGCATCTCCACGAGCCCGAATACCCCAAGGGCGTCGAAGGTGACGGCCCAGGGATAGAGGAAGACGATCTCGATATCGAAAATGATGAAGAGCATCGCCGTCAGGTAGTACTTGATGGGGAACCGCCCGCCGCCGGCCGGCGTGGGGGTCGGCTCGATACCGCACTCGTAGGCCTCGAGCTTGGCCCGGTTGTACCGCTTTGGACCGATAAGCGTGGCCATGACCACGGAGAAGATCGCAAAGCCTGCCCCGAGGGCTCCCAGTACGAGGATGGGCGCATACGCGTTCACCGCTCCTCGCTCCTCTCAGTCGGCATTGACTGCTTGCGGGGTCCCCCCGGCCGGAGGCTGGGAGGTTCGTCGGACTTCACCCGCCCCACGAAGCTCACAGGCTCCGTCAGCTTCCCGAGACTCACAAGCCCCGTGCGGCTTCACGAAGATCGCGTACATGTGAAGCAGGTCACAAGCCCAACTGCCACGCATCTTATGCCTGCCGGTCTGTGATCTGCGACACGGGGTACGACAACGCCTTTGTGATCTCCACCACCTGGCACTCGATCATGAAGTAAGAGGCGAGCGGATCTTCACCCAGGAGGCGTCCGAGTGATCACCAGAAGTGACAATTTCGCTCATTAACGCAGGTCCGGCGGTGTGGCTCTTTACCAAGGGACAGTCGCCGCAAGCAAATTGGCTCTGGACATCAACGCTTGGTAGAGGAACTCGTTCACACTTCGGGGGAAGTTGACTCGCCGGTGTGGACGCGCACGAGCACGTGCATCCGTTCACGAGCAGAACACGAACTTGAGACCCGAACGAGACACGGGGGCGCGTCACGATCCGGATGACGCACGCGACGCATCCGCCCCAGTGGCCGTTCCGTGACCTGCGTCACACTCGAAACCGGGGCAGATAAGCGGGGCTTGGCCATCGGTCCCAACGAGTGGTAGGCGGCGGGCAATTCGGACGTAATGCGAAAAGGCCTTGCTCACGGGCTCATTGGGCGGTGTCCACTTTGCCCGCTACGGCGTCAATAAAGAACGCCACACCCGGGATTCTGGCGGCCCATTGAACAACTGTGGCGCACCACACGTTTCTTGAAGATATGGAGGAGCCCCTGATACCGGTTGGACTCATGTCCCACACCGCTCACATACCCAGCCACCGGAAACCCCGGCCTCGCAGCAGTTCGACGCTCGCGATGCGCGCCGGAGTTGCCGGTGGCGTCCTCAGCACCCTGGCAGTGGGGGCTGCGGCCGGATCGGCGAACGCGGCCGAGCCCGTGACCCAGACGATCGAACTGCCCACGCTCACGGCCGACCTGTCCGCGACCGTGGCCGAGTCCGCGGCCGCCACCCAGCAGGCCGCGGCCGACTACGAGCTGCTGGCCGAGCGTGACGCGGCCGCCGCCAAGGCGGCCAAGCAGGCCAAGGCCGACCTCGCCGATGCGAAGAAGAAGGCGGAGGCCAAGAAGAAGGCCGAGGCCGAGCGCAGGGCCGCCGCGGAGGCCGCCGCCTCGCGGGCCGCCGAGCGGACCACCCTCAACACCTCCGCCTCCTCGAGCTCCGAGACCGATGTCCCGGCCCCGGCCAGCGGCAACGTCGGTACGGTCATCAGCTTCCTCAAGGCCCAGGTCGGCGACGCCTACGTCATGGGCGCTTCCGGCCCCGACTCCTGGGACTGCTCCAGCCTGGTCCAGGCCGCGTTCAAGCAGGTCGGCGTGGACCTCCCGCGCGTCTCGCAGGACCAGTCGACGGTCGGGACCGACGTCCCGCTGTCCGACATCCAGGTCGGCGACATCCTGTACTGGGGCGGCAAGGGCTCGGCGTACCACACCGGTGTCTACATCGGTGGCGGCCAGTACCTGGACGCCGCGAACCCCGGTAAGGGCGTCGTCATCCAGGATCTGTCGGGCTACCCGGCGAGCGGCGCGGTGCGCGTGCTCTGACTCCGACCGGAACCCGGCGTCCGCCTTCGGTCGCTCCGGTCCCGCAACTTGAAGGGCCGCTTCCCCATCGGGGGAAGCGGCCCTCGTTGCGCGCTCAGGCACGAGCTCGTGGCGTAGCCGGACTCAGCGCCCGGGAGCCCCTGGCAGAGCCCAGGAGCCCCAGGAGCGGCGACCCCAGGACCCAGGAGCGGGCGACCTCAGGAGGCTCCAGGAGCGGCCCCAGAAGCCGGGCCACGGGCGTTACGCCTTGGGCGCCGCCTTGCTCAGCCCGTTGATGATGCGGTCCATCGCGTCGCCGCCCGTCGGGTCGGTCAGGTTGGCGAGCATCTTCAGCGTGAACTTCATCAGCACCGGGTGCGTGAGTCCGCGCTGCGTCGCGATCTTCATGACCTTCGGGTTGCCGATGAGCTTCACGAAGGCGCGCCCGAGGTTGTAGTAGCCGCCGTAGGTCTCCTTGAGGACCTTCGGGTAGCGCTGGAGGGCGAGTTCGCGCTGGGCGGGGGTCGACCGGGCGTGCGCCTGGACGATGACGTCGGCGGCGATCTGGCCGGACTCCATGGCGTACGCGATGCCCTCGCCGTTGAAGGGGTTCACCATGCCGCCCGCGTCGCCGACGAGCAACAGGCCCTTCGTGTAGTGCGGCTGGCGGTTGAAGGCCATGGGCAGGGCGGCGCCGCGGATCGGGATCGTCATGTTGTCCGGGGTGTAGCCCCAGTCCTCCGGCATCGACGCGCACCAGGCCTTCAGGACCTCACGCCAGTCCAGCTCCTTGAAGGAGCTGGAGGTGTTCAGCACCCCGAGGCCCACATTGCTCGTACCGTCGCCCATGCCGAAGATCCAGCCGTAGCCGGGCAGCAGCCGGTCCTCGCCCGGTCCGCGCCGGTCCCACAGCTCCAGCCAGGACTCCAGGTAGTCGTCCTCGTGGCGCGGGGACGTGAAGTACGTACGCACCGCGACGCCCATCGGCCGGTCCTCGCGCCGGTGCAGGCCCATGGCGAGGGACAGCCGGGTCGAGTTGCCGTCGGCCGCCACGACCAGCGGGGCGTGGAAGGTGACTTCGCGCTTCTCCTTCGAGTCGACGTCGCCGAGCTTCGCGCGCACGCCCGTGATGCGGCCCGTGCGGTCGTCGATGACCGGGGCGCCCACATTGCAGCGCTCGTACAGTCGCGCGCCCGCCTTCTGCGCCTGCCGCGCCAGCTGCTCGTCGAAGTCGTCCCGCTTTCGTACGAGTCCGTAGTCGGGGTAGGCGGCGAGATCCGGCCAGTCCAGTTGGAGGCGAACGCCGCCGCCGATGATGCGCAGCCCCTTGTTCCGGAGCCAGCCCGCCTCCTCGGAGATGTCGATGCCCATGGAGACGAGTTGCTTGGTCGCGCGGGGCGTCAGCCCGTCGCCGCAGACCTTTTCGCGCGGAAACGCGGTCTTTTCGAGGAGCAGGACGTCGAGTCCGGCCTTCGCGAGGTAGTACGCGGTGGTGGAACCGGCTGGCCCGGCCCCGACGACGATCACATCGGCGGTGTGTTCGGAGAGGGGCTGGGGCTCGGTCACGGTGGGATCTCCCCAAGACTCGAAATCAACGTGCCGACCGGCACTGGACATGGGCAGTCTATTCAGCGGTACTGATCACCCTGCTGAAGGGCCGCTCCATGAACCGACCTTCCCCCGTGGTACGACTGCGCGTCCCCACCGACGAGGACGCCTTCGCCTGGCACCGGATCTTCGACGACCCGGACGTGATGGAGTTCCACGGCGGAAAGCCGGCCGAGCTGTCCGTCTACGAGGAGTTGACCGCGCGCCAGCGCAGGCACGACGCCGAGTACGGCTTCTGCTTCTGGACCATGCTCGACGAGAGGGACGACGTCATCGGCTTCACGGGCGCCCAGCCGTGGCCGCACGCCTGGGGTCCGAAGGGCGAGATCGAGATCGGCTGGCGGCTCGGACGGGCGTACTGGGGCAAGGGGTACGTGACCACGGCGGCGTGGAGCACCCTCGACCGACTGCGGGCGACGGGCCTCACCAGCGTGGTGGCGATGGTCAACTCCCGCAACGAGCGCTCCATCGCGGTGACCAGACGCCTCGGAATGACCCTCGTCGAAAGGTTCACCTCGCCGGCCTCGCAGCAGACGGGCCACTGCTACCGGCTGGACCTCTAAGACCAGTGACGGCTGCCGGGTCAGCCTGCGAGACCGGTGACGGCTGCGTGGCCGACATGCGAGACGGGTGAGGCCCTCCGGGCTGGGTGTGACGCCTTCCGGGTCGGCCTCCGGGCCGGGTGACGCCTTACGGCAGCGCCCGGCTTCCGGCGGCGCGCGGCAGGGCTTACTCTTCCGGTACCGCTGGGGGTGACGTCTGTGCGTAAACCACCCGATGTGCGTGTACCGCGGCTCGTCGGCCTGATGGCCGTGGACGCGCGCGAGACGGCCGAGGCACGTGGCGTGCTGCTCGCCGCGCCGGACCGGCCCGACTTCCACCTGACCGTCGTCGACTACGTCGTACGCCAGTACCCGCCGCCCGGCACCGAGGTGCCACCCGGTGCCGTCGTCACCGTGTGGTTCGACTTCGGTGACGGGGAGGGCGGCGGAGGCGCGGGGGTTCGGGAGCCGCGGTTCCCTCACCCGCCTACGGGTGGGCTGTATCGCGAACTCGACGAACCGGGCGACCCGTTCGAGGTCCTGAGGTAAGCCGAGCCGGGGCCGTAGGGGTCAGGCCTGCTTGAAGCCCCGGTGCAATGCCACAACCCCGCCCGTGAGGTTTCGCCACGCCACCTTCGACCAGCCGGCCTTGCGCAGGCGGTCGGCCAGTGCGGGCTGGTCGGGCCAGGCGCGGATGGACTCGGCGAGGTAGACGTACGCGTCGGGGTTGGAGGAGACCGTCCTCGCGACCGGCGGCAGCGCGCGCATCAGGTACTCCGTGTATACGGTGCGGAAGGGCGCCCAAGTGGGGTGCGAGAACTCGCAGATCACCACACGTCCGCCCGGCCTCGTCACCCGGTACAGCTCGCGCAGCGCCGCGTCCGTGTCCTGGACGTTCCGCAGGCCGAAGGAGATCGTCACCGCGTCGAAGGTGTCGTTCTTGAAGGGCAGCCTGGTCGCATCGCCGGCCGTCAGCGGCAGCCAGGGATGGTTCCGCTTGCCGACCCGGAGCATCCCGAGCGAGAAGTCGCACGGCACGACGTACGCCCCCGTCCGTACGAAGGGCAGGGACGAGGTGGCCGTACCCGCCGCCAGGTCCAGCACCTTCTGCGCGGGCCGCGCGTCCACCGCCCTCGCGACCTCCTTGCGCCAGCGCCGGTCCTGGCCGAGTGACAGCACGTCGTTCGTCAGGTCGTACCGTTCCGCCACGTCGTCGAACATCGAGGCGACTTCGTGCGGCTGCTTGTTCAGGGAAGCGCGGGTCACGGGCCCATTGTGGCAGCCGAGCGCAGAGCCGGGACGCCCGGCCTGCCCGGCCGGGCCCGGATCGACGCCGCCGCCGGTGAGACGTTGCCCGTCCCCCGACGTACCTCACAGGAGAGGTGGATGTGCAATGAAGAGTCTTCTGAAACCGGCTGCCGGGCTCGTCTTCGCGACGGCGCTGACCTGTACGGGGTGCTCCTCCGACCCGTCACCCTCGCGGGCGGCCCCCACACTTCCCAGAACGCCCGCCCCCTCCACGGAGACGTCGCCGGATACGCCGGATACGCCGGACGCACCGGATACGCCGTCACAGCCGCCGCCGGAGACCCCCTTACCGCGGCCCGCGTTCGCCCCGTACGTCAGCGCCACCGCGGCCTCCGGCAACGAATCGATGGGCTCCGCGTCGGCGTACAACCTGGCCTTCGTGATCGCGGGCCGCGGCGGCTGCACGCCGACATGGGGCGAGTACGGCATCGGCAAGGCGTCGGTGAAGTCCAGGGTCTCGGCGCTGAAGTCGTCCGGGCGCAGCGTGCGGGTCTCCTTCGGCGGCGCCTCCGGCAAGGAGCTCGCGACGACCTGCAAGAGCGTCTCCAAGCTGGCCGGTGCCTACGCGACCGCGCTCGACGCCGCCGGTGCGACGGAGGCCGACTTCGACATCGAGGGCCCGCCGTTGTCCGACTCCAAGTCGGTGGCGCTGCGCTCCAAGGCCATCGCCCTGCTCCAGCAGCAACGCCCCGACGTCCGGGTGTCCTTCACGCTGCCCGTAATGCCGCACGGCCTCAACAAGGACAGCCGGGCCGTGTTGAAGTCCGCGAAAGCCGGCGGCGTGAAGGTCTCCACGGTCAACATCATGACGATGAACTACGGCAGTTCGTACGACGATGACATGGGCACCTACGCGATCAAGGCGGCCAAGGCGACCCACGGCCAGCTGAAGAAAATCTTCGGCCTCTCGCCCGAGGCCGCCTGGAAGGGCCTCGCCCTCACCCCGATGATCGGCGTCAACGACGTCGACAACGAGACGTTCACGGTGTCCGACGCGGCCCAAGTCCGGTCGTTCGCCGAGAAGAAGGACATCGCGTGGGTGTCGATGTGGGCGGCGGCCCGCGACCGGCAGTGCGCACGCGGCAAGGCGAAGCCGAACGTCGCACAGACCGACTGCAGTGGAGTGAAGCAGGAGGCGGGCGAGTTCGCGAAGGCCTTCTCCGGCTGACCGCTATCTCCGCCGGTGCACCAGCCGCCCCGCGCAGACGGTCGCGACACACGCGCCGGCCTCGTCGAAGACGGCGAGGTCGGCGCGGCCGGTGGCGACGATCGCGGTCGGCCGCGTATGCGGCAGCACGGCCACGCCGCCCCGCGCGGCGGCGGCACGCAGCTCCGCCGTGTCGGCGTACCGCTCCAGGATCGCGGTCGCCCCCGACTTCAGTACGGCGTGCACCTGCTCACGAGCCGAAGTCGCCTCGGGCAGCGCACTCTCGTGGACGAGCGCAGGCCCCAGCACGCCGGGCCATCGCCGTACCCGGGCGCCCGGAAACCTCTCGCGCAGCTCGTCCAGCGGCCCAACCGCCGCGACCCGATCGCCTTGGACGGCGACGGCGCTGCCCTTGATGGGCGGCTCCGCGTCCCAGGCGGTCCGCAACCCGTGGGCGGCGTGAATCGTCAGCACAGGGAGGCTAGTTGGAGCTGGTTGGGGCTAGTTGGAGGCGAGGAGCTTCAGCTCCGGGTGGGCCGTCCCGCCCGCGATCGCCGTCGACGAGATGTGCGACTGGACCCGCTCGTCGACGGGATCGTTCGCCGGGTCGTCGTGCACGACGAGGTGCTCGTACGTCGTCGCGCGCTGGGCCGGGACGCGTCCCGCCTTGCGGATCAGGTCGATGATCTCCATGCGGTTGGAGCGATGCTTGGCACCGGCCGACGAGACGACGTTCTCCTCCAGCATGATCGAACCGAGGTCGTCCGCGCCGTAGTGCAGCGACAGCTGGCCGACCTCCTTGCCGGTGGTGAGCCACGACCCCTGGATATGGGCGATGTTGTCCATGAACAGCCGCGCGATGGCGATCATGCGCAGATACTCGAAGAGCGTCGCCTGCGTACGACCCTTGAGGTGGTTGTTCTCGGGCTGGTACGTGTACGGGATGAAGGCCCGGAAGCCGCCCGTCCGGTCCTGTACGTCACGGATCATCCGCAGGTGCTCGATGCGCTCGGCGTTGGTCTCGCCCGTACCCATGAGCATGGTGGAGGTGGACTCCACGCCCAGCCGGTGGGCGGCCTCCATGATCTCCAGCCAGCGCTCACCGCTCTCCTTCAGCGGGGCGATCGCCTTGCGGGGCCGCGCGGGCAGCAGCTCGGCACCGGCGCCGGCGAAGGAGTCGAGCCCCGCGGCGTGAATCCGCGAGATGGCCTCTTCCACACTCACCTTGGAGATCCGGGCCATGTGCTCGACCTCCGACGCCCCCAGGGAGTGGATGACGAGCTGCGGGTACGCGGCCTTGATGGCGGCGAAGTGCTTCTCGTAGTACTCCACGCCGTAGTCCGGGTGATGCCCGCCCTGGAACATGATCTGCGTACCGCCGAGCTCGACGGTCTCCGCGCAGCGGCGCAGGATGTCGTCGAGATCGCGCGTCCAGCCCTTGTCGACGGCCTTCGGCGGCGCGTAGAAGGCGCAGAACTTGCAGGCCGTGACGCATACGTTCGTGTAGTTGATGTTGCGCTCGATGATGTACGTCGCGATGTGCTCGGTACCGGCGTATCGGCGGCGGCGTACGGCGTCGGCGGCGGCGCCCAGCGCGTGCAGCGGGGCGTCCCGGTAGAGGTCGAGCGCCTCCTCGGGGGTGATCCGCCCACCCTCGGCGGCACGGTCGAGGACGGACTGAAGGTCGGCGTTCTCGGTCACCGGGCGGTCCCTTTCGACAGGAGACGGAAAAGGCGCGAAGCGCTTCGAAATAAGGGTGGTGGTGGGAGACGGGTGGGCGGACTGATCCAGCGTACGCCAGCCCCTTGCGGCAGCTCGCGTCAGGCCGCGTACGCCCCGATGAGGGTGCCGACGAAGGCACCGGCGATGAGGAAGGGGCCGTACGGCACCGCGGTCTTGCGCCCGCCTCTGCGCGTAACGACGAGCCCGACCGCGTAGAACCCCGCCAGAAAGAACCCGGCGAAGGCACCCAGGATCAGTACCGCCCACCCGTACCAGCCGAGGACGGCTCCCAGCCAGAGCCCGACCTTCACGTCCCCGAAGGCCACCCAGTTCGGGTTGATGAGAAAGCAGACGAAGAACCACCCGGCGTACGCGAGCCCGCCGAGCAGCGCACCGGTCCAGTCACCGCTGTTCTCCGGCACCAGCGCCACGATCCCCAGCAGCCCCGGCACGGCGACGGCCACGGGCAGATTCACGACGTCGGGCAGCCGATGCACAGAGAAGTCGACGAGGGTGAGCAACACCCCGAAGGGCGCAACCAACAGCCATACGCCCAGCTCGGGCCGAGCACCGGTAGCAGCGGCGAGCGCAGCGCAGACGAGCGAGGTAGCGGCAACGACGAGCGGCGTACTGGGCCCATACGCCCGCCCCGCACACCGAGCCCACCCGATCCACCCGCTGATGACGTGCCCATCCGGACACTGAGCCCGCCACTCCTCCTCGGGCTCAACGGAGAGCCGATAGGCAGCACGGGGCACAAGCATCCCGGCAAGCGCACCCCAGAGGGCAGCACCGAGAATCAACGCCAATTCCACGAGCGGCTCCCCATCGCTGTGGGCAATCGTTCCGCTACCGCTGTGGGCAATCGTTCCGCAGGGCGATGGGGGTCCCCCCGCTCGAGCGAAGCCGAGAGTGGGGGAGGGTGGGCACAGCCACAAGCTCCGGGCAACTTGTCACCCAACGGCCGCAACACCACTCCGCCAAGAGGGCAGCAACTCATCCAACAGAGCCTCAGTCCGCGGCGGCAGCCCACGAGCACCGCTCCGAGACACCAAGTCCGCAGCAAGCCGCTGAAGCTGCGCAGCATCTCCCGTGGCATGAGTAGCCCGAAGCAACTCATGCCACAACCGCTCATCACCAGGCGCGGAGCCAAGCGCCGCGTTCAGCGCCTCAATGGCCTTCCCCGCGCGCCCCTTCTCAAGATGGAAGGCCGACAACGCCAGCCCGATATCCGCGACGAGCAAGGGCAGTTGCGCATCAATGATCTCGTGGGTGAGCCACCCATACCGCCCCGCCGGCCGCTCGGCCAACAACGGCCCCCGCACCAACACAAGCGCATCGGTCAGCAACCGCCCCCGCACAGCCCGGCTGTCGACCCCACGCCCCTGAGTCGCCTCGTGGTACAGCGACCGCAGCACATCAAGGTCGGACACCACGGACTTCGCCAGCTTGAGCCGGCCCGTCGAGTCGGTACCGAGCCGCGGCGTACCGTCCGGATCGTTGCCCAGCCACACCCGCAGCCGCTCGACGAGCGCGTCCCGCACATCCTCCGTGACCCCTCGGGGCCACAGCGCGGACGACAGCACGCGAGGGTGCACGCCTTCCCGGTGCAGAAGCAGCAGCGCCAGCGCCTCGTGCAGCAGTGGACTGCGCTCACCGTCCGGCGTATCGAGGCCGATGATCTCGTACGGCCCGACGAGTCGCGCGTACACGGCCGGCCGCCCCTGCTCGCTGATGTCGACGAGGAACGGCGGATCGGTGGCGGGACCGTTCGGCTCGCGCTCGGGATCCGCCTCGACGAACAGCTCTACGACGGCGCGCTGTTGGGCCACCGGCAGCAGTTGCGCGTCGAGTTCGAGCCCGAGGAGCGGCGCGAGCAGCTTGCCCTCGCCGGTGATCTCCATCTCCCAGGCGGCGCCGGGCAGATCGCCCGACTCCGTACCGACGAGATAGCCGATGCCCAACCGGCTGGCGTCGGAGGCGAGTTCGGCAAGCTTGACCGCGTCCTCGGCGGACGGTTCGGCGGCGAGGAGTACGAGATGCGGGGCCCAACGAGTGTGCTGGGCAGGGCCCGTACGCCCCGTAAGGACGGAGTCGTGACCCGCGGCACCGAGCGCCCCGCGCCGCTGCCGGGTCTCCGCCTCCATGGTCTCGATGAGGGCCTCGATGTCGTCGAGGTGCCGGAGCCGGTTGGGCGCGAGGGGCGTCAGATCCTCCCCGAACCCGACGAGCGTGATCGTCATGCGGTCGGACCAGCCGTTGGTCGCCAACTCGGCGGCCACGGAGGCGAACACGCCCGCCCTGTCCTCCTCGCTGCCGCTCAGCGAGACGATGCCGGGCACGGACTCCAGGTTGAGCAGCAGCCGCGAGTCGTCCATCGTGCCGAGGCTGACGAGTCCGGGGTACGGGGCTGCCGTGTCGGTGTCCTCGTACCGCTCGGCGTCCGCCCGTGCCAGCATCCAGAACGTCTGGTCCTGCCCGAGCTGCCACGGCACCGGCGGCCTCCCGGCGGGCTGCGCCAGTTGCAGATGCAAATCCCCGTTGCTCATCCAGGCCGCGTACACGGTCGGCAACGGCCGCGACTCCTCCGCGAGCGCAGCGGCCAGCCCGCGCAACGACCGGTCAAGAAGTCGTACGCCCTCGGGGTCGGCCCCCACGAGCAGCGCGTCCTGCGCATCGGCGGCCGTACCGGTGGGCGTCGGCGGCTCCATCATGCCGCGCCGCCCGCCGACGGCAGCGAGGGCCGACTGCCACAGGGCCTGACGGCGCCGGCGCCCGAGCGCGCCAAGGAGCCCGGCGGCGAGGAGGGGCGCACCGAGGAGGGCCTGCGGCAGCCCGAAGCCACTGTCGTCGGCGGCGGAGGTGGCGTGTTCCTGCCCCTGCTGGCCTTGGCCCTGCTGTCCGCGGTCCGGAGCGGGCCGCTGCTCGGGAACGGAAATCTGAGCAGTGTCATGATCAACAGCCCCGCTGCCACTGCCACTGCCGCTACCGCTGCCGTCCTGCTGTCCACTCCCCCGCTGCTCCGCGCTCCCCGTCTGGGAGTAGTCGGAGATCTGCTGCTGGACCTCCTTCGACACCTCCGGGGCCTCGTCGGGCATCTCGACGAGGTCGCCGCCGCGGGCGTCGCCGGGCATCTCCAGGATCCAGCCGGGCCGGATCAGACTGGCCTCGGAGAGCCTCGAACCGTCGGGCTGCGCACGGTCCTTGTTGAGCTGGTAGATCTCCTTGTACCGCCGCCCGTCACCAAGATGCCGCTCGGCGACCTCCCAGAGGGAGTCGTGATGGCGACCCTCCGGCGGCTGGATCCGGTAGTACTTCGTGTCGCCGCTGTCGGCGGTGCTTCCGCTTTCGGCGGCGTGCGCGGCGTTCGCGGCCTGCTCGGCCAGCGCGGCGGCGGCACTGGAGGCGGCCTGTTCCTGCTGCCCCAGCAGGCCGGCGGGCGTCTGCTGCGCGGCGGCGACGGTAGGCCGCTGGTTCTCCTGCATCTGTTGCCCGAGCTGCGAGAGTCCGGGCGCGAAGCTGGCCGCGGTCGCGCCGACCAGCAGCAACGCGGCGACGAGCTGCCGCGCGAGCAACTGGCTCGGACCGGCACCGGGAACGCGGTTCGGCATCCCGACGCCGGACAGGGCGGCCTTCATCTCCACGAGTACGCACGCCGTGAACTGGGCCCAGGCGAACCAGACGAGAACGGTCAGCACGTTCAGAAACGTCCCGGCCGTGATCTCCTGCTGCAGCCAGTCCAGACTCGGCGTCCCGCTGGGCAGTGGCCACCCCATCTGCGTGGCCAGCGCCCCCGGCACCCCCACCAGCAGAACAATCAGGGCAATAAAGGCAAAGAAGGCCTTGATGAAGTCCCCGAACGTACGCCGCCGCCGAGGCAAAGGCTGCGGCGTCCGATTCCTCGGACCCGGCGAACTGCCCGTCGAGCTGGAAGTGGTGCGTCGCGCCATGGCGGGTGTCCTGGTGTCGTGTGTGGAGGGAGGCTTGCGGGGGTGTGCTGAGCCTACTGAGATCTTAAGGAGGGTGTCGAAGGCCGGGCAGTGGACGCCCCTTCTCCAGCCACCCGATTCCTCACGCCCCGCCCCCTAGACCCGAGTTGTCCGGCGGCCGGTGGGCCGCACCACACCCGGGATGTGAGCCACTTCGCAACTGTCACGTCACACATCTCACGATCCCCACACAATCCCCTATCGCTGCTTCGATGCGCGCTACTTGCCCCTGATAGCTTCGTTCTCTGTTGCACACGCCAGAGACGCCTGACACAGGGGGAGTTCACCCGTGGCCCGCCGCATCGCGCCCATAGCCGCCACGTTCGCCGCCACGGCGGCGCTATTGATCACCGCTTGCGGTGGGGGTGACGATTCGTCTTCGCCGGATGACATCAAGGGGGCGGATACGGGCTCGAAGAGTCCGTCGGCTTCGGCGTCAGCGTCAACGCCGTCCGAGGCCAAGCGTCCGGAGATCACGCTCCCGAGCACCTTCCAGCTCACCTTCGAGGACTGGACGAGTAGCGAGCCCGTGGAGCAGGCCATCCTCAACGACGCGAAGGAGGAGGTGCGAGCGGGGTACGCGGCGATCATCGCCAACGAGCCGGACGGCGGTGACGCACTTGCCTTCTACGACACCGAGAACGGCCTCGCGCAGTCCACGAAGTGGATCAAGTCCTACACGGACAAAAACGTCACCGTCATCGGCGAGCTGCCCGCCTTCGACCCGAAGGTCAGCATGGCCGACAGTGGAAAAGCAGCATCCCTCAGCTACTGCACAGACGAGAGCAAGGCGTTCACGAAGAACCGCAAGACCGGCAAAGAGGTGGGGAATCCCGCGGGCACAGACCCTGAGGTCGCTTACACGGCCACGCTAGTGAAGAGCGCTCAGGGCGTGTGGCAGAACGATTCCGTCACCGCGCAGAGGGGCGGGTGCTCGCAGTGAAGCCGTGGCACAAGGGAATCCCTGTCATCGCCACGTCAATTGCCGCGGCGCTCCTGGGTTCCACTCCTGCCAACGCGTTCGGAGAATCCGACACGAAAGGCGAAGCCGAAGGCAAGGAACTGACCGCCTCCGCCACGCACTCGCGGATCCAGGTCACCCAAGTGAGCGGCTCTACCGGCGGAAAGCAGGGCACCCTCTCGTCGACGGATGTGAACTGGGAGCCGCCGCCCTGCTGGTATGAGCCCCTCTTCACCCCCGAGCAGATGAAGAACTTCGCCGAGACCGACGGCAACGGCCACGTCGCCATCCGCCAGTCGTGGACCGGAACTGGACTGTGGACCGACCACTTCAGGGACGAGAAGGATGCCGGCAGGCATTTCGGCACCCCGGCGACCGTGCAGGGCTACAAGAACTACAACCTCGACAAAGAAGGCTACTTCTGGCACGGAGTCGCTCCGAACGTCACCGCCATCGACGACACGTCCAAGTGCAGCCGACTCATCTTCTGGCAGGACGCGGGCGAGATCCCCGACGACCCTGACGCCCCCACAGCACGGACCCTCGCCGAGTACGCCTACGACAAGGTCGAGGTCCCCGAGACCCAGGTCGAGCTGAAGCCGGAGGCCAAGTCGACGGTCAACGCGCCCACTTGGGTGTGGCTGGACAAGGGCACGTTCAAGGAGGTCAAGGTCCGCGCCGAGCTCCCGAACACAGGCCTGTGGGCGGAGACGACCGCCAAACCGATCGCCCTCCACCTGGAGCCGGGCACGGACGACGCGGAGACCTTCCCCTCCTCCGGCGACTGCGAGATCAACGACGACGGCTCGATCGGCACCCCGTACAAGACGGGCGACGCCGGGAAGACCCCTCCGTGCGGCATCAGGTACCTACGAGCCACCAATGGCGAACCGTACGAGCTGTCCGCCTCGGTGACCTGGGAGATCACCTGGGAAGGCGCGGGTGGCGATGGCGGCGACCTCCCGAACGGCACCTTCGAGACCACCCAGGACATGAACGTCCAGGAAATCCAGTCGGTCAACCGCTGACGCTACGCGGCCCGCAAGTCGCACCACACGTACTTGCCCCTGTCGCCGCCGCGCCTGAGCGGATGCCAGCCCCAGTCATCGGCGCAGGCCCGGACGAGTTCGAGCCCGCGGCCCGCCTCCGCGTCCACGGCGTGAGCCAACTCCCGTGGGGGCGGCGGCGGTTCGGGGTCGGCGTCCCAGGCCTCGATGCGTAGGACTCCGTCCCGCCAGTGCAGGCGCAGGGACGCGGGCCCTTTCGTGTGCCGTACGGAGTTGGAGACGAGCTCGGTTACCAGCAGCTCGGCGACTTCGGTGAGCCGGATGAGCCCGTGGATGGTGAGGATCAGGCGCAAGGTGCGCCGGCAGACGGTTACGGCTCGGACGTCATGCGGGATGTGGAGCGTGTACTCCCAGGGCTCGTCCATGGGTTTGGGCATGTGTGAACTCCATTTGATGGAAGGCGAGTTGTCGAGAGGGTGCAACGGAAGACGGGCGATGGCTCGGCCGCAGCCGTCACGGCATGACGGAGCGGTGCACTTTCGGAGCCCCGAGGTTCCGTTGCGTGTGCGACGCATCACCGACGGTAGACCTCTAAATTTAGGTATCGCAAGTCGTTGCCGTAACCTGACGCCCGAACGAGTCACTCAGGCAGGCGAGTTGAACAGAGGAGCCCTGGATGGCATTGCGGAGCCGCCCGACCGCTCGGCAGCTGCGTCTGGGTGCCGAGCTGCGCAGAATGCGCGAGGCGGCAGGCATGACGGCACGGGAGACGGCGGCACTTCTCGGAGTGAACTCCACACAGATGACCCACATCGAGTCCGCCCTCACCGGCGTGAGTGAAGTACGCCTGCGCCGCCTGGCGACCCTGTACGCCTGCCTCGACGAAGCCCTGATCGACGGGCTGGTAAAGATGGCCATCGACAGGACACGTGGCTGGTGGGAGGAGTTCCGCGGGATCCTGCCCTCCCCTTTCCTGGACCTGTCGGAGTTGGAGCACCATTCCACGTCCCGGCGCGATGTGGACTTCCTCCACGTACCCGGGCTGCTCCAGACAGAGGACTACGCACGTGCCCTCTTCTCGTTCACGACCCCCGAACTCTCAGAAAGCGAACTGGATTCGTGGGTAAGCCACAGGATGCGGCGTCGCGCAGTCCTCGAAGGGCCCCAGCCGACCCCCTACGAAACGGTGATCCACGAATCGGCACTACGGATCAGAGTCGGCGACCGCACTGCGATGCGGGTCCAGCTCACCAGAATCCTGGAACTATCCGAAGCGGACCACGTGACAGTACGCGTCATCCCCTACGACCTGGATGGGTTCGCCGGCGCCGGAAGCGCCATGGTGTACATGGGCGGCACAGTGCCCCGTTTGGACACAGTCGTGCGTGACGCACCGTATGGCACGGCGTTCATCGACGCCGAAGCCCAACTCGACCGCCTTCGAACGCTCTTCCGTAAGGTAGAGAGCGTGTCATTCGAGCCCGAGCGGTCGCGTGACTTCATCCACCGCTTGGCCAAGGAACTGTGAGGCGAGGCATGACCACTCCAGACACCTGGCAGAAGTCCTCCTTCTCAGGCGGCGGTGAAGGCAACGCCTGCGTCGAACTCGCTGCCACCCCCACCACCATCCACCTCCGCGAAAGCGACACCCCCACCACCCAACTCACCACCACCCCCACCCCGCTGGCCAACCTCCTCCGCTCCATACGCTCCGGAGCCCTGGCCACACCTTCGACGTAACCGCAACGGGCCCCTCCGCCGGGGCACCGGTCCGCGAAAAGCCTGAACACTTCCCAGGGAAGTGTTCAGGCTTTTCGCGGACCTTCGTCAGCAATCAGTGAGCGGCAGCGTGAACGCTCACGCCCGCCACGACACCGTCGGCCGAGGCCACGGCAAAGGCGTCGGCGCAGAGGTCGACGTTGACAGGTCCGGCCTGGAGAAGGCCACCGCCGGACACACCGCCCGCGAGGCCGCCGGACACGTTGTCCAGGCCGGCGTCGGAGAGCTCTGCGGTTTCAACCTGGGGGGTGAAGTTCATGGCGCGCGTTTCCCTTCGGAGGTGAATTTCTCGATGGCGGAGTTCGCCCGATTCCCAAAAACCGGGAACCATTCCCGGCAACTCACGCCGTGCGCAGGATCAAAGCACGCCTACGAATGCACGACCAGCCGCTCCCTGCCCCTGCGGGGCTCATTCCGATGCCCAACTCCACACCCGTGACGACCAACTCACCGAATACACCAACTCCTTCACACACCCGTTCACGCCGCTGCACGCACAACAGTTGCCACCAGGTTTCCAAGCCGGACATCCACCCGCCAAAGCCTCATGCCGCAAAACAGGTGTGACAGATATTCAGGTTCCGCATGACCTCCCGGTGAATGCTGTGCAGGTTTCCCAGATCTTCCGCCGCTGCCCGACGGATCACCTGCGTCAACGCCACAAGCCCCGCCTGTCAGACCGATGCGGTACTTTCACACGTACGTTCTGAAGAGTCCGTAGCCGCCACGCACATCACAGGGGGATCGAAGACATGGCCAAGCCCGACCTCGCGCTTCCGCTCACTGAGATGGAGGACTACGGGAGCCGGCTGCGTGACATCAAGCAGCGTATGAACCACACCAAGAAGCTCTTCGAGTCCTACCGGGACGACGTGGGCGACGGTGGGGTGTACGACAAGCTCGAAGAGTTCGAGTCGAACTGGGAGGACGGCCGCGAGGACATCAACCAACAGCTCGATGCCCTGGCCAGCATGTCCGACGCCATTGTCCGCGAGTTCAAGAAGGTCGACGACGACCTGGCGAAGAAGGCCCGCGATGGCGTGAAGACGAAGGAGAAGGGCGGGGGCGGAAAGGGCGGCGGCGACAAGTAGGCCGCCCCGCAGGACCCCGGCCGCGACCTCCCTGGAGTGGGCAACCGTCACTTCCGTAACATGGCCAGTCCATGCCAACGGGGAGGGACGCACCCATGCAGGACCTGGCGCCGGACGACGCCCGTGAGATAGCCGGTTACCGACTTCAGGGGCGCTTGGGCGAAGGCGGCATGGGGGTCGTGTACCTGTCGCACACGCGGGGCGGGCAGCCGGTGGCGCTGAAGGTCGTCAGGCGGGAGTACGCGCAGGACCCGGAGTTCCGGCGGCGCTTCACCCAGGAGGTCACCTCCGCCCGCCGCGTGCAGGGCCCCTACACCGCGCCGGTGCTGGACAGTTACACCGACGGCCCCGAGCCCTGGCTCGCCGTCAGCTACGTACCCGGGCCCTCCCTCGCCTCCGCCGTGTACGAGCACGGAGTGCTGCCGCTGCGTACGGTGTTGCAGCTGACCGCGGGCATCGCCGAGGCCCTCCAGACCATCCACGCGGCCGGCGTCATCCACCGCGACCTCAAGCCCTCCAACGTGCTGCTGGCCTCCGACGGACCGCGCGTCATCGACTTCGGTATCGCCCGCGCCGCCGACACCACCGCCCTGACCGGCACGGACGTACGACTCGGCACACCCGCCTACATGGCGCCCGAGCAGGCCATGGGCGGCGAGGTCACCCCTGCCCTGGACCTCTTCGCGCTCGGCCTGATCGCATACTTCGCGGCAACCGGCCGCCATCCGTTCGGCGACGGCGCCTCGCAGGCACTGCTCTACCGGATCGTCTCCACCGAGCCCGATCTGAGCGCCTGCCCCGAGGAACTGCGCGGCATCGTGGCCGCCTGCCTCGCCAAGGACCCCGCTGCCAGGCCGACACCGGCGCAGCTCATCGAAGCCTGCAACACCCTTGCCGGTACAGGGGGTTTGGTGCGTCACGAGGGCTGGTGGCTGCCGCCGGCCGTCGCGCAGCAGATCGCCCAGCAGGAGCAGACGATGCGCCTGCACTCGGCTCCCGCCGCTCCCGCCGCCCCGGCTCCGGCTCCGGGCGCCCCCGCCCCCGTCGCGCCGCAGGCGTACCCGGTACCCACGCAGCCCGGCCTCGCCCCGGATGCCGCCTTCGCGGCAGCGGCCCCGACGCGCCCCGCGCACTCTCCGGCCGAGGGCTTCATGGCCTCCGTGCCCACCGCACCTGCCTATGCGCCGCCCTCCGCGCACCCGTCCACCGCGTCGGCTCCGGCCGCCAAACGGCGTCGTACACCACTGATCGCGGCGCTCGCTGTCGTAGGTGTACTGGCCGTCAGCGGGGGTTCCATCGCCGCGTACCAGCTGATGGCGGACGACAACTCCGAGGGCGGCAGCTCGGCGTCCGGCAACTCCAAGTCCGGTTCCGAGGTGGCGGACGGATCCGGCAGCGGTGACAGCGGGGCCAGCGCTGAAGCGGGCGCGCCGGCGGGCAAGGCGGCGCCGAAGACGGAGGCGGGGTGGCAGGTCAGCGCGCAGAACAAGAATCTGGTTTTCCGGGCTCCGAAGTTCGATCCAAACGGCGAGGACGTCGGACTCCGCGCGCAGTGCAGGCCGTCGGACATCACCATTCTCGACATCGACGATCTCGGTGTCGAAATCAACCAGGGCTTCAGGCCGACTACCGGTGGTCGGCTCACCTACACGGACTGCGCGGAGCCCATCGACGGTAACGGCATCAACCTCGCCGACGACGGCGGTTCCTACAGCACCATCGCCGAGCGCCGCCCCTCCCCCAGCGCATGCCGGGACGCCGCGCAAAAGGCCGACCTTCCCAACCCCATTCCAGTGAGCAAGATCAGGGACGACTCACTGCTCAAGGCGAACACCGGCATCTGCATCGCATCCAGCGAAGGCGCCGTCACTCACCTCTGGATCACACGGATCAACAAGGAACCAGAGAACGACAACCTCAGCACCTACGTGCTCACGGCCACCCAGTGGAAGCCCGAGTAACGACGGTCAGCCGACCTGGTTCTCCGCCACCGCCTGGCCATGGACGATCACGTCTCCGCCGTACAACATGCCCGTGAAGACCGGGGAGTACGTGAGCTGGACCTCGACCTCCACCTCGTCCGCGTTCGCGGCCACGCAGTGCGTGGCGCCGATGTCCGCGCCGGACATGCCCATCTCGTTGGCGAAGGCCTTCACGCGGGCGTTGCAGTTCTCGAAGAGGATCGGGGCGGGGCCGGCTTGGTTGTCGTAGAGGGCTTCGAGGTCGATGTCCTGGGCGGCGTAGCGGGCGGCCTGTTCCGCGATGTCGGCGGCACGTTCCCGCTTGGAGATCGACAGGCCGCCGTCGATGACGAAGGCCGACAGGGACAGGAACACGAGCGCGAAGATGATGACCGCGCCGGCGCCCGAGCCCCGGTCGTCCATCCGGGCCCGGCGGGCCGCAATCCATACACGCGCATCCCATCCGCGTACAGCAGAGCGCAGCGTCACGCCGTCCTCCGGAGCGGGTCGAGCGGCGAGCTGAAGCTGGCCGTCAGCGTCGTGGGGATGTCCACGCCGATCATCGCGAGGCCACGTATCTCGCAGCTCACCTCGACCGTGAAGATCGTGTCGGGTACGAAGCCCTCACTGGTCTGGTTCACCGTCACCGGGCCCGCGCAGACGTCATCGAGGTTGGCCTCCGCGGCTTTTCGCGCCTCCGCCATGGCCGTGGCGTGGTCCTTCTGGATCGAACCCGCGCGCGCCGCGTCCCGTGCGGCCCCGTCCAAGGCCCCCCGCCCGTCCACCACTTGCCCGAAGGCCACCAGAAGGAGGATGAACATGATCATCACGGGAGCGAGGATCACCACCTCGATCGTGGACAGCCCACGGTCCCGGTCCCGGGAAGCCAGGACCCGCACCCGAGCCCGTACAAATGCGAGCGTGCCGAAAGAGCGCACCTAGTCCACGTCCTCCACGAACCGCTCCACCGGCCCCGACGACTCCGCGTGCACCGTGAAATCAAGGCCGGGAAAGACCGTCGGCACCTTGGCCGTGATCTCCACACCCACCGTGTTCTCCTCCGGCTGGAGCATCGTCACGTCGGGAGCGAGGACCAACTGCGGTCCCAGCTGCTCGATATAGCTGTCGACCACGTCCTGCGCCTCGCCCCGCCAGGCGCCCGGCTGTTCGTCGGCCGTCGCGCGCGCCTTCCGCGCGCCCGCCTGTGCCGCCGCCTGGGCCACATGATCGGCGAAGAAGTACAGCGCGAACTGCACCGTCGCGAAGATCATGAAGAAGAGTACGGGCGTGAGCAGCACGAACTCGATCGCGGTCATGCCGGAGTCGCCGCGGGCGGAGGCGGCCTCCACCCGGCGGCGTACCCAGCGTCGTACGCTCACCAGCAACCCCGTATGGATGTGAAATGGAAGAAATCAGCAGGTGCTGCCCGCGTCCGCACCTTCGATGCAGTCCTTCACCTTGTTGGCGCCAGTGTCCAGCGCCCCGTTGATGATCGCGGCGACCGCGCCGACGATCGCCACGACGACCGCCGAAATGATCACCCACTCCACCGCGGAGGCCCCCCGGTCGAGCTCGCCGGAGCGGGCGCGCTGCACCCTCCCCTGGAGGAAGGTGATCAGGAAGTCCACCCCCGGGATCCCGGTGTTGAAGTTCCGTCCGTTCATGGTGAGTTGTCCTCTCAGAAGGTAGTGGTCGGCTTCAGACCTGGAACACACGCATCGCGGCGGGGAAAATCAGGAACACCAGGAACCCCCCGCACAGCAGAAGTTGGGCCACAAGCATCGACTGCGACTTCTCCCCCGCACTGCCCTCGATATCGGCGAGTTCGCGGTGCCGCATCGTCTCGGCACGTGAGGCGAGGGACTCGCGGACCTTCGCGCCGTCGTCCGCGACGAGCGCCAACGAGGCCGACAGGTCCTTGAGTTCCTCGACGCCCAGCTCCTCGCCGAGCGAGCCGAGCGCCTGCCACTGGCTGATGCCGGTGATCCGGGCGTCGGACAGCGCGTTGCGGATCCGCTGGGTCGCCCAGCCGTCCGAAATCTCGGCGGCGGCCATCAGGGCCTCCGGGAGACCCCGGCCGCCGGCCAGGCTCATCGACACCAGGTCCAGGTACGCGCCGATCACGCGCCGCAGGTCACGCCGTTTGTCGGCCGCGTCCCGCCGCACCTCCAGATCCGGCAGGAAGAAGAAGAGAACCGCGAAGAGCAGCGCCAGCCAGACCGGGATGATCGGACTGCGGCCCACTCCCAGCGTCCACACCACGGCGAACAGGAGCGGCCCGAAGAACAGACCCGCCGCCCCCAGCAGGACCTTCGTCGCGAGGAACTTCTCCCAACTCCGGTCCAGGACAGCGAGATCCGCCCGCAGCGACCGCTGCTCCCAGCCCTGCTGCATATAGAACTCGGCGACGCGCTGGCCCACTCCGGCCCGCATGCTGCCCAGCCGCCCCGCGTCGGCGGTGCGGTGCGAGGACTCGTACGCCGCGCCCCGCGCCCGCATCGCGTCGATGCGCGCGACCTGGGAAACGGCGCTGCGCTTCGACGGCATCAGCGCCCGTACGAGGGCGTAGACGCCCAGGCCCAGAACGGCGCCGATCACGATCGGCATGGTCAGATCCATCAGCGACGCACCCCCTCTTCCGACGGCGCCAGCGACTGAGCCGGCCCCGACGGCTGCGACTGGGCCGGCATTCGGGGACGTACGAACTGGACCGCCGCCTCGTCCCGGACCAGGAACCTTTCCGGCGTCTCGATCGTCGACAGCTTGCGCAGCCACCAGAAGCCGAGCGCGAACAGGCCGCAGACACAGGCGAGTACGAGCTGCCCGATCGCCGTGCCGTACGGCTCGACGAACTCACGGTTGAAGATGGACAGGCCGAGCACGAAGGAGATCGAGACGGCGACAACGATCTGTACGGACCGCCGCGTCGACGCCCGCTGCGCCATGACGCGCTGCCGCATGTCGACCTCCTCGCGCGCCGACTTGGCGAGCGCGCCCAGGACTTGGCGCAGACCCGGGCCGCGCAGCCGTGCGTTGAGGATGAGCGCGGCGACGATGATGTCGGCGGAGGCGTCGTTGATCTCGTCGGCGAGGTGCTGCAGGGCCTCGGGCAGCGGCGTACGGGAGCGGAGCCGGTCGACGAGGGCGTCGAGGTGCGGGCGCAGTACGGGAGCGGACGCGCGCGCGGACGCCGGGATGGCCTGCTCCAGACCGACCGCGCCCGCGATCGTGTCACGCAGTGATTCAGTCCAGGACGCGAGCGCTTCTACGCGGCGCATGGCGGCCTTCTCCTCGGAGGCGCCGCCGAAGAGCTTGTCCCAGAAGAAGACGAGTACGGCGGCGGCGATACCGGCCACCGCCCACTGGGTGAGCAGCAGGACGACGATTCCGGCGCCGGCCGCGATCGAACCGCGCTGACCGGCGAACTTGATGAGCTCCCCGGCCCGTTCCCCGGCCTTGTGCTTCTCGTGCTCGGGCTTGGCGGGCAGTCCCCGCACCGCGACGGCGAACAGCGCGAGTCCGCCGCCGACGGCGACCCCGCACCCCAGCGCGTACAGCACCGTCGTGGAGAAGAGCCCGCCCATGGACCCGAGCGAGCCGAGCGCGGCAAGCTGCATGGCCGACCCCGTCATCTCCCCCGTCGCGTACGTCATGTCTGTCATCCCCATCAGCCCCAGTTCCCGGCGGGCCCGCGATAGCCGTACGCGACCAGGTCGTCGAGGCAGGACAGAGGCGCATGCGGTACGACCCTGCCGTCGGCCGTCTCGGCGAACACCTCGCTGGACAGGACGCGTCCATCGACGCCGTTGACCTCACGGATCGAGGTGACCATGCGCTGAAGTCGGCCGCCCGTCTGGTAGTTGTTGCGCCGCTGGATGAACACGACGAAGTTCACGGCGCCCGCCACGAGCATCTGGCTGGCCTCGATGGGCAGCCGCTCGTTGGCCTGGAGCGCGTACGTCGAAATACGGTTGAAGACCTCGCTGGAGCTGTTCGCGTGGATCGTGGACAGCGAGCCGTCGTTGCCCTGCGACATCGCGTTCAGCATGGTCACGATCTCGTCGCCGAGGACCTCACCGACGATGACGCGCGAGGGGTTCATACGCAGCGACCGGCGGACGAGTTCGGCCATCGAAATCGTGCCCTGGCCCTCGGAGTTGGGCAGGCGCTCCTCGAACGCGACCACGTTGGGGTGCAGGTCGGGGAACTGGTCGAGGCCGAGCTCCAGGGCGCGCTCGACGGTGATGAGGCGCTCGTGCGGCGGGATCTCGTTGGCGAGCGCGCGCAGCAGGGTCGTCTTACCGGCGTTGGTGGCGCCCGCGATCATGATGTTCTTACGGGCCCGGACGGCGCAGGCGAGGAAGTGCCCGATCTCGGGCGTGAGCGTTCCGTTGCCGACGAGGTCCGACATGAAGACCTTGCCCATGCGCGCGCGGCGGATGGACAGGGCCGGGCGCCGAGTGACGTCCATGACGGCGGACAGTCGCGAACCGTCCGGCAGCCGCAGGTCGAGCTGCGGGTTCGCGGAGTCGAAGGGCCGGGAGGAGAGACCGGAGTACGCGCCGAGGATCTGGATGAGCTCGATGAGCTCTTCGTCGTTCTCGGCGACGGGATCGGCCTTGACCTCCTCGCCGTTCGCGTAGCCGACGAAGACCTGGTCGTACCCGTTGATGTCGATGTTCTCGACCTCGGGGTTGTCGAGCAGCGGCTGAAGCCGGCCGACTCCGAAGAGGGCGGCGTGCACGGCGGCCGCGTACTGCTCCTCGGTCTCGGCATCCAGTGGCGTACGACCGGAGTTGATCTCCGTACGGGCGTACTCCTCGAGGATCTGGGCGATGACCGCGCGGGCGTAGTGCCGCTCGTCCTCGTTGGACATCGGCGTGACGCCGGAGACCTGGTCGAGGCGGCGCTGCTCGGCGATGCGGTCGCCGGCCTCCTGCCGGAACCGCTTGACCAGCTGGTGGTCGACAGCGGTCATCGGCCGGCCCCCGCGGTGGGCTGCCCGCCCGGCCCGCCGGCCGGTACGGCCCAGGCCGCCCCGAACTGCTGGTAGAGGTCCGCGGTCACCTTGCGCGCCGAGCGGATGAGCAGCGCCTTGTCGAGCCGGCCGCGCCTGCGTCCGGCCAACTGGTCGGCGCCGGACGGGTCGTCGGCGAGCGTGCCCACGACGCGGGCGCCGGTCTGCGCGGCCACCAGCATGTCGTTGACCTGGTGGACGAGCTTGGCGGAGTCGCTCGGGTCGGCGATGAGGATGACGCCGATGAGCGGGGTCGCGAGGGAGGCCGCGCCGCGGGCGCCGCCGTGCAGCTTGGCGGTGAGGGCGGCGGCCCGGTCGCGTACACGCGCGATGGCCTCCGGCTCGGTGCGGGAGATGAGGAGGACGAGGGCGGCCTGCGAGAACATCTCGACGGCGGGGGTGTCCCCGGCGACCCGGCCGCAGTCGGCGATGACGTCGGCGGGCGCGTTCGGCGAGTCGGCGAGGTGGGCGAAGGCCCGGCCGAGGGTCGGCCACAGCCCGGCGAGCCCGGCGGCCTGCTCGGCGTTCCCGAGCCCGACCAGCACCTCGAGTCCACCGCTCAACGGCTGTACGTGGTCCCAGAGTTGATCCGGTACGAGGCCCCGGCGCGCGGTGGCGGCGATGGACAGCATGCCGGTGTTGGGGTTCAGCGGACCACCGTGCGCGGCGGCACTGCGGTACACGAGGTCACCACCGGCCGGATCGGTCTCCGCCAGCAGAACCCGGCGGGGCCAGACCGCGGCGAGGGCGACGGCGGCCGTGGTGACGCCGGGGGAACCCTTGTCGGCGGCGAGAGCGATGAGCGCCATGTCTCTTGTTGTCTCTCTCGCCCTTAGTTGCCGGGCACGAGGACGACGGCGACCTCGCCCGCGGCGGCGGCCTGGGCCAGGGCGGGGACGTCGTCCTGGTCTACGAGCACCGTGACGGAGATGTTGCCGGTGCTGATGGTGGCGTCGTCGCCGCTGCTCTTGGTGTTCACGCGCGCGTTGTCGACGAGGAGGGTGTCGGTGCCTGTGGCGGTGCCGCCGGACGAGGAGTTGTCGGAGTTGGAGCCGGTGCTCGTCTTGCTGGCGCGGTAGGCGGCGACGACATCGCCGGGCTTGATGTTGGCCGGGTACTGGCCCTCCTTGAGGGCGAGGCCTACGGAGGCTTTGCCGGCGGGGAGGGATGCCTTCTTCGCGAACATGTCGCCGATGACGACGGTGCCCTTGTAGATGGGCGACTTGGCTTTGAGGGTCTTGAGGGTCTCGCGCTGCTCCCAGCGGACGTACCTGATGGCGGAGTCTTCCGCGACCAGGACGGAGGTGATGTTGTTGTCGGTGACGGGCTCGCCGGCCTGGATGGTCTTCGTCACCTGGATGACCTCAATACGATCCCCGGCGCGCAGCACGAGCATCGTCGCCCCCAGCGCCCCGACCAGGATGAGCAGCACGGCGAGAGCGGCGAGTGCCGGTTTGCGCTCGCGAGGTGGCGCGGGAAGGCGCTCACCCATGGCCGGCTGAGCCGGCGCCGCGGAACGGTTGTTACCCGCCCCCGTACGCTCTTGGATCTTCACGCAACCGCTCCCCGTACACCCAAGAAGGTTTCCGTCATTTGGGACACTCCATTCGGCATCGGACGTACCGCCCGACCTGCCCGAATAGCCAGCGACTTGAGTGCTGGAATGAGTGTCAAGTCATCGCACCGTATCAGGGGCGCATAAGCCCCTCAAGGCGCGCCAACGATCGCGAACCTCACAGGACTCGACGTTATCCAAGCGCAACGAAGGCCGGTTGATTCCCCGTTGAGTACGGGCCTTCCTGAGCAGGTTCCGCTGTGCGAGCGCGAACGGCGTGACGCCCGCGAGACACGTGACCGTCATACGGAGGCCACTGTTCCTGCACGAATTACTCACGAGTTAAGAAGGGGGTGGCGTGGGCCGCGGGATGACCTCCCAGGTCGGAGGGCGCACCGCGACCGCGCCCTCGCGCCTCCGGTGACGGTGAGTGTTCAGGCTTGTTGACAGTGTGAGGGGCGGTACCCCAGGATCTGTGGACCGCGTTCCCGCTTCGAGTTCGAGCGGGTCCGCGCACGGGGAACGTCGTCTGCCCGACGAACAGTTGGGCCTTTCCTGGTGCAACTCCGGTGGCTTGCAAGCCCCGTAGAGCACCGGCATCGCCATCGGCACCTCGACCGCGTAGCGCTGTGTGGCTCTTCCGCGCTGCGGCTGTGCCTCGTTATGGCCATGCCGCTGTGGTGCCGTGCCGCTGTGCTGCCTGCGCGAGTAGATCCCCCCACAATCACAACACCACAAGGAGCATGTCTTGCTGCACCAGAAAACCGCCCTGCGCGTCGCCGCGCCCGTCGCCGTTCTCGCGCTCGCGCTGACGGCGTGCGGCGGCGGGGAGGACAAGGCCGACGCGAAGAAGCCCGCCGGCAAGGCGAAGGCGGCGGCAACTCCGGCCGAGGCGGCCTCCGGTGGCGAGATGTCCACGGGCGAGAGCGCCGAGGGCAAAGTCGAGGAAGAGGACGGCAAGGTCACGTACGACATCACCGCCATGAAGGTGGACGTCGGTACCGAGGCCGAGGCCCAGAAACTGGTGCAGGACAAGGTGGACGCCAAGGGCATGGTGCTCGCGGTCGCGCACCTCAAGTTCACGCACAAGGGCGGCCCGGCCCTGACGTCCGACTCCGACGCGGCCGACGGCACCAGCATCTGGGCGGACGGCAAGCGGGGCGCCCTGCTCATCGGCGCCGCCGACGACGCGCCCGGCTGCGAGGACCCGTACGACGTCGAGAGCTGGAAGACGGGCGAGAGCCACACCTTCTGCGACTCGTACCTGATCCCGGCGAACGCCAAGGAGATGGAGGTCCGCTGGGCGGAGGAGGACGGGGAGCCGTTCATCTGGAAGTTCCCCGGCCAGTAGGGCAGTTGCTTCCACCGGCCGCCATCGAAAGGAAGACGAATGAAGAGATCCGCCGTCCTGACCGCCGGCGTCCTCTCCATCGCCGTACTCACCGGCCTGACCGCCTGCGGAGGCGGTGACTCGGAGACGGACGCGGCGGCGGACAAGCCCAAACCTGAGGCCTCGGCCACCCCTTCGAAGGGGCCGGGCCCGGCTGATCGCCTGGCGAAGCTCATGGTCACCCAGGCCGAGATAGGCGGTGACTACAACGTCGCGAAGGCAGACCTGGACGAGGAGTACGCCTTCGCCAGGTCTCAGGACGAGGTCACCCTCGACAAGGCGGTCTGCGCCCCACTGGCGTACGCGATGAACCAGCTCCCGCTGGGCGAACCGCAGGCCTTCCTCCCCCATTTCGCGTCGATCAACCCGCTCACCAAACCGTCCAACTACATAACGCTCAACGCCTACGAGGAGGAGGGCAAGGCGGAGTCCGCCATGGCCGGCTTCTCCAAGGCGGTGGACTCCTGCGGCGCCGGCTTCACGGCCAAGGCGAACGGCAACAGCGGCAAGCACGACACCGTCACCGCGGAGAAGACCGATGCGGCAGGCGACGAATCCCTCGCCTTCAAGTCCACGATGACGTTCAGGGGGGTCACGCATACGGTGCACGGCGCGGCCGTACGCAGCGCCGACGTCGTCGCCGTCTACTTCTCAGTGAACGGCTCGGCCATCTCCAAGGGCTACCCCAGCGACACGAAGATCCCGGCAGAGATCCTGAAGACGCAAAACGCGAAGCTCGGTTGACGGGTGTGCGTCGGCCCGGGTACCTGGTCACCTGGTACCCGGGCCGGTGCTTCACTCAGGCCCGATACGGGCCCCGATCCCTCTTAATCCCGATCCCTCTTAGTAAGGGCCGTTGACGTTGTCGATCGAGCCGTACCGGTCGGCGGCGTAGTTGCAGGCCGCCGCGATGTTGGCGACCGGGTCGAACGGGTCCGTCGACGTACCGGGCACGTGGTAGGCCGAGAAGGTCGGGTCGATGGTCTGCAGGAGGCCCTTGGACGGGGTGCCGGCCGCGGCGTTGGAGTCCCAGTTGTTGATGGCCTGCGGATTCCCCGACGACTCCCGCATGACGTTGCGGTGGATGCCGTCGTACGAGCCCGGAATCCCATGCTGGGCCATGATGTCCAGCGCTTCCTTGATCCAGCCGTCGAGGTCGTTCGAGTACGTCTTCGCGGCGGCTTGCGTGGCAGCGGCGGGCGCCGCGGACTTGGCGGCCGCCGGGCTCGCGTCCGCCTTCTTCGTACCGACGGTCAGCGTGAGACCCGGCTTGATCATCGACGGGTTGTTCCCGATGACCGCACGGTTGGCCTTGTACAGCCCCTGCCAACCACCGCTCGCGCCATGCTTCTTGGCGATCTTGGTCAAGGTGTCGCCCTTGGCCACCTTGTGCGTGACGAGCTCGACCTGCGGAACCGCGGCTTGCGCGACCTGTGTGACCTGCCCCTCCGGCTGGGCGGCGTGGGCACCGCTCACCGCCACGAACGGGAGCGCGAGCGCGACACCTCCCGTTCCTACGGGGACGAAGGCGCGGGCGATGCGGCTGACTCTGGTACGACGGTGCTTACCTCGTGCGGGCATGACGAATTCCTCTCCGGCGCCTGCGAGGTGAGCTGTCGGGTTCGGGCGGGAGCTGCCCGGCCGCATGACCCATGCGACTTCACCCCAAGCCGTTCCGGTTGCCCGGATCGGCGACTTACCTGGGTCCCCCGCTCCTGCCGTAGCGCGTGGATGAATGGGGTTCCGGAGCGGCGGCAGGATTAGGCGTTCCGCCCGGATCGACGAGAACGTATGCGAGAGCACACACCCGAAACAAGCCCCGAAATCCCGCTGCGCCCGTTATGAACTCGCAGAAAGGGGGAGCAAATCGTCCGATTCTCCCGGAACACAACTCTCAACTTACGTTCCGCAAAGCAGAAGTTGCCGAGGCGCCACTTCGACGCCCAATCCATCCGGGCGTGACCCATTTCACGCGATCAAGTACCACCAAGCCCGAACAAAGCGGCAATATAGGCAACTCGGGCATTGCGCCTTCCCGAGGGCCCGCCGGGGCTGGGCTTGAAGAACCGTTCCTAGAGGCTGAGCGGGAGTGAGTCCTGGTGCCAGAACGCATGCTCAGTCGCGTGCCCCGAACGGTGTTGGGCACACTGGTTCCCCGCTTTCGCTCCACCGCCGGGCGGCGCGCATCCGGTGCGCGGTCCGGGAAGGTGGGGGCGGGTTTCCTCACGCCGCCGGGTCTCCGGTCGGGCCTGGACGGTCCGATGCCCCGGCACATCACTCTGGTGTGCCGGGGGCGGTGCCGTCCGTCGCCTGATCGGATGCCCGAGGGCGCGTCGCCCGACCGCGATGCTCGCCGCATCGTGCCGGGACGTCTTACGTCGTGGAGTGGTCAGCGGTTTCTGCCAGTGCTGGGCACCCCACCGGCTGGTATAGGCCGGGTCCACCGCCACGACGGCGATGTCCTGTTCGGCGGCCATCGAGATCAGTCGGGCCTTGAGGCGGGCGGTGGGGAAGCGAGAGAGCAGGCGGCGGAAGCCTTTGTTGCGGCCGTGCTTCTCCCGGCTCGTGCCGTCGGTGAAGTTGAGGTCCTCGATGGCGATCGCGGCGGCCCCGCATCGTTGGGTGTAGTGCAGCAGCCGACTCAGCGCATGCCGGATCTGCGCATCGCGGTGTTCCGCGCTGCCCGAGAGGTCGTAGAAGAAGCGCTGCGGCTCGCCCACCGGGTTGCCGTGCACATCGAGGTGCCAGGCAGCGAGGTGGTCGTCGTTCATGTCCACCCCCACCACACCCCGGGCCAGGGCCGCGTCCAGTGGGAGGATCGGGGCGGCGGCGCGCTGCCAGGACGCGGTCACGTACCAGCGGCCACGGAGCACGTCGTGGTGGATCCGGTAGGCCACCGCCCGGTTCGCGGTGATCCGGTCGCGCCACTCCTGCCCCCGGTGCCGGAACACCACGGTCGCATCCAGCACGTACCGGCCGTGCGGGGCATTGGCCCGGTGGGCCAGCGGGGCCGGGAGCTTGAGGGAGAGCTGGCCGGTGTCGGTGACGCGGATGGTCTCGTTGCCGAACCGTTTGCCGGACTCTCCGTCGGCGGCCAGGAACATCCGTGCCGCCCGCCACCGCTGTCGCCACTGCTGCTCACTCAGCCCAGCGTCGTCCAGGTGGTGGCGGGTTTTCGCGAGGCGCTTGCCGCCGCGCACCACGCGCACCCGGCCCGCCGCCCAGTCCGCCTCCACCACCGCCAGCCGCGCCTTCAACGCGTGCAGGCGACGGGACTTGGCGTGCCGCTCGGCACGGGTGGTATAGCCGCGTGCAAGGCCTTCTCGCTTGTTCGCCTTGGCGCCCAGTGGGCGGGCCAGCCGCGCCTCGATGGCGGCGATCTGCTCACGCAGCCAGGCCATGTGGGCGGCCTGGCCGCGCCTGGCCAGCGCCCACTGGTCGTGGGTGGCCTTGGTGATGCTGCCCGCCCAGCGCGCCGACGACTTCCCCGTCAAGCCCTGCTTGCGCACCGCCCACGAAGCGGCATCGTGCGCCAGACCCTGCCGGGATCGCTCCGCGAGATCACCCGAGGCCAGCGACCCGAGATAGACCCCGACCTCGGTGAGCACCGCTGCGTCCGTCTTTGACACACGCAGCCGGTCCCGGATGGCCACCCCGGCGGGACCGGGCACCACGAACGACACCACCAACTCCCGCAG
>NZ_JAAKZX010000280.1 GCF_011045025.1 Streptomyces ureilyticus
CGCTGAAGTGGCGGGCTGGGGCGTCGAGTTGGGGGGACTTTTTCTTGTTCACGGCATTGAGCGTGGCGGTGCATGTTTACCGTGAACAGTGACGACGCCGATGCGTACGGTGACTGTCCGGGCCTTGTCCGCTGTTGTCCGGGCTGTCGGAACGGGCCGTAGGGGTACGGGCGTTGCGGCACGGAGGTACGACGGAGGGTGCGGTATGTCGGTGGACGGCGAGGTACGTCGGCTCAAGAGCGAGGCGGATGAGCCGGGTTGGGAGGTCGACCCGGACGACGACTGGGGCCTGGCGGTCATCGCGACCGTGGGGCGGCAGCTCAGGCTGCGGCGGGAAGCGGTGGGGATGCGGGCGGCCGAGTTCGGGGTGGCGGTGGGGTACGGGGAAGACCTCGTCTACAAGATCGAGGCCGGGAAGCGGATCCCTCGGGGTGAGTATCTGGACAAGGCGGACGATGTCTTGGATGCGGGTGGGCTGATCGGCGATGAAGGAGGACGTGGCGAAGGTCCGGTATCCGAAGAAGGTTCGGGACCTCGCACAGTTGGAAGCCAAGTCGGTCGAACTTCAGCTCTACGATCCGCTGAACATCCACGGGTTGCTGCAGACGCCGGAGTACGCACGGGGGCTGCTGCTGATGCGGCGGCCGGCGTACACCGAGGACGAGGTGGAGCGGTTCATCGCCGCGCGGGTGGCTCGCAAGTCGGTGTTCGAGCGGGATCCCGCGCCTGAACTCAGCTTCGTCCTGGAGGAGTGGACGCTTCGGCGTCCGCTCGGAGGAAGGGCGCTGTTGCGCGGCCAGCTTGAGCACCTGCTGGAGGCCGGGCAGTTGCGGAACGTCGAGCTTCAGGTGATGCCGATGGATCGCGAGGAGCATGCCGGACTGGCCGGAGGTATCGAAGTGTTGAAGTTCGCTGACGGCTCGGCCGTGGGACGTTCGCCGGAGGTGGCCACTGGCCGACCGGTCTCCGATCCCAGGCAGCTCCGTATCCTTGAACTGCGGTATGGCATCATCCGGGCTCAGGCTCTCACCCCGCGTGAGTCATCGGCCTTCATCGAACGATTGCTGGGGGACACATGATCCGCAACGCCTCGGCCGGGGGCACCTCCGAGCTGGCGTGGTTCAAGAGCAGCTACAGCAGCAGCAGCGAAGGTGACTCCTGCGTTGAGATCGCCACCTGCCCTGCCACGGTGCACGTCCGCGACTCCAAGAACACAGGCGGCCCCCAACTCGCGCTGGCGCCGGAAGCCTGGGCGGACTTCGTCACGTACGCCTCGGGAAGCTGATCCTTCAGAAGCAAAGGGCCCGGTTACGTCGTACGACGTAACCGGGCCCTCGTGCTCGCGGGCGGAAGCCCTACGCGTTCGGCTTCTCCTCAAGGCGCGGGAAGAGGACCGCGCCCTTCGTCACCGTCGAGCCGGCCGGGAGTTTGCCCCACTCGGCCGCCTCCTGGACCTTCTGGTCCGCGAGGGCGCCGAGGGAGGCGTCCGCGCCCAGGGAGTCCCAGAGCTTCTGGGAGGTGTCCGGCATGATCGGGTTCATGAGGACCGCCACCGCGCGCAGGGACTCCGCGGCCGTGTAGAGGATCGTGGCGAGGCGAGCCCGGCCCTCCTCCGACTGGTCCTTGGCCACCTTCCACGGCTCCTGGTCCGAGATGTAGCCGTTGACCTGCTTGACGAAGTCGAACGCCGCCAGGATGCCGCCCTGGAAGTCCAGCTCGTCGCCGATCTTCCGGTCGGCCTCCGTGACCGCCTTGGCGAGGCCGTCGCGGATCGCTGCCTCCGCCTCGCCCGCCGCCGTCGCCTCGGGCAGAGTGCCGCCGAAGTACTTGCCGACCATCGCCGCGACGCGGGACGCCAGGTTGCCGTAGTCGTTCGCCAGCTCGCTCGTGTAGCGGGCCGTGAAGTCCTCCCACGAGAAGGAGCCGTCCTGCCCGAAGGCGATGGCCCGCAGGAAGTACCAGCGGTACGCGTCCACGCCGAAGTGCGACGTCAGGTCCTGCGGCTTGATGCCCGTCAGGTTCGACTTGCTCATCTTCTCGCCGCCGACCATCAGCCAGCCGTTGGCGGCGATCTTGCCGGGCAGCGGCAGGCCGTTCGCCATCAGCATCGCCGGCCAGATGATCGCGTGGAAGCGGAGGATGTCCTTGCCGACCAGGTGGACGTCGGCCGGGAAGGTCGAGTCGAACTTCTCCGGGTTCTCGTTGTAGCCGACCGCCGTGGCGTAGTTGAGCAGCGCGTCGATCCATACGTAGATCACGTGCTTGGTGTCCCACGGGACGGGGATGCCCCAGTCGAACGTCGAGCGGGAGATCGACAGGTCCTGAAGGCCCTGGCGTACGAAGTTCACGACCTCGTTGCGCGCGGACTCGGGCTGGATGAAGCCCGGGTTGGCCTCGTAGTGGGCGAGCAGCTTGTCGCCGTACTCGCTCAGCTTGAAGAAGTAGTTGTCCTCCTTGAGGAGCTCCACCGGCTTCTTGTGAACGGGGCAGAGCTTCTGGCCCGCGTACTCACCCTCGCCGTCGAGCAGCTCTCCGGGGAGTTTGTACTCCTCGCAGCCCACGCAGTACGGGCCCTCGTAGCCGCCCTTGTAGATCTCACCCTTGTCGTGAAGGTCCTGGACGAACTCCTGCACACGGTCCGTGTGCCGCTTCTGGGTGGTGCGGATGAAGTCGTCGTTCGCGATCTCCAGGTGCTCCCAGAGGGGCTTCCAGGCCTCCTCCACGAGCTTGTCGCACCAGTCCTGCGGGGATACGCCGTTCGCCTCGGCGGTGCGCATGATCTTCTGACCGTGCTCGTCCGTGCCGGTGAGGTACCACACCTTCTCACCGCGCTGGCGGTGCCAGCGCGAGAGCACGTCGCCTGCGACGGTCGTATAGGCGTGGCCCAGGTGAGGAGCGTCGTTGACGTAGTAAATGGGGGTGGAGACGTAGTACGCCTTCTCACCCTGCTTCTCGGATCCAGTGGCCGCCATGGTCGAAATCCTACTGGCCCCATGGAGATCGACTCACACGCGTTTCGGGGGGCGGACAGGATGCCGGTTCCCGGTCCTGTCCGCCCCCCCCGGCGGCTGTGCGACGAGTGTGCGGCGCGTGTACCGCTACAGGCGCCAGTTCGCCAGTACGCCCTCGTAGAGCTCCTGGTCGGTCAGCTCGAGTGGGGTTTCGCCGGCCAGGAAGTGGGCCGTGTTGTCCGTCTTGAGCTTGCGGAGGTAGTCGAAGGCCTTGTTCTGCGGGTCGCCGAAGGCGATGAAGGAGAAGAAGACGGCGGGGTGCTTCTTCGCCGCGTCCGTGAGGGACTGGGTGGCGGGGGTCCTGGCGTCCGGGGCGCCGTCCGTCTGGAAGATCACGAGGGCGGGGTCCTTGGTGCCGGACTTCTCGTAGTGGCTGATGATCTCTTCGATGGCGGTGTGGTAGCTGGTACGGCCCATGCGGCCCAGCCCTGCGTGCAGGTCGTCGATCTTGTTCTCGTGGTCGGTGAGCGTGAGTTCGCCTGTGCCGTCCACTTCCGTGGAGAAGAACGTGACGTGGACCTTGGCCTCGGGGTCGAGGTGGGCGGCGAGGGCGAGGGCCTGTTCGCCAAGGGCCTGGGCGGAGCCGTCCTTGTAGTACGGGCGCATGGAGGCGGAGCGGTCCAGGACGAGGTAGACCTTGGCGGTCGTGCCGGTGAGGTTGCGGGTGGTGAGGGTTTCGCGGGCCGCGTTGTAGGCGGTGACGAGCGCCTGCGGCAGCTGGGCGGTGTCGACGGGTTCGTCCGCCTGCGCGGCGACCGGAGCCACCTCGGCAGCGGCAGGCTCCGGCTCGGGCTCCGGGCTGACGTCTGCTGCGACGACAGGCTCGGGCGCGGCCGCGGATTCCGGGGTCGCCTCAGCGACGACCGGTTCGGCCTCCGGCGCGGGTGCCGGGGTCGCCTCGGTGGCGACGGGCTCAGGCTTGGTCTCGGCTTCCGGAGCCACCTCGGCGGCGGCCGGCTCCGGCTCCGGCTCCGGCTCGGGAGCGGGCGTCGGGATCGCCTCGGCGGCGGGCGCCTCCTCGGCCTCGGCTTCCGGAGCCGCCTCGGCCACGACGGGCTCTGGCTCAGGCGCAACGGGCTCGGGCTCCGGCTCGACGACCGGCTCCGGCTCCGCCTCAGCCGCCGCAGGCTCCGGCTCGGGAGCCACCTCGGACACCGGCTCCTCAGCGGCAGCCTCAACCTCGGGCTCCGCCTCTGCCACCGGGGCCTCCTCCGCAGCAGGCTCCGGCTCCGCCTTCGGCTCAGCCGCCGCAGCCCTCTGCTCGGCCTCCACCTCAGGCTCAGCCGCCTCAGGCTCGGCCGCCGCAGCCTGGGCCTCCGGCTCAGCCGCGCCCTCCCCGTTCCGCGCCGCAGGCACCGGCACCGTCACGTTGTCGAACGCCGCCGACACCAGGTCATCCACAGCGGAGCCCTTGGCGGAGCCGTTGGGCTCACTCGCCGGTGCGGGCGCCGAAGCCCGCGCCTCGGAAGCCGCCCGTTCAGCCGCCGGAGGCACCTGCTCGGAAGCCGCCCGTTCAGCCGCCGGAGGCACCTGCTCGGAAGCCGCCCCTTCAGCCCCCCGAGGCGCCGCCTCGGAAGCCGTCCGCTCAGCCGCCGGAGTCACCCGTTCAGCCGCCGGAGGCGCGGGCTCGGTTGCCGGTGCCGGCTCCGCAGCCGGAGCCGGGACCGTGGCCGAAGCCCCCCGCTCAGCTGCCGCAGGCACATCGGCACCCTCGGACGTACGCCCCTTGCGTGACTTTCCGAATGCGTTTCGCAGGAGGTTGAGAATGCCCATGAGCGCAACCCTTCGCATGAGTTGTTTCCGTCAATCCCTGGCCAGGACGGACACGTAAGGTTAGCCGCCAGATTTGGAGATCTTCTTCAGGGCCGGAACTCGATCCGAACTCGATCGGGTATCGACCCGGACTGCCGACGTCAGCACAGCATCAGCACGCCGCCAACTCCCTCACATTCACTCCGTGTTCACCTTGCGGCAGTCTTGCCGAACGCGCGTGCCCCTAGCGTCACGCCAGACCCAGGAAATATTGGGAGGGACCGTGCGCAACCTGCTGCCACTGATCGGCTCCACCGGATCGCACCCCGGTGGCCGTTCTGCGATGACGTGTAGATTCCGGTGTGGTGACGCCTGCTTCCACGAGGTGCCCAACACCAGCACCAACGAGTACGTCGGCGATGTCATCGCCGGTGCGCTCAGCCGCCGTTCCATGATGCGGGCCGCCGCCGTGGTGACGGTCGCGTCGGCAGCCGGGGGTGCGGTCGTCGGCGCCGGCGCCCCGGAGGCCGTCGCGCAGACCGGCGAGGGCGCGGCCCCCGCCTCGTACAACAAGGGCGGCAAGGGAGCGCGCGGCCTGCGGTTCACGCCCGTCGCGCCGAACACCGCCGACACCGTGACCATCCCCGAGGGCTACGCCCAGAACGTGGTCATCCGCTGGGGCGAGCCCATCCTCCGCGGCGCCCCCGCCTTCGACCCGGACAAGCAGAGCGCCAAGGCGCAGGCGGGCCAGTTCGGCTACAACTGCGACTACCTGGGGCTGCTTCCGCTGTGGAGCGAGCGCGGCCGTCAGGTGCTCGTGGCGAACCATGAGTACACGGACGAGATTCTGATGTTCAAGGGGTACGACGACGCGAACCCCACCCGCGAGCAGGTCGAGATCGCCTGGGCCGCACACGGTCTGTCCGTCGTGGTCGTGGAGGAGGAGCGGAAGAGCGGCAAGCTCACCCCCGTTCCCCGTCACCCCCTCAACCGGCGCGTCACCGCCACCACCGAGTTCAAGGTCACCGGCCCGGCCGCCGGGTCCGACCTTCTCAAGACCTCCGCCGACCCGACCGGCACCAAGGTCCTCGGCACGCTCAACAACTGCGCGGGCGGCGAGACCCCCTGGGGCACGACGCTGCACGGCGAGGAGAACTTCAACCAGTACTTCGCCAACAGCAGCCGGGCGACGGACAAGCGGTACGGCATCGGCACCGCCGCCTCCGAGCGCAAGTGGGAGCTGTTCGACAAGCGGTTCGACGTGGCGAAGGAGCCGAACGAGGTCCATCGCTTCGGCTACGTCGTCGAGCTCGACCCGTACGACCCCACCTCCACGCCCCGCAAGCGCACCGCGCTCGGCCGCTTCAAGCACGAGGGCGCGACCGTCCGTCTCACGCACGACGGCCGCCCGGTCGTCTACTCCGGTGACGACGAACGCTTCGACTACTTCTACAAGTTCGTCGGCACCAAGCGGATGGCCCACGGCCACAGCCGCCGGGCCCGCGAGCACAACCTGACGCTCCTCGACGAGGGCACGCTGTACGTCGCCAAGCTCACCGGTGACTCCCCGGCGATCGAGATCGACGGCACGGGCAAGCTGCCGAAGGACGGCGAGTTCGACGGCAGCGGTACGTGGATCCCGCTGGCCACCGCCACCGCGAAGGGTGCCGTCTCGCACGTCGAGGGCATGACCGCCGAGGAGGTCTTCGTCTTCACGCGCCTCGCCGGTGACAAGGTCGGCGCGACCAAGATGGACCGGCCCGAGGACATCGAGCCGAACCCGCACACCGGCAAGGTGTACGTCGCCCTCACCAACAACACCAACCGCGGTGTCGGTACGAACGCCAAGGCGGACGAGGCCAACCCGCGCAACGCCAACAAGCACGGCCACGTCCTGGAGCTCACCGAGCGCTGGAACCGGGCCGACAGCACGAAGTTCGCCTGGTCGCTGTTCCTGGTGGCCGGCGACCCGAAGGACCCGGCGACCTACTTCGCCGGCTTCCCGAAGGACAAGGTCAGCCCGATCTCCTGCCCGGACAACGTGGCCTTCGACCGGTACGGCAACCTGTGGATCTCCACTGACGGTGCCCAACTCGGCTACCACGACGGTCTGTTCGGCGTAGCTACGCGCGGTGACCGGCGCGGTGAGCTGAAGCAGTTCCTCACCATGCCGAAGGGCGCCGAGACCTGCGGCCCGATCGTCCAGGAACGCCGCGTCCTGGTCTCGGTCCAGCACCCGGGCGAGATCGACGACGCCACCGTCGAGAACCCCGCGAGCACCTGGCCCGACGGCCCGGGCACGTACGTCCGCCCGTCGGTGGTCGCGGTGTACCGCAAGGACGGCCGCGACATCGGCGTCTGAGCGTCACGTTCTGACGTGTACGGGCATGGGGTGCCCCTCCCCGGAGGGGCGCCCCGATTTATTCGGGGCCTTCCCGGTCTTTTCCAGCCACTCGCGATACCCGGGCGCCTGCAGGGCGACCTCCTCGTACGCCTCCTCCACTTCCGGATAGACGGCGTCCAGCTCCTCCTGCGTACGGGCCGCGAGGAGCAGGCGTACGCCGAGGGGGTCGCCGTGGATGCGGCGTACCGCCATCGTGGGGCCGTCGACGTGGGTCGGCTGGCAGACGGCGACCACCTCGCCCGTGGCGACCAGGGCGTCCGTCGTGTAGTAGTCGCCGTGCAGGACATGCGGGTTGACGCCGGCCGCGCGGAACATCCGCTGCACCGCGTCCCACTCCCCGTCGACCGCCGGGTCGACCATCCAGCGGTCCTCGGCCAGATCACGCAGGCTGACCTCGGGCTTCGCCGCGGCCGGATGGTCCGGTGGCAGCGACACGAACTGCGGCTCGCGTTCCATCAACACGCGTAGCTCAAGCTCAGGAGGAATACGCAGCGGGCTGCCCTCCACCTCGTGCACGAAGGCGACGTCGAGCTGTCCGTCGGCGAGCATGCGCAGCAACGCGTTCGGGGAGACGTCCATCTGCAGGACGGGTTCCAGGTTGCGGGCGCGCAGCCGGCGCAGCCAGCCCGCGAGGGCCCGGCTCGCGGTGGAGCCGATCCGCAGCTGGGGTCCGTCCACGGTGGCGGCGGCGGTACGGGCCTCCGCGACGAGGGCGTGCATTTCGGCCACCAGGGGGCGGGCGCGGCCCAGGACCACGTGGCCGAGCGGCGTCGGGCGGCAGCCGGTGCGTTCGCGGGTGAACAGGGCGCCGCCCAGCTCGTGTTCGATCCGGCGCAACTGGGTGCTCAACGAGGGCTGGGCGACGCCGAGTTGGCGTGCGGCGCGGTGCAGGCTGCCGGTGTCGGCGATGGCGCACAGCGCACGGAGGTGCCTGACCTCAAGCTCCATGGGCTGAGCGTAGGGCGCACTTCTCGGTCACACCAGACGCACAAATCGCCTCCGAAGTGGGCGAGTTGGTGACTGATCTGACTGATAGCGCCGTGCTATCGCCACTTGCCATCATCACAGCGGGCGCACAGGCGTCGACACTCACCGATGACGACGACTCACCCCCCACTCAAGGAGTCATCATCGTGCGCCTGTCCCTGCCCACCATAAGGACGTCCAAGTCCAGAGCCGTGCTGTCCGCCGCGGTCGGACTCGGCCTCGCGGCCGGTGCGTTCGGCGCTGCCCCGGCGTCGGCGGCAACCCCGGCTGCCCCTGCGAACTCCGTCACCGGGTACCACGGCTCGTCCGAAGAGGCCAAGGCCAACAAGGCGTTCTTCGAGGCCGTACTGAAGTCCGTGGCCGAGAAGCGGGCCGCGAACCCGGGTGCCGCCGCGGTCACCGTCACCTATGACGCCTCCGACGCGCCCAAGTTCAAGGCCCAGATAGACCGTTCCACCTCCATCTGGAACAGCTCGGTCGCGAACGTCCAGCTCCAGGAGGGCAGCAGCGCCGACTTCGAGTACCGAGAGGGCAACGATCCGCGCGGCTCGTACGCCTCCACGGACGGCCACGGCGGCGGCTACATCTTCCTCGACTACGCGCAGAACGAGGAGTACGACTCCACCCGCGTGACCGCCCACGAGACCGGCCACGTCCTCGGCCTGCCGGACCACTACGAGGGCCCCTGCAGCGAACTCATGTCGGGCGGCGGCCCCGGCCCGTCCTGCACCAATGCCAACCCCGACGCGAACGAGCGCGCCGAGGTGGAGCGCCTGTGGACCAACGGTTTGGCCAAGGCCCTGCACAAGGTGAACCAGGGCCGGTAGCGCGTGTACGGCCTCGTCAGCCTCGTACCGAAAACCCCATAGACCGCAAGTCGCCACCCCCCACTGGTGTGGGCCGCCCCTCCTGCACAGGGGCGGCCCACACCGCGTTTCAGCCGACAGGCGTCAGTCGCGCTCGTGGAGGGTCACGTCGAGGAGGAGCGAGCGGTGGTCCGTGTTCCTCAGGTTCAGGAAACGGGCCTTGTTCGCCGCGAAGTCCTCGGAGACCAGGATGTGGTCGATCTGGGTGCCGAAGGCTGGGACGGTGCGGGCCGGCCAGGTAGGCGTGCGGGCGTCGCCCGTGAGACGGGCGCCGTCGCGCAGGCCCGTGTCCAGGATGCGGCGGAACGCGGCGTGGTCCTGGGAGGCGTTGAAGTCGCCCGCGAGGATGGTGGGGCGGGTCTTGTCCGCGGCAGAGTAGTCGCGGAGGGCGCGGAGTTCCCGCTGCCAGTCTTCCACGTGGGCCGGGAGCGGGGGCATGGGGTGGGCGAGCTGGACCCTCACCTCGCGGCCCTTCACGTCGGCGGTCGCGCCGGGCATGCCCAGGGTGCCCTTGATGCCGGGGGCCGGTTTGAGGGGGTACCGGCTGAGGATGACGGAGCCGTCCGAGCCGTTCCCTTTCACGGCCTGGCGGTAGGGGTACGTGCCTCTCGCCCCCGGCGCTCGGTCGCCGCCGAAGGCCTGCGTCAGCTTCTCGTCGCAGGTGGTCTCGCACTCCTCGACGAACACGAGGTCCGGCTTTTCGCTCCGTACGGTCTCGATCAGTTCGTCGGTGGCCTGGCCGAACTCCACGTTCGACGTCAGCACGCGCAGCTCCGCGACCGGCGTGCCCTTCGGCTCGCTCGTCTTCCCGTACGGCTCGATGAACCAGGCGACCGCCGCTGCCGCGAGCACGCCCCATACGAGGCCGACGCGCCAGCGGGCGAGGGCGGCGAGGAGGAGGGCGAGGCCGGTGGGGGCGAGCAGCCAGGGCAGGAACGCGATGACCTGCGGTACGGGGGTGATGCCGTCCGTGTCGGCGATGCGGCAGCCTACGACGATGCTCACGCCGAGGAGCAGCAGGGCGGCGATCCAGGCGCCGGCCGCGCGCCCGGGCCGCCGTGCCGCTGGCGCGTCGGCCCACTCGTCTGCCTCAGCCGTAGCAGTACTCAAGTCCGCACCTTCCGTTCTGCCTGAATCCTCCCTCAAAGACGGGGCGGGTGCGGGGAGGGTTCATTTCCCCAGCCCCGCCCCTTCCCGAAACGGGGGGCTGCGCCCCCAGACCCCTACTGCCT
>NZ_JAAKZX010000281.1 GCF_011045025.1 Streptomyces ureilyticus
CCTATCGGGGTGGGGGTGACAGTCGTGCCGCGGCTGCGGGTGCGTTGTGGCTTGTCGCGCCCACGCGGCGGAGCCGCAAATTGACACAGCCCCGCGCCCCTGACGGGGCGCACCCGCCCGGGGCCCTACGTGTGCGAGTCGCGTACGCCGAGCCTCAGTTTCTGCTCAGAAGGCATGAAAGTTCTTTGTCGCGGCTCAATGCCCTGTCATGATCGCGGCATTGCGGGCGAATACTTGGGGGACCCAATTACTACAACTCGACGCTGTACACGCCTCGGCGTGTCCCAGCGTGCTCTTGCCGGCCTGAGCCTTGCGGCTGCGCTCATTTCTGTGACTGCTTGCTCGGCGGAGGACTCCGCGGCAAAGCCCAAGCAGCCCACCCAGCCGTCCAGGCTCGGCGCGGATGCGGCCATCGAGAGCCCGTCCGTCGACTCTGAGCAGCCCTCGGTGGATCAGCCTCCGGAGCTGGACGGGACCGAGACTGTTGCTGCCGAGCAGGGTGTGACGCACGGGAGTCGCAGTATCGAGTTCGACAAGGGGAAGAAGGGCGACGCGCTGATTGTCGCGGTGCGGTGTCAGGGCAAGGGGACGATCGACGTCATCGTGCGACCCGCTGAGGTTTCGTTTCCGCTCCACTGCCTCGACGACGAGGTGAGCACCGCCTACAACCAGGTCGGCGTCTCCGGTGTCGAAAACGAGGGCACCGTCTCCGTTGAAGCGCCCTCGACCGTGCGCTGGTCCATGACCATCGGCCGAGGCGAGGCCGCGGCCGATGAAGATCTTGCTCAAGCAGAGTCGTCGACGTAGCCCAAGAAGCGTGCCAGTGCCTCGTTGAACTCCCCCGGTCGTTCCAGGTTCGGCATGTGGGCCGCTCGCGGGACGACGTGGAGCGTGGCGTCGGGGAGGGCTTCCGCCATCGCCTTCGCGTCCGAGACCGGGGTGTACTCGTCGTCCTCGCCGACCACCACCACGGACGGGACCGTGACCCGGGTCAACAGGGCGCGGTAGTCGGGGCGTTCCGCCCGGCCGCGCAGGGCCGCTGCCGCGCCCGGCGGTGGCGTGGCGGTCATCATGCCGTGGACGTGGGCGGCCACGGACGCGTCGGCGTACGGCGCGACCATCTTGTGCAGGACCTCGTCCGCGTAGCCGCGCATGCCCTCCCTCAGGAGCCGGTCGGCCATGTCGTTGCGGGACTTCTTGCCGGCGGGGGTCTCCGGGGAGGCGAAGGTGTCGGCCAGGATCAGGCCCCGGATGCGGTGCGGGAACTGGGCGTAGCACTCCATGGCGATCTGGCCGCCCATCGACAGGCCGGACAGGACGAAGTGCTCCACGTGCAGTTCGTCCAGGAGGGCCGCTATGTCCTCGGCGAACGTGGAGAGGGGCGTGACGCCGGGGACGACCGGCGAGGCGCCGTAACCGCGTAGGTCCGGGGCGATCACCCGGCGCATCGGGGAGAAGGCGCTCACCTGCGGTGTCCACATCGTGTGGTCGAAGGGGTGGCCGTGTATCAGGACAAGGGGCAGGGGGGTTGAGAGTTTCGCGCCTTTGTCCTCGTATGCGAGGAAGGGAGCCATGAGTGGACCCTAGGCGGCATCGACTACTCGGTGCAATGAGAACTTTGCCCTCGGTGCAATCCTGAGGGTGAGGGGAGATGAGCGCGCGTGGAGGACTACCGGCGGATCGCCGACCGGCTGGCCGAGGAGATCCTCACCGGGCGGCTCAAGCCCGGTGAACGGCTGCCGCCGCAACGGGTGTTCGCGCGGCGGCGCCGTATCGCCGGGTCCACGGCCGGGCGCGTCTACGCGGAGTTGGTGCGGCGAGGGCTCGTGGTCGGTGAGGTGGGACGGGGGACGTTCGTACGGGCGGGACCGCTGCCGTCGGGGCGGGCGCTGGCCGAGGAGGGGGACGGGGAGGGCGAGGTCGCCGGGCCCCGTTTCAATCTGGAGCTCAACTACCCGTTCGCGGAAGGGCAGTCGGAGCTGCTCGCCGTCGGGCTCGCGCCGCTGCTGCGGGCCGATGTGCTCGCGGAGGCGACGCGTACGGCGCCCGCCACCGGCACGCCCGCCGCGCGCGAGGCCGCCGCCGGGCTGCTGGGCGGTCCGGGGTGGCGGCCCGCTCCGGAGAGGGTCCTTTTCGCCGGGAACGCCCGGCAGGCCATCGCGGGCGCCCTCGCCTCCCTCGTACGGCCCGGAGGGCGCGTCGGCGTGGAGGCGCTGACGTATCCGCTGGTCAAGGAGATCGCGGCACGGCTCGGCATCACACTCGTACCGCTCGCGATGGATGAGGAGGGGCTACGGGCCGACGGCCTCGTCGCCGCCCATCGCGCCGCGCCGCTGTCCGCCGTCTACGTCCAGCCGACGCTCCACAACCCCACCTCCGTGACGATGGGGGACAGGAGGAGGCGTGAACTGGCCAACGCCCTGCGGGAGTTGGACCTTCCGGTGGTGGAGGACCGAATCTGGTCGTTCCTCCGAGAAGGCCGGGTGGGCCCCACTCCCCTGGCCTCGTACGCGCCTGAGCGCACGTACCTCGTCGACGGGTTGTCCAAGCGCGTCGCCCCCGGCCTCACGGTCGGTTTTCTCGTCGTGCCGCAGGGGCGGGTGGACGCGGTCGCGGAGGCGCTGAGGTCGGGCGGTTGGACGGCGGGGCGGTTCGCGCTGGAGGCCGCGGTGCGGTGGATCGGCGACGGGACGGTCGAGCGGCTCGTCGCGGCCAAGCGGGCGGACGCGCGGGCGCGGCAACGGCTCGTCGAGGAGTGGCTGGGGGAGTTCGGCGTACGGGCCGATCCGTACGCGTACTACACCTGGTGGGAGCTGCCGCCGCCCTGGCGCGCGGACACGTTCACGGCCGCGGCGGCGGCACACGGGGTGGCGCTGACGCCGGGGCGGGCGTTCGCGGTGGAGCCCCAGCGCACGCAGGCCCAACACACGCAGGCCCAACACACGCAGGCCCAACACACGCGGGCCCAGCGCATACAGGCCGAACGCATGCAGGCCGGGCCCACGCAAGCCGCATCCACGCAGGCCGAGCGCGCGCAGGCCGGACCCACACAGGCCGCACCCGCGCATGCCGAGCGCACGCAGGCCGCGCGGCCCGCCACGCCGGGCTCCCCGGCGGATGCCGTCAGGCTCGGGCTCGCGTCTGTTTCCGTTCCTGAGCTGGAGGAAGCGCTGCGGATCGTGCGCGATGTCGCGCGACACGGCCCGTGAGCCAGACCGTCGCGGCCACCGTGAGGCCGAGGGCGAGGATCGTCCACGTCGCCGTGCGGAGGGTGGACGTGAGGGCGTCGTAGACCATGGCCGCCGCGGCGCGGGAGACGTGGGGCGGCAGGTCGGCGAGCGTCAGGGCGCGGCACACTGCCGTGGCCAGGACGAGGAGGGCCGCGCCCAGCGCCGTGCCCAGGGCCGTCGCGATGATCGCGCGGCGGCGGTGTACCGCGAGGAGGATGCCGCCGACGGCCAGCGTCAGCGCCGCGATCGGGAGCCAGAAACTCGCGAACTCCAGCATGCGGAAACCCTTCCGGAGCGCGGCCACTTCCCGGCCCTCGAGAACCGTGATCTCGTTGTGCGTAACGGGGATACGGTGCGCCAGCGGCACGCCGTCGGCGGCCAGCCGGTCCCTGAACTGCTGGGTGACGGGCGCGAGGTCGACCGTGACCGCGTCGTCGCGCTCACCCCGCAGGGCCCGTAGGACGGCGTCGTGCGCGGCCCGGTTCGCGGCGTCCCAGGCGGTGCGGAAGGCCGGCGTACCGGTGAAGGACCCCGCCGCCTCGCGCACGAACTGCCGGACCTCGCCCTCGAGCGGCCCGGCCTCGACCTTGGTCATGATCCCGTCGGTGACGGTGTCGGCGACCGCCCCGCGCACCTCGGGCCCGGCGGCGAGCGGCCCCATCGTGGCGACGTACCGCCGGGTGTCGCCGATCTCGTACTTCGCCCACACCGAGAGCCCGCCGAGCGGCAGGACGAGACAGCCGAGGACGATCAGTACCGCCGAGAGGACTTGTCGGACGAGGACCGTCCGAACACCGATTTTCCGATCACCGACTCTGTGCACAGCTCAAGAAAGAACCCCGGCCGTGCCCCGAATCCATCGGGGCACGGCCGGGGTGACTGCATCCGGACGCGGATTGCGTTCTTCCGGGGGACGGGGGCTCCCTCGCAGACCGGACCCCGCAACGGCTACTTGCTGCTACTTGCGGTTGTACAGCCGCATCGTCACCGGCCCGAGCACCGCCACGAACACCGCCGACCAGCCCAGCGTCCACGCGATCTCCTCGGTCGGCCAGGAACCGGCCATCAGATCGCGGACCGCCGAGGCGACGTGCGTGATCGGGTTGTTGTTGACGAAGGCCTGGAGCCAGCCGGGCATCGTCTCGGGCTTGACGAAGATGTCGCTGAGGAACGTCAGCGGGAACAGCACCATCATGCTGACGCTCATCACGCCCTTCTCCGTGCGCATCAGCAGACCGACCATCGTCCACACCCACGAGAAGGCGAAGCAGAAGATGATCAGCAGCACCACGCCCGCCGCCACGCCGGGGAAACCGCCGTCCGGGCGGAAGCCCATGATCAGGCCGACCGTCAGCATCACGATCGACGCGAGCAGATAGCGCACGGCGTCACCGAGCAGATAGCCGACCATCGTCGACGGCCGCCAGATCGGCAGCGAGCGGAAGCGGTCGAAGACGCCCTTCTCGATGTCGATGTTGACCGCCAGGCCCGTATACATCGTGATCATGGACACGGACATCACGAGGATGCCGGGCAGCAGATACTGGATGTACTCGCTGGGGGAGCCGGCCAGGGCGCCACCGAACAGGTACGTGTACATCAGCACCATCATGATCGGGAACGCCGTCACATCGAACAGCTGCTCCGGTACGTGCTTGATCTTGAGCATCGCCCGCCAGCCGAACGTCAGCGACGTCTGCAGCGCGTTCGGCCGCGGCGGCCGCTCCTTGGCGACGAGCAGTTCGGCCAGGCTTTCGGTGCGGACCGGGGCGAGTTCCGGGCTCTCGGTGGTCTGGGTCGCGGTGCTCATGCCGTGGCCTCCTTCGTCTGTGCCTCGGTCGTCCGGTCGTGGTCGGTCGGGCTGCCGGTGAGGGCCAGGAACACCTCGTCCAGGCTCGGCTGTCCCAGCGAGAAGTTGTCGACGATGATGCCCGCGCGGGCCAGTTCGGCGAGGGCGCGGGAGGCCTTCTCGGAGGGGCCGCAGCCGTTCAGGTCGCCGTTGCCGCCGACCCGGGCGGTCAGGGCCACCGGGTCGGGTTCCAGTTGTACGTCCGCGTCGAGGGCCTGCCTGAGCAGGAGCTCGGCGTCGGGGCGCTTCTCCGCGTCCCGCAGCCGTACGTGTACGGCGCCCGCGCCGACCGAGGCCTTCAGCTCGCCCTTGGTGCCCTCGGCGATGACCTTGCCCTTGTCGATGACGGCGATCCGGGACGCCAACTGGTCGGCCTCGTCCAGGTACTGCGTGGTCAGCAGCACCGTCGTGCCCTGGTCGACGACCGCTCGTACGATCTCCCAGACCTGGTTGCGGCTGCGCGGGTCCAGGCCCGTCGTCGGCTCGTCCAGGAACAGCAGGTCCGGGGTGTTGAGGATCGACGCGGCGATGTCGATACGGCGCCGCATGCCGCCGGAGTAGTTCTTCACCTGGCGGCCCGCCGCCTCCGACAGGCCGAACGCGGCGAGGAGTTGGGCCGCGCGGTCGTACGAGGCCTTCTTGCTGTGGCCCGTCAGGCGGGCCAGGAGTACGAGGTTCTCGGTGCCGGTGAGGTCCTCGTCGACGGAGGCGTACTGCCCGGTGAGGCTGACCCGGCTGCGGACCGCGTCGGCCTCCCGTACGACGTCGTGGCCGAAGACGTGGGCCTCGCCGCCGTCGGGGCGGAGCAGGGTCGCCAGCATCCGCACCGTGGTCGTCTTCCCCGCGCCGTTCGGACCGAGCAGGCCGTACACCGTGCCCCGCTCGATGCGCAGGTCCACCCCGTCCACGGCGCGGTTGTCGCCGAAGGTCTTCACCAGGCCGGCGGTCTCGATGGCCGGCCCTCCGGCCACGTGGTCGCTTTTCATGTCCGCCCCATCCAGTCCTCTACGAGTGCTGAGCTGTCGTTGAGATGTAGACCCCCACCGGGCAGCAAACTCATCGTAGATTTCGGCACCGGATCCGGCGTGAGCTTTTTGTCCTAGTCCCGCGGTCGGAAGTCATGCCGTGAAGGTAGCGGACATATAGGTCAGCTCATGTCCTCCTTCCCCTTCTCCTTGTCCTTCCTCTTGTCCTTCTTCTCCTTGCCTTGGGCGGCGCACTGGGGCTCCCGTCAGTTCTCCGTCGTGTAGAAGCGGTAGAACACGACCGCGAAGACGCCCGCCGCCACCGCGAACGCCACGGCCGCCGACCTCAGAACGCTCGAGCCGGTGAGGCCGTGCAGGAACCCGACCGCGACACCGGCGAAGCCCGCCCACGCGGCGGCGCGCAGTTCGCGCGGCAGGTGCGTGCCGAGCAGCCGCAGCCCGAGGTACCCGGCCACGAAGGCGACCGCGGCCACGACACCCAGCAGGACGTTCCAGCCGGTGATCGGCCCCGCGTCCCGCCCGATGGCGGCGGCCCACAGTCCGAAGACGATCCCTCCGAGCATGGGGGCGGTGAGCTTGGTTGCGACCCGCGCGGGACTCCCGTACCACCGAGCGGCGCGTGGCGCTGCATGAGCCATGTCTCCACTCCTCTCTCCTCGCCCCTGCCTCCAGAGCACACCTGGGGGGCGGGGCGGGCAAGTCGGAAGGGCCTATGTCACCCAAGACCCACGTGATCGAGTTCAGCGTCACGCTCGGGCCGTGATACGCAAGAGGACTGGTGGACGGTGGCTCTGCGCCGTCCTGGCGGCTTCCGCGGCACTCACCACGGGGTGTACAGAGTCGGTCGACGCCGCCGAACTGCCTGGTGTGTACTGCAGTTCCGAGACGGGCGGCGAGATCGAGCTCGGGTCCGACGGGACGTTCTCCGCCACCGGAATCTCGGCCGACGACGTCTCGATGTCCGCAGGCGCCGGCATCGTCGAGTTCAGCGGCACGTGGGACTTCCTCTGCGCGAAAGCGGACTGCGACTTCGTCTACCTGACGGCCGATGACGGTGATCTGGGAGGAGAGTCCGACGTCCAGCTCTACACGAAGGGGCCGGGGACGGTGTATCTGCACCCCGATCCGGACGGTCCCGTGACCTTGGAGCTCGACAAGGGGGACACCCGGTAGACCTTCCGTGCCGATTCCGGCATTTGGCGGCACCTGACCGGCAACGGCGGCGCCGTGCACCAGGTCGTCGGGCTTGTTCCCCGTACCGACCACTACGTCACTGAGCTGTCGGTGGCGCCCCCTGGCCCGGATACTCGGGGCGTGGAGTTCGTCGTTTTCGTGACCTTGCCCGGACTGGTCATCCTGCTGACCGTTGTGGCATTCGTGGATCAGCTGCTTCTCCATGCCGGGCGAGCCGGACTGCTGCCATGGCGGAACAGCGCCCGGCAGGGCCAGATATCGGCGACCGGGTTCGAGCAACTCCATGCGAGCTTTTCGCCCGGAAAGCAGAACGAACTCAAGGAGCGGCAGTCGGCACTGGTGATGCGGGACGACGAGGAAGACGGAGCGCCGCCGAACCGCACAACAGTGGACCTGGAGGGAGGGACCGCGGTCGTCCGGATGCCGCAGGCCGACGAGTAGAAGGCCAGCGGTACGGTCTCACCAGTCCGCCCTTGAGCCCGGCGGCCAGCCGTACTCGTTGGTCTCGGAGTCGCCCCGGTCGCAGAGCATCGCCAGCAGCACGATGGTCCCGATCACCGGGACCCAGGACCACAACCAATTCCAGCCGCTACGGCCGCAGTCGTGCATCCTGCGCACGAAGACGCCGAGAGTCGGCACGAACATGACCAGCCAGACGAGGGGGGCGAGCGTGGGCTCCAAGGCGATGGCCAGGGCGAGGCAGGCGAGATGCAAGAGGACGAACCACCAGTACTCGGCTCGGGAGGCACGCCCACCCCAGGAGAAGGCCTTGGTAAAGCCACGCTTGACCGCCACCGAGAAGCCCACCATCGCCCGCCCACCTTCGTCGTCGACGCCGACGAGCACGGTAGGCCGCCCCTACGGGGACCCCTCCCGACACAGGTTTACAGCCCGGCGCCCGTGGGCCGGTGGGTCCGCGTCCCGCGTAGGGGCGCGGGGCTGTGACATTTGCGGCTCCGCCGCGGTGGGGGTCCCCCTGCTCGAGCGCAGCCGAGAGTGGGGGAGCGACCGTCCACGGACGCCCCGCAGCCGCGCACAATCTCCGACACCCCACCCTGCCGGAGGCAGCGAGGCCTGGGGCGCAGCCCTCAGTTTTCGGGAAGGGGCGGGTTTCGGGGAAAGAAACCCCCGCGCTCACCACCCCGTGTGGAACAGATGGTTGACCGTAAGCGCCACCGTCACCTGGGCGGCCAGCCACCCCCGCTGGCCGCCCCGCGGCAGCAGCGCAGTCGCGGGCAGGAGCCAGAAGGCGAAGGGGAGCCAGATGCGTTCCGTCTCCGCCTTGCTCATGCCGGAGAGGTCGGCGACCAGGACCATGAGGAAACCGGCGAGGACCAGGCCGAGGAGACGGTCGGTGGTGGTCGGGGTGCCGGTGCGGAGCCGGCGGATCGCGGACGGGGCGGTGGCCAGCGTCCGGCGTAGGCCCGTCACCCCCGCCAGCCCTACGAGTAGCACCGTGCAGGCGAGGTTGGCCCACACGAAGTACCAGTACGGGCGGATGGAGGCCGCGCCCTGGTAGTAGCGCTCGACCAACAGGTGGTACGCCTCCCACCAGTTGAAGCCCGCGAGGGTGAAGGCGACGGGGGCGACGGCCGCGCCCGCCAGCAGGGGGAGGAGGAGCGTGGGGGGCCACCGTCGCCAGGTCAGCAGAAGCACGGCGGCGGCGGTGATCGCGAACAGGGTCAGGCCGTAGGAGAGGTAGACGGTGAAGCCGAGCAGCAGGCCGGAGCCGAACCCGTAGATGAAGGCGGGAACCCTGCGCCCACCGGTCGCGGCCAGCGCCAGCAGCGCCACCGCCCACGCCGCCACCGCCGCGAAGTAGCCGTCCGCCGAGGTTCCCACCCAGACCGCCGCGGGGGCTAGAGCGACGAACGGGGCGGCCCTGCGGGCCAGCGTCTCGTCGGCCAAGGAACGTACGGCGATGAGCACCGCCGCGGCGGCGGAGGCGCCGACCGTGATGCAGAAGACGCCCGCCCAGCCCCCGCCGCCGAGGCCGATCCGGTCGAGCCAGACGAAGGTGAGGGTCGCGGCCGGCGGATGGCCGGCGATGTGCGGGGGCCAGTGGTCGGGCGAGTCGATCAGGATGTGCTGGGTGAAGCCGCGCAGGGTCGCACCGATGTTGTCGAAGCGGTCGATGACGGTCAGGTACTCGTAGCGGGTGGTGAGCCGCCGCTCGATGCCGTAGTACCAGCCGTCGATCAGCGCGAGCGACCACGTCCAGGCCATGGCCACGAACCAGGTCACCGGGACCAACGCACGCCACGGCAGGCGGGCCGCGAGCGAGGGGCCGTACGCGATCACCGCCACGGCCACCGTGATCGCGGCCGGAGTGCCGGGCCCCACCTGCGGCGACCACCAGGCGTACAGCGGCGCCCAGGCGAGGTGCAGGTTGCCGTAGGTGTTCTCGAGGATGTGGCCGACGACGACGGCCGCGGCGAAGAGGAGTACGGCGGCTCCGGCGGCGTACAGGTCGGGGCGGAGGCCCCGGCGGGAGCCACGGGAGCCACGGCCGGCGTCCTGCCCGTTGCCGGAGCCGGCGTTCTGCCCGACGTCCTGGCTGGTTTCCAGGCCGATGTCCCGGCCGAGGTCGTCAGGAAGGCCGGCACGATCGTCAGGAATGTCGTCGCGGCCGTCACGGCCATCCCGGTCGTCCTGGTGCCGGTCGTCCCGGTGGCGGTCTGCCTGGTGGCGGTCGTCCTGGTTCCGCTTCTGGCCAAGGTCCCGGAGAAGGTCACGGTTCACAGCGGAAACGCTAGGGCCGAGGCTGCCCCTGGGCCTCCCGGCCAGCACGAACGTCAGCGTTTCGTCATGAGTCGAGCCCCCTTCGGCCCGCCCGAATCGTCCTACCGTCGAGGCATGAGTTTCCTGAGTCAACCTCTATGCCGCCAAGGGGGTGTCGGCGGTCGTGTTGATCTTTCCGTTGGCCTGGTGGATCTCGGGGTCGTAGCAGGCTCCGTCGCGCCAGCAGGCCCAGATCACC
>NZ_JAAKZX010000282.1 GCF_011045025.1 Streptomyces ureilyticus
GCCCCGACCTCATCACCCCCGTCCCCACCGACCTCACCCAGCTCGCCACCCGCGCAGGCACCCGCGCATCCGTGATCCGCGCCCTGGAACGCCTGGACCGTTTCGCCCTGCAGACGGCGGAGGCCCTGGCCGTGGCCCCGGACCCGGCGGCGTACGACACGCTCCTGGCGCTGCTGGCCGGCGACGAGCGCGACCCCGAGGTCACCGGCGCCCTCCCCCGCGCCCTGGCGACCTTGCGCGAGCAGGCGCTGGTGTGGGGCGCGGACGACCGGCTGCGTCTGGTGCGTACGGCCCGCGAACTGCTCGCCCCCTCGCCGCAGCACCCGTCCCCGACCGGCCTCGGCCCCACGGTCGCGGAGGCGACGGCGGGCATGTCGCCGGGACGTATCCAGGAGATCCTCGCGACGGCCGGGCTGCCCACGACGCATGACGCGGTGTCGGCGGTGGCGTCGCTGACCGAGTTGTTCACCGACCGCCCCCGGATGCGGGCCCTGCTCGACGAGGCCCCGGCCGACTCCCTGGAGGTGCTGTCGCGGCTGGTCTGGGGCCCGCCGTACGGGCAGGTCACGGCCGACCCGGCCGCCCGCCTGCGCTGGCTCCTCGACCGCGGACTGCTGCTGCCGACGGCGCCCGGCACGGTCGTACTCCCCCGCGAAGTCGCCCTGCATCTGAGGGCGGGCCACGCGCACCAGAAAACGGAACCGCTCCCGCCGGCCGTCGAGCCCGCCGTCACGCATCGTCCACAGGTGGTGGACGCGGCGGCGGCAAGCCAGGCGTACACCGCGCTCGCGACCGTCGAGGAGCTGCTCAAGGACTGGGACGAGGGCGGCCCGGCCGTGCTGCGTGCGGGCGGCCTGAGCGTACGGGACCTCAAGCGCACCGCGGTGGCCCTGGACGTGTCGGAGCCGATCGCCGCCTTCTGGGTCGAACTCGCTTACGCGGCGGGCCTGTTGGCCTCGGACAGCGAGGCCGACGAGCGGTACGCCGCGACCCCCGAGTACGACGCCTGGCTGGAGCTGCCCGCGACCGAGCGGTGGACGCGGCTCGCCACCGCCTGGCTGACCGCGACCCGCACGCCGGGCCTGGTCGGCGGCCGGGACGCCAAGGACCGTACGCTCTCGGCGCTGGGCCCTGGCCTCGACCGCTCCGCCGCGCCCGAGGTCCGCCACCGCGTACTGGCCCTGCTCGCCGCGCTCCCCGAGGGCGCCGCGGCCTCCGCCGACTCCCTGATCGCCCGCCTGCACTGGGAACGCCCCCTGCGCACCCCCCAGGCCGCGACCGGGACTGACGATCTGCGCACGCGGCTCGCCCGATGGGCCCTGTCCGAGGCGGAGTCGCTCGGGATCACCGGCCGGGGCGCACTGTCCACGCACGGCCGGGCCCTGCTCGCGTCGCCACCCGAGGCTCCCCTCACGGGAGCCGAACTCGCCGCGGCCGCCGCCCGCGCCGGCCGCGTCCTCGCGCCCCTCCTCCCCACGCCCCTCGGCCACGTCCTGCTCCAGGCCGACCTCACCGCGGTCGCGCCGGGCCCGCTGGAGCGCCCGCTGGCGGACATGCTCGGCGTGCTCGCGGACGTGGAGTCGAAGGGCGGGGCGACGGTGTACCGGTTCACGCCGGGGTCCGTACGGCGGGCCCTTGACGCGGGCCAATCCGCCTCCGACCTGCACGCTTTCCTCGCCGCGCACTCGAGTACGCCGGTGCCGCAGCCCCTCACGTATCTGATCGACGACGTCGCCCGCAGGCACGGCCATCTGCGGATCGGCGCCGCGTCGGCGTACGTCCGCTGCGACGACGACGCCCTGCTGAACGAGATCCTCGCCGACAAGCGCTCCGCCGACCTGCGGCTGCGCCGACTCGCCCCCACCGTGCTGGCCGCGCAGACCGATCCGACCACGCTTCTCGAGGGCCTGCGCACGATGGGCTTCGCGCCCGCCGCGGAGTCGGCGGAGGGCGACGTACTGATCGCGCGCGCCCACGCGCACCGCACCCCGCCGCGTACCGCCCCCGAGCCCGTACCCGACGGCCCGCCGGTCCCCGACGCCACCCTGCTGACCGCCGCGATCCGCGCCATCCGCGCCGGCGACCTGGCCTCCACGGCTCCCCGCAAACCGGCCGCCGCATCGGCCCCGAACGGCGCCCTCCCCCGCACCACCTCCGCCGAGACCCTCGCCACCATGCAGGCCGCCGTCCTCACCGGCGAGCCCCTGTGGATCGGCTACGTCAACGCCGAGGGCTCCGCCAGCCAGCGCGTCATCGCCCCGATCCGCGTCGAGGGCGGCTTCGTGACGGCGTACGACCACACCGCGGACGAGGTCCGCACGTATCCGCTGCACCGCATCACGGGGGTCGCGGAGTTGGCGGACGACAGCGCGTAGGCGCTCCGCTGGAGGCGCAGTTTTGAACCCGCGGGCCCGGTGGGGGCTGGTTGTGCCCACGCGGCGGAGCCGCATCTGTCACTGCCCCGCGCCCCTAAAGGGGCGCTACAGCGGACCGGAGTTCACCAAGGCCGCCCTACGCGAGTCCTCACCCGTCACCTGTACGGGCGTACACGGTGGATCATGCACGCCACGCCGGGGACTTCGCTCCCTTGAGGGACATCCGGGCACGTCTCGCATCGCCGCTCGAGTCGCCGGGCAGCCACTCGACGTCCTGATCAATGCCTGGTCAACAGGCAAGCGCGAGAAAGAGGTTGTCCCATGCGTACCACTCGTCGTGTCGCCACCGTCCTGATCGGAACCGCCGCGCTGCTCGGCGCACTGGCCTCTCAAGCCGCGGCGATCGGCATCGATCTCGGCGGGGGCCTGACCCTCTGACCGCCCCGCGCACCCCTCGGGCCGGACTCGGCATCCCGAGTCCGGCCCGTCCCCGCCTGAGTTACCCGCTGAGCTTCCGACCGTGTTTCCGAAAGGCCTGAAACCCGTCATGCGTTCTCGTGCTGTCGCCACCACCACCCTGCTCGCCGCGGTCGCCCTCGTCGGCGTACTCGGCTCTCAGGCCCAGGCCGCGCCCGCGCTGCCGCTGCCTCTGCCGACTCCCGCGACCGAGTCCCTCGTCACGGAGGTCGGCAACGTCGAAGGGCCGCTGGTCAACAACCTCACTCTGCCCACGATGAAATAGCCCGCCGCGTGCGGTAGCTGTCCCCGTCGAGCCGGACGATCTCCGCGTGGTGCGCGAGACGGTCGACCAGGGCGGGGGCGGCACCGCCGAAGATCTCCTCCCAGCGGCCGAGGGGGCGGTCGCTGGTCACGATCAGCGAGGCCCGCTCGTAGCGGCGCGCGACGAGTTGGAAGAGGAGGTGGGAGGTGGCCGCGTCGAAGGGGGCGTAGCCGACTTCGTCGATGATCAGCAGGGGGTACGCGTCGAGGACGGCCAGTTCCTCGGCGAGCCGCCCGCGGTCCCGTGCCTCGGTCAGCCGGTACGCCCATTCCGCGGCGGTCGCGAACAGCACCCCCTGCCCCGCCTGGCAGGCCCGTACGCCGAGCCCGACGGCGAGATGCGTCTTGCCGGTGCCGGGCGGCCCGACGAACACCACGTTCGCGCGGGCGGCGACGAAGTCCAGCTTGCCCAGGCGGGCGACCGTCTCCCGGTCGAAGGACCGAGGGTGACTGTCGTCGAAGTCCTCCAGCAGCTTCCGGGAGGGGAAACCGGCGTCCCGGATACGGGTCTCGGTCCCGGAGATGGTCATAGGGCTGGTCACAGAGCGTTCGTACGACGCGGGAGGCTCGGCGGCGGTGGAGGGGAACGCCGAGTGGACCACCGGGCGGGCGGCCGACGGGACAGTAGACGGGGCAGTCGACTGAGCCGGAACCGAGACCGCCGGGACCAAGACGGCCGGAACCGAGGCGGCGGGAGCCGGGACCGGCGTGGGCGACAGCCCATGCTTGGGCTTCGGCTCAGGCTCCTGTGACGCGTGGTCCTGGGCAGCCGCGTGATCCTGGCCAGTGTGGTCCGTGGGCGTCGCATCCTGCCCCGCATGCCCGGCAACCGCCCCGCCCGCTCCCGCCACGGACATGTACCAGAGGATCGCCGCCGAGAGGATGAACGCCATGTGGATCACCGTCCCCCACATCAGCGAGTGGCGGGGGGTGTGGTGGACGTCCACGAACATCTGGAGCAGGTGGACGGAGGAGATGCCCACGATGGCGGTGGCGAGCTTCACCTTCAGCACGTTGGCGTTGACGTGCGAGAGCCACTCGGGCTGGTCGCGGTGGCCCTCGAGTCCGATACGCGAGACGAAGGTCTCGTAGCCGCCGATGATCACCATGATCAGCAGGTTGGCGATCATCACGACATCGACGAGCTTGAGCACGGCGAGCATGACGTACGTCTCGGTCGCGTGCCCGCTCACGATCCGGAGGATTAAGCTCCACAGCTCGTTGAAGAACTTGTAGACGTACACGGCCTGGGCGGCCACCAGGCCGAAGTACAACGGCGCTTGAAGCCATCTGGTGGCGAACAGGGCGTAGCCGAGTGTCGTGGTGGGCGGGGATGCGTTGGGCCTCAGCGGCCGCCTGCGGGTTACCTGCACGGTCCGCCATTCTTCGGAACCGAAGCCGCACATCAGAATTGCCGCCACTCATTGGAATGAAAAGACATCCAATAGGACGGGACACGGGGCGGCGCCCTGACGTCCGCGGACCGGACGCGGCCGAGGAGGGACCAGGGAGGAAGCTCCCACCCGGTCCACGACCGCACACGCCGATGATCAGGCACACTGGACGTTTGGCCGACCGAAAGGGTCCTCGTGTGAATGGTCCACTCATTGTCCAGAGTGACAAGACTCTGCTGCTCGAGGTCGACCACGAGCAGGCGGACGACTGTCGTCGGGCCATCGCGCCGTTCGCGGAGCTGGAGCGGGCGCCCGAGCACATCCACACGTATCGGGTGACGCCGCTGGGGCTGTGGAACGCGCGGGCCGCCGGGCATGACGCCGAGCAGGTCGTGGACGCGTTGGTGCAGTTCAGCCGGTATCCGGTGCCGCATGCGCTGCTGGTCGACATCGCGGAGACGATGGACCGGTACGGGCGGCTGACCCTGTCCAAGCACCCGGCCCACGGGCTGGTGCTGACGACCACCGACCGGCCCGTACTCGAGGAGATCCTGCGCTCGAAGCGGATCATGCCGCTCGTGGGCGCCCGGATCGACCCGGACACCGTGGCCGTGCACCCCTCCGAGCGCGGGCAGATCAAGCAGACGCTGCTGAGGCTGGGCTGGCCGGCCGAGGACCTCGCCGGGTACGTCGACGGCGAGGCCCATTCCATCGAGCTCGCCGAGGACGGCTGGGCGCTGCGCCCGTACCAGAAGCAGGCCGTGGAGAACTTCTGGCATGGCGGGTCAGGGGTTGTCGTCCTCCCCTGCGGTGCGGGCAAGACCCTCGTCGGTGCCGGGTCCATGGCTCAGGCCAAGGCCACCACCCTGATCCTCGTCACGAACACCGTCTCCGCCCGGCAGTGGAAGCACGAGCTGGTGCGGCGTACGTCGCTGACGGAGGACGAGATCGGGGAGTACAGCGGTACGCGGAAGGAGATCCGGCCGGTCACCATCGCCACGTACCAGGTGCTGACGACGAAGCGGAAGGGCGTCTATCCGCATCTGGAGCTGTTCGACTCCCGTGACTGGGGGCTGATCATCTACGACGAGGTGCACCTGCTGCCGGCTCCCGTCTTCAAGTTCACGGCGGATCTGCAGGCGCGCCGGCGGCTCGGCCTGACGGCGACGCTCGTACGGGAGGACGGGCGGGAGTCGGATGTGTTCTCGCTCATCGGCCCGAAGCGTTTCGACGCGCCCTGGAAGGAGATCGAGGCGCAGGGCTATATCGCGCCCGCGGACTGCGTCGAGGTGCGGGTGAATCTGACGGACGCCGAGCGGCTGGCGTACGCGACGGCCGAGACCGAGGAGAAGTACCGCTTCTGCGCGACCACCGAGACCAAGCGGAAGGTCACGGAGGCGCTGGTACGGCGCTTCAAGGGGCAGCAGACGCTGGTCATCGGCCAGTACATCGACCAGCTCGACGAGTTGGGCGAGCATCTGGACGCGCCGGTCATCAAGGGCGAGACCAGCAACGCTCAGCGGGAGAAGCTCTTCGAGGCGTTCCGGCAGGGCGAGATCGGCGTGCTGGTCGTGTCGAAGGTCGCGAACTTCTCGATCGACCTGCCGGAGGCGACGGTCGCGATCCAGGTCTCGGGGACCTTCGGCTCCCGTCAGGAGGAGGCGCAGCGCCTCGGTCGCGTACTGCGTCCGAAGGCGGACGGTCATCAGGCGCACTTCTACTCAGTGGTCGCCCGCGACACCCTTGACCAGGACTTCGCGGCTCATCGACAGCGGTTCCTGGCGGAGCAGGGGTATGCGTACCGGATCGTGGACGCGGACGAGTTGCTGACGGAGAGCTGAGCGCGGGGAGTGCCCGCGAGCGGCTCAGCGTCGGCGGCGTACGACGCCCGCTTCCTCGCCGTACTCCCCGAGCACGATCACATCGAAAGCGGCGGTCGCGAAGACCTTGACGGCGCGCACGGCGTCGCCGAGGAGATGGCGGTGGTGACGGTCGTCGAGGGCGGTCGCACCGGCCGGCGGACCGTGCCGGGCGGGCCCGGAAGCTGGGGTGAAGGTCGCTGCGCTCATGTTTCCATGATGCGATTCGGCCATCCGGGTGACATCGGTCTACGGGTCCAAACTCCGCGACCTCCGCATACGCCTGAGGGCCTACCTCTCCCCCTAGGGACCCACTAGGGGCAGTACCCGCCAGGGTGTACCTCAGGAGGAGAGTCCGCGCATTAAATCGTTGGCCCCGGCGTGCGCCCCTGTCCTAAAATCCCCGCTCTTGCCCGCCTCCCTCGTGGAGCGCCGCCGACCGGACGGAAACCGGCCGGCTCAAGCCCCGCCGTACGACACGTACAGACACGCTCAGACATGTACGTAGGCACATACGGCGACGAGGCACACCCACGTATCAGGACTCCACGCAGCAGGCCCCACGCTGCATGACCACGCCCCGGAGGCAGCCGCCGTGTCCACCCCGCCCGTCGACGACCCCCTCGACCCTCTCGACTCCCTCGACCCTCTCGCCCGCGAGCGCGCCCACCTCGCCCGTTCCCGCGCGGCCCTCCGTGCCATGCGCGAGGACGTCGAGTCCCTCGACATCCGGGACGTCACCGCGAACTGGGTCAACAAGGAAGCCCTCACCCACCAGATCGACGAGCGCATCAAAGCCCTCGCGGACCTCGCCCACACCCCGCTGTTCTTCGGCCGCCTCGACTACCTGCACGAGCCGGGCGCCGAGCAGGCAGAGGGGGCGGAGGGCGAGCGCTTCTATATCGGGCGTCGGCACGTGCACGATTCCGACGGCGACCCGATGGTCATCGACTGGCGTGCCCCGGTGTCCCAGCCCTTCTACCGGGCCTCCAAGAAGACACCGATGGACATCGCGCTGCGCCGCCGCTTCGGATACACGGGCGGCGACCTCACCGCGTACGAGGACGAGCACCTCTCCGACCCCACAGAGGCCGCCGCGACCAGCAAGCTGCTCCAGCAGGAGATCGAGCGCCCGCGCGTCGGCCCGATGCGCGACATCGTGGCGACGATCCAGCCGGAGCAGGACGAGATCGTACGGTCCGGTCTGGGCGGCACTTTATGTGTGCAGGGTGGTCCGGGCACCGGGAAGACGGCCGTCGGCCTCCACCGGGTCGCGTATCTCCTCTACGCCCACCGCGAGCGGCTCGCCCGCACCGGCACCCTCGTCATCGGCCCGAACACCTCCTTCCTCCACTACATCGAGCAAGTGCTGCCCGCGCTGGGCGAGTTGGAGGTCAAGCAGTCGACGGTGGACGACCTGGTCGCCCATGTCGACGTACGCGGCAAGGACGACGCACCGGCCGCGATCGTCAAGGGCGACGCACGGATGGCCGAGGTGCTGCGCCGGGCCGTCCGTTCGCACGTGACCATGCCGGCCGAGACCGTCGTGGTGGTCCGTGGCTCACGACGCTGGCGCGTCCCGGCGTACGAAATGGAGGAGATCGTCCAGGAGTTGCTGGACCGCGACATCCGTTACGGCGCCGCCCGCGAGGCCCTGCCGCAGCGCATCGCCCACGCCGTGCTCGTACAGATGGAGCGGGCAGGCGAGGCCCCGGACGATCGGGTGCAGGACGCGGTGGCCCGCAACAGCGCGGTGAAGGCGGCGGTGAAGGCGATCTGGCCGCCGGTCGACCCCGCGAAGCTCGTGCTGCGGCTGCTCTCCGACGCCGGCTTCCTCGCCGCGCACGCCGACGGGATCCTCAGTGAGGACGAGCAGAAGACCATCCTGTGGGCCAGGCCCGTACGGTCGACGAAGTCCGCCAAGTGGTCCGCCGCGGACGCCGTGCTGATCGACGAAGCCACCGATCTCGTCCAGCGCACGCACTCGCTCGGGCATGTGGTGCTCGACGAGGCGCAGGACCTCTCCCCCATGCAGTACAGGGCGGTGGGCCGGCGCTGCACGACGGGTTCGGCGACCGTGCTCGGCGATCTGGCGCAGGGCACCACGCCCTGGGCGACGCGGAGTTGGGACGAGGCTCTGGCGCACCTGGGCAAGCAGCAGGCGGTCGTCGAGGAGCTGACGGCCGGCTTCCGCGTCCCGACGGACGTCGTCACCTACGCGTCCCGGCTCCTTCCGCACATCGCGCCCGGGCTCACTCCGGTGACCTCGGTCCGCGAGAATCCGGGTTTCTTCGAGGTACGTACGACTGCGAGCGACTCCGAAGTGATGGGCGCCTGCGAGGAGTTGATGCGCCAGCAGGGCTCGGTCGGCCTGATCGCGGCCGATGCCCGCATCCCGGCGCTGGCCGAGGGGCTGACGGCGGCGGGGATCACGTATCTCGCCCCGGGTGAGGAGACGACGCACGAGACCCGCCTCACCCTGGTCCCGGCCTCGCTCGCCAAGGGCCTGGAGTACGACTACGTGGTCCTGGACGAGCCCCGGGCCGTCGTCGACGGCGAGCCGGACGAACGCACCGGCCTGCGGCGCCTGTACGTCACCCTGACGCGGGCCGTCTCGGGCCTGATCGTGACGCACGCGGCACCGCTGCCACATCAACTGACTTGATCCATACGGTGGTTCACCGGGACGGCAGTCGCCAGTACTGCCGCTTGTCCTCGTCGCGGACGACGACGCCGAGCCGTGCCAGCTCCCTGCGCAGCTCCCGCGCGTCCTCGGCGTCGCCCTCCTTCTTGAGCGCCTTCTCCCGGGCCTTGAACAGGGCGTTCGCCCCCTCGGGCAGGCCCGGGGTGCCCGGAACCCAGCGCCGGAACTCGGCCGAGTACGGGTCGGCGTCCGCCCACGCGTAACCGTGCTCGGTGAAGGCGTCGGCGAGGCGTCGCTTGTCCAGACCGCAGTCCTCCCGGGCGAGTTCCTCGCTGTGGTGGCCGAGCAACACGAGCTGCTTGCCGTCCGGGAAGACCAGGCGGATCTTGTCCCGCGCGAACTCCTGGGACTGCTCCCGGATGGTGAGCACCACGCAGCGCCCCGAGACACGGACGGCCAACGACTCGTGCAGCAGGACCAAGGCCGCGAAAAGGCCCAGCAGCGCGCCGACGGTCACCGCGCCGATGCTCACCCACGGCTCGGGGACCGAGTCCAACAGCTCCGCCGGCCCCTTGAACGGCGCCCACCGCAGGGTGACGAGCCACCCGGCGAGCAGCCTGACCAGCTCACCGGCCACGGCTCCGGCCACGACGCAGAGAGCGAGGATGCCCCAGGTCGACTCGGCGAGCACGGTGGGCTCGTTGGGCTCGTTGGGCTCGTTGGGCCGACCCTCCCGGCCTGCCCGTGCGTCCGGCTCCTTCTGCATATCCACACTCATGCGCCCTCCACCCGAGATCTGCTGCGCAGCCCTCAGTGTGGCGAGCGACGGAACGCCGGTCATCAGCCGATGGTCTACGGCACTGCCACTTTGGTATGCGACTCCCGGTGACCGCCCCGTGCGTCCGCCCTGCCATCCGCCCGTAGCGGCTACGAGTCCAGGGCCGCCCGCCACTCGCGGACAGCGGCGGCCGAGACGGGCTCCGCCCACCCAC
>NZ_JAAKZX010000283.1 GCF_011045025.1 Streptomyces ureilyticus
GACGTGGGCCGGCGGCCGGTGTGGCGGACCATGTGGGCGGGGATTCCGGGCTTCTTCTGGGCGGGGCTCCACTCGGGGTTGCCCATGACCGTCAGCGGGTCGAACATCACGACGGCGCCGGCCAGCAACAGGAACGTGAGAGGGCCGATCAGCATGGGGGCCAGCAGGGCCGCGGGCGAGTCACCGGCGGGGACGTTGGTGGTGCCGTGCAGATGGACGCTGAGCGCGGCCATGCCCGTGTAGTGCATGCCGCTGACGGCGAGGCCCATGACGAGGCTCGCGCCCACGCTCCACAGGAAGCCGCGGACCTGGCCCGCCGCCCAGAGCGCCGCCGTCGCGGCCGCGACGGCTATGACGACTGATGCGGCGACGGTGAAAGTGTTGTACTCGAGCTTTCCGTTGAGTCGCATTCCGGCCATGCCCAGGTAGTGCATCGAGGCGATGCCCAGGCCGGTGATGGTGCCTCCGGTGAACAGGGCCGTTCCGGAAGCCCCCTTGTAGCCGACGATGAAGATCCCTATGCCGACCATGAGGATCGCGACGCCGAGGCTCGCGAACGTGATCGGCTTGTCGTAGTGGATGGGGGTCTCCTGGACGGAGAAACCCATCATCGCGATGAAGTGCATGGTCCAGATGCCGGAGCCGATCGCCGCGGAGCCCAGCGCGAGCCAGCCGGGCCGCCAGGAGTGGGCGACCAGCATCGATCTGGTGGTGCAGCGCAGGCCCAGCGCACCACCGAGGCAGGCCATGAGGTACGCCACCAGCGGTGTGACGAGTCCGTAGCTGAATCCGTCGACCGTGCCCTGCATGCGCGGCTGCCCTTCCGCCCTGTTGCGTCCCGGAATGTCGTCCAACGCCCCCGTCCCAGGACCGCCATGGCGGCCAGGGTTGACGCAGAGAGTATGACTCCCACCGGAGCGCTCGAACGATTTTCCGGCAAAGAAACACGCCCTTGCCCCAGTTGTGCGGCACTGGTGATCGCCGTCGGGCAACTCCGTTCAATCTGTGGCCATCCTGTACCTCCCTCCTGTTGACACTCTGCTGTCACGCTGGAGCGGCCCGTGACCACAGACGCAAGGAGTACGCATGCACGCGCGCGCTGCCGTCGGCACGACCACAGCACTCCTGGGAGCCGCCGTCCTTGTTCTGCCCCTCTCCCCCGCTCACGCCGCGGTGGGCGACGACCGGCCGCTGGTCGTCGCCCACCGCGGTGCTTCCGCCTACGCTCCCGAGAACACCCTGGCCGCCGTCGACAAGGCGGCGGAGCTGGGCTTCCGCTGGGTCGAGAACGACGTTCAGCGCACCAAGGACGGCGAGCTCGTGGTGATCCACGACGACAACCTGGCACGCACGACCAATGTCGAGGAGGTCTTCCCCGGCCGGGCTCCATGGAAAGTCGCGGACTTCACCGCGGCGGAGATCGCGCGCCTGGACGCGGGCAGTTGGTTCAGCCCCAAGTACGCGGGCGCGCGCGTGCCGACACTGGAGCAATACATGAACCGGGTCTCCCGCAACCACCAGAAGCTCGTGCTGGAGATCAAGAAGCCCGAGCTCTATCCGGGCATCGAGAAGGACACCCTCAAGGTCCTCAGCAACGAGGGCTGGCTGGGTCCGCGCCACGTACGGAGCAAGCTGGTCATCCAGAGTTTCAGCGCGGACAGCGTACGAACCGTGCATGAGCTGCGGCCCGACATCAAGACGGGCTTCCTGGGCACGCCGGCGGTCGCGGATCTGCCCGCGTACGCGAAGTTCAGCGATCAGATCAACTCGACGCACACATCCATCTCGGCCGATTACGTCTCCTCGATCCAGGAGCTCAAGGGACCGCACGGCAGGCAGCTGGAGATCTTCACATGGACCGTCGACACCGCGGACGGCGCGCGACGCGTCGCCGACTTCGGTGTGGACGGCATCATCACGAACAAGCCCGACGTGATCCGTGCGGCGCTGAACGAGCTCTGAGGCTCTCGACCGGAGCGCCTACCGGTGGCGCGGACGCCGCACGCGTCCGCGCCACCGGCGTTGTCAGTGGTGCACCGTACGGTGGAGCGCATGAACAGCCATGGGCAGAACGAGCAGCGGGTGGTGTGGACCGTCGTCGGCAGTGACATCGGTCCACTGTTGCTGGCCGCGACGGGCGAGGGCCTGGTCAACGTCGTCTTCCACGCCACGGAGGCGGTGCGCGACAAGGCGCTCGACCGACTGGAGTCCCGGCTCGGCACCGAGCCCGTCGAGGCACCCGACTCCCCGCTGCTGGCCGAGGCGATACGCCAGCTTCAGGCGTACTTCGCGGGTGACCGGCACGACTTCGAGCTGCCGCTGGACTGGTCCCTGATCTCCGGGTTCAACCGCCAGGTACTGCACGAGCTGGCGTCCGGCGTTCCGTTCGGGAAGGTCGTGGGGTACGGCGACCTGGCCGACCGCGTGGGTCAGCCGGGCGCGGCGCAGGCCGTGGGCATGGCCATGGGCGCCAATCCGCTGCCGGTCGTCGTGCCGTGCCACCGGGTCGTCGAGAGCGACGGCGGAATCGGCGGCTTCGGGGGCGGTCTGGAGACGAAGCGGAAGCTGCTGGCGCTGGAAGGGGTGCTGCCGGAGCCGTTGTTCTGAGGGCGTCCCGAATTCGGAAGACCGAGTTGGGAAAAGGGGGGAGACTGCGCCGGTGACCACATCCTTCACGCGTGCGCACGCCTCCGGCACGGCGGGTTCACCATGAGCGCCGTCGAACGGCAGTCCGCCGTGCCTGGCGACGCGATCGCGCTATCGGCACTGCAACGCCGTACATCCGCTGTGCTCATCGCCAGTCAGATCCTGGGCGGGCTGGGCGTCGCCACCGGCATCGCGCTCGCTGTCGTACTGGCCGAGGACATCAGCGGCACGGAGTCGCTGGCGGGACTCGCGCCTACGGCGACCGTCACGGGGACGGCGGTGCTCTCCGTGCCGCTGGCCGCGCTGATGACCGCGCGCGGTCGTCGTCCGGGGCTCGTCCTGGCCTATCTCATCGGTGCCTTGGGCGCGGGCCTCTGCGTGATCGCCGCGGCCGTCGGCAACTTCCCGCTGCTGTTGCTCGGCATGGCGGCATTCGGCGCGGCCTCGTCGGCGAATCTGCAGGCACGCTTCGCGGCCGCCGACCTCGCCGAGCCCCAGCGACGGGCCCGGGCCATCTCGAACGTCGTATGGGCCACCACCATCGGTGCGGTCCTCGGCCCCAACATCGCCGCACCAGCGGGGCGCAGCGTCGCAGGGCTCGGCATACCGGAGACGGCGGGCCCCTTCCTGTGGGCGTCCGGGGTCTTCCTCCTCTCGGCGCTCGTGGTCGCCGTGCTGCTGCGCCCCGACCCGCTGCTCACCGCCCGCGCGCTGGCACCGGTCGCGGAGCAGTCCGCGGAGGCGCGCTCCATACGGGCCGGGCTGGCCGCGGTGCGGGCCTCTTCGCGCGCCCGTCTCGCCCTTGTGACGGTGGCCGTTTCGCACACAGCGATGGTCTCGGTCATGTCGATGACGCCGGTCGACCTGGATCACCATGGCGCGAGCATCGATCTGATCGGACTGGTCATCAGCGTCCATATCGCGGGCATGTACGCGTTCTCGCCGATCATGGGACGGTTGTCGGACCGGTTCGGGCGCTTCTCGGTGATAGGCCTCGCCGTGGGGCTGCTGGCCTGCGCGGCGCTGCTCGCGGGCACCGCGGGCGGCAGCCACTGGCAGAGCGCGGCGGGGCTCTTCCTGCTGGGCCTCGGCTGGTCGGCCGGCCTTGTCTCGGGCTCCGCACTCCTCACGGACTCCGTGCCCCAGCCCGCGCGCGCCGCCGCGCAGGGGCTGTCCGACCTGACCATGAACACCTCGGCGGGCGTCGGCGGCGCGGCAGCGGGCCTCATCGTCGCGCAGGCGGGCTACGGCTGGCTCAACCTCATCGCCGCCTGCCTGCTGCTGCCGCTCGGCGCGCTGGCACTGTTCACCCGCGGCAAGCACAAGGCGGGCACGGCGATATCCGGCTAGGCGATATCCGACTACTCGTAGTGCCGTGCCTCGAAGACGTTTCCGTCCGGGTCCCGGAAGTAGAAGCTGCGCTTGGCCATTCCGCGGGCGCCGAACGCGTCGTACGAGAAGTCCGAGACGGGGACGGCCCGCTCCTCTAGACGAGCGCGGAGCGCGTCGAAATCCTCACCGGGGAGGGACAGGCATACGTGGTTGACCGGGTGGCCGGCGCTTTCCGCCGCCCCGGGGACGGCGTCCATGCGTGCGGCCAGCGGCAGGGGCGCGAGGTCGAAGATGGTTTCGTCATTGAGGCGTACAGAGGGGAACGACACCGTCCCCGCGGCGTAGTCGGTGACCCTGAGGGGCTCCATGCCGAGCGTCTTCTCGTAGAAGTCGGCCGAGGCGACGGGGTCGCGCACCCAGAGGACGACGTGGTCAAGACGTATCGAGTTGTCCATCATGGTCCCAGGCTGCTGCCCCCTTCCCGCCGCCGCAAGGGTTTGGCCGGACGGGCCGCCCGCCAGGAATGATGGGGAGAGCCGACAGACAGGAGGCACGCGCGTGCTGGTGTCCGAAGAGGTACGGGAGGCGCTCGCTGCGCACCGGCCGGTGGTGGCCCTGGAGTCCACGATCATCGCCCATGGGCTGCCGCGCCCACGCAACCTCCAGGTGGCGCTGGAACTGGAGGAAACCGTACGCCAGGAGGGGGCCGTTCCCGCGACGATCGCCGTCCTGGACGGGCAGCCCCATGTAGGCCTCGACAAGGAGCAGTTGGAGCGGATCGCGAACGAGGACGGCATCCGCAAACTGGGTCATCGCGATCTGCCGCTCGCCGTCGCCACGGGAGCGAGCGGGGCGACCACGGTGTCCGCGACGGCACTGCTGGCCGCGCGGGCGGGCGTGCGCGTGTTCGCGACGGGCGGCCTCGGTGGCGTACACCGGGAGTGGACGGTCACCCAGGACGAGTCCGCCGATCTGGGGCTCCTTGCGCGGACCCGGATCACGGTGGTGTGCGCGGGCGTGAAGTCGATCCTGGACGTGCCGGCGACGCTGCAACGCCTGGAGACGCTGGGCGTCGCGGTCGCCGGGTACGCGGCGGGACGCTTTCCCGGCTTCTATCTGTCCGACTCGGGGCATCCGGTGGACTGGACGCTGGAGTCACCAGCCGAGGTCGCGGCGGTCATGCGCGCTCAGGACGCGCTCGACGGGCCCGAATCCGCCCTGATCGTCGCGAACCCCGTGCCCGAGGCTGAGCAGCTCGATCCCGGGCTCCACGCGCGCGTGCTGGCCGACGCGCTGCAGGCGTGCGAGGCGGAGGGCGTGACCGGCCAGGCGGTGACGCCGTTCCTGCTCGACTATCTGGTCCGGCACACGGACGGGGCGTCACTGAGCGCCAACCTGGCGGCGGTACGCGGCAACGTACGGCTCGCGGGGCGGATCGCGGTGGCCTGGGCGAGGGCGTGACCGGGGCGAGCGACCCCGTGGTCTGGGCAGGCGAAGCATGAAGCAGCCAGGTGGGGACGCAACGAACCCGTTGCGTCGTGACCGTCGTGATGGAGCCCTTCTTGTCGTCGGCGACGTCGTCACGGACGTCGTCGCCCAGTACCGCGGACCCCTCGCCTCAGGCACCGATACGGCCGCCGCCGTTCGGACCGTGCCGGGCGGCGCGGGCGCCAACGTCGCATGCTGGGCGGCCCATTGGGGCTGTGCGGGGGTGCGGCTCCTCGGCCGGGTGGGTGCCGACGCCGCCGCGTGGCACGAGCGGGAGCTGATCGCTTCAGGGGTGCGTCCTCAGCTGGTCGTCGATCCCGTGGCGCCGACGGGGACGGTGATCTGCCTGGTGGACACGGGTGCTTCGGCGGAGCGTACGTTCCTCACGGACAGCGGAGCCTCGCTGCGGCTCGACCCCGACGACTGGTCGCCGTCGCTGCTCGACGGCGTCGCGTGGCTTCACCTGTCGGGCTACTTGTTCTTCTCCGAGTCCTGCCGGGCGCTGGTGAGGGTGGCTCTGGAGTCGGCACGCGCGCGTGGCGTGCCGGTGAGCGTGGATCCCGCGTCGGCGGGGTTCCTCACCGAGCTGGGTGTGAACCGGTTCCTCGCGCTCGCCGAGGGGATCGACGTACTGCTGCCGAGCCGGGACGAGGCCTGCCTGCTCACCGGGCTGCCCGATACGGCGGACGCGGCGGCCAAGTTGAGCCGCAATGTCCCGCTGGTGGTGGTCAAGCAAGGCGGCGCCGGGGCTCTGGTGGCCGAGTCGGGCATCGTACGGGATCTCGTCCCGGCGACGCCCGCGGCTCCCGTGGACACGACGGGAGCCGGGGACGCCTTCACCGGCGCCTTCCTGGCCGCCCTGCTCTCGGGAAGCCGGCCCGGGGAAGCGGCGGCGGAGGGATGCCGAGCGGGGGCGCGCGCGGTGGAGCGGGTGGGCGGGAGGCCTCAGACAGACACGTGACGGCCGCTGTCTCCAACCGTCGCTCCGGGGCTACGCCTTGCGCCCCCACGCCGAGATCAGCGGTGCCGTGGCCAGGTCCATGGCGCCTGCCGCCACGTTCGCCAGGTGCCGGTCGATGTCCTGGGCGGTGACGTGGCCCGCCGCGACGAGGTGGTCGCGGACCTGGCGGACCGTCGCGGATTCCAGGGCGGCGCAGGCGGGCGAGGTGATCGGGAAGTAAGCGTCGGCCTCCACCTGTCGCAGTCCGGCCTCGCGGAGCAGTCGCGGGAGCCGACGGCCGTACGCGAGCTCGGCGCCGCGTTCGGCGAGCAGATGGCGGAAGGCTTGGCGCAGCCGGTTGGCCAGCTCCTGCTCGGTGCCGCGCTCGTCAGGCCAGAGCAGTGGTTGCAGGGATGGGTCGGCGTCCTCGACCAGGAGCCGTCCGCCGGGCCGAAGGGCCTTGATCATCGACCGCAACGCCCGTTCCCTGTGCGGCACATGGGACAGTACGAGCCGGGCGTGCACGAGGTCGAATCCGTCGCCCGGCGGCTCGTCCACGCCCACGTCGTGCACGCGCACCTCGACCGGTGCCCGGGTGGCCGAGGCCGCCCACGAGGTGTCGATGTCGGTCGCGACGACCCGTCCGGTGGGGCCGACCTTCTTGGCCAGCCAGGACACCACGGATGTGCCGCCCGCACCGACCTCCCAGCAGCGCCAGCCGGATCCGATGCCGAGCTGCTCGATGTGGCGGAACGTCGTGGGGTCGAAGAGGGCGGCGAGGGCCTCGAAGCGCTGCCCCGCCTCAGTCTGCCGGTTGTCGAGGAGATAGCCGTCGGTTCGCGTCATGCAGGAATCATCCCAGTTGTCCCGCTTATCCGTAATGGGGGATGCTCCCGTCGGCGTATGCCAGAACTACCGGAGCGGAATACTCCGTTCCCACAGGCTTCCCCCGCCACCGAAGCAGGCTGGCAGACTGGCCGCGGCGGGCGCAGAGTGCGGCGCGAAGAGATCCACGAGGAGATTCCAGATGTCGATGGCAGGGAATCTGCGGAAGGTCACAGGCCTGGGCAGGGTCAGCGGCCTTCGCAAGGTGGCGCGGCTGACACGGCGGCGCCCCCGTGTGGACTTGAGTCACCCGGCCCGGTCTCCGCTGGGCTCCGCAGTGGTGAACTGCGTGGCGTACGAGGACGGGACGAGAGTGCCCGGCGGTCGCGATCTCGTAGAGACGGTCGAACAGGTCAGCAAGGCCGGCCACGGTTTCGTCTGGCTCGGGCTGCACGAGCCGACGGAGCTGGAGTTCGCGGGCATCGCCGAGCTCTTCGACCTGCACCCGCTGGCAGTCGAGGACGCGGTGGACGCCCATCAGCGCCCGAAGCTGGAGCGGTACGGCGAGACGCTGTTCGCGGTGTTCAAGACGGTCTGCTACGTCGATCACACCGAACTCACCGCGACCAGCGAGGTGGTGAACACCGGCGAGATCATGGTGTTCGTCGGCCACCACTTCGTGATCACGGTACGGCACGGCCGGCACGGTTCGCTGGGCCCGCTGCGCGAGGAGTTGGAGGCCGATCCCCAGCAGCTCGCCAAGGGACCGGCCGCGGTACTGCACGCGATCGCGGACCATGTGGTCGACGACTATCTGAACGTCACCGATTCGGTGCAGGCGGACATCGACCAGGTCGAGACGGATGTGTTCGCGGAGAACGGCGCACGGGCCGACCCCGGGCGCATCTACCAGCTCAAGCGTGAACTCCTCGAGCTGAAGCGGGCGGTGGCGCCACTGAGCCGCCCGCTCATGGATCTCGCCACCCGGCCGATACGGGTGGTCGATCCGGAGATACAGGCTTACTTCCGCGACGTCTCCGACCATCTGCTGCGGGCGACCGAGCAGATAGCCGCGTTCGACGAACTGCTCAACTCGATTCTGCAGGCGCACCTCGCACAGGTCAGCGTCGCGCAGAACGAGGACATGCGGAAAATCACGGCATGGGCGGCGCTGATCGCCGTGCCGACGATGGTCTGCGGTGTGTACGGCATGAACTTCGAGCACATGCCGGAGCTGCACTGGAAGTTGGGTTACCCCTTGACGCTCGGTGTGATCGCCACTGCCTGCTTCGTCCTGTACCGAGGCTTCAAGCGCAACGGCTGGCTGTGACACCGGCCGGGACGCTCCTCGTCCGGCACGGCCGGCCGGACGAGGGCGGGTTCCCGGTGGCGGCGGGAATCCCGGCATCAGCGGGTGGCGGTCCTCGCGTAGACGCTCTCGGCCCAGTGCGCGAGCTGTTCGTCCGTCAGATGCGCGGCCAGATCGGCCTCGCTGATCATTCCGACCAGACGCTTGTTCTCGATCACAGGAAGGCGGCGGATCTGGTGCCCCTGCATTTCGCCGAGCACTTCGCTGACATCGGCGTTCGCGTCGATCCAGCGCGGTGTGCCCTGGGCCATCTCGCCCGCGGTGACGCGTGCCGGGTCGTGGCCCATGGCCACGCAGCCGACCACGATGTCGCGGTCCGTGAGGATGCCGCAGAGCCGTTCGTTCTCGTCACTGATGGGCAGCGCTCCCACATTGAGTTCGCGCATCAGCTGGGCCGCCCGGTCCAGGGTCTGGTGGGCGGGGATCCACTGGGCACCGCGGTGCATGATGTCTCCGGCAGTGGTCATGAAGTACCTCCCGATGCCGGCGGGCCGGCGCGGCGCGGGGACGCACCGCTAGTCCCGACGCCCTACATTCTCGCCGGGCAGGAAGCGATACGCACCCGCACCTGCCCGGATCCCGGCCGCCCTGCCGGGAGAGAGCTGGTGAAGTGGTCCAGAGCCACTCGCCGTCGCGGTCAGCCGTTCCATGCCGGGTGCCGTGGGTCGTCCGCGCGCACCAGGACGTCGGCGGTGTCGCCCGGAGTCACCTCGCTCTCGTAGCGCTCGAACGCGGGAAGCGTCCAGTGCTCGCTCTCGGGAGTGCGTCGGCGCAGGGCACCCGGAGAGAGGCGTACGTGGACGGTGAAGTCGAACGGGAACCAATGACGCAGTAGCAGTGGGCCGTGCAGCAACAGCAGGGCGCCGGGCGGGAGTTGGACGTAAGGGCTGCGGGTGGCGCGGTCGGCGACCGGATCCCAGAGGTCGGGCAGGACGCGGCCGTCACTGCCGGGGTCCAGCGGACCGAAGACCTCGCGCCACAGGGCCCCCGTGTCGAACCAGCCGTCGTAGTACGCCTCCACGTCCCGGTGACCGTGCTCGAACCGCAGCGAGGCAGGGCGCAGGAAGCCCTCCGCGCCGACGACGACCGCGGACCGGCCGCGCAGGCGAAGGGCTTCGGCCACGCGTTCGGCGAGATCACCGGGGTCGGCGGCCGGGGCTCCGTCGAAGGCGATGCGCGGCCAGGGGCTGCCGTCGTCCGGCTTCAGACCGAGCAACCGCTCGGCGAGAAGGTCGCCGAGGCGCTCCCAAGTGATCGCTTCGAGTCGCACAGGGCCATGATGCCGCGCGGGCGGATGCGGGGTGCGCTCACCCGCCGTCCCGGCGGGTGCCGCCCGCTCGCCTCGATCAACTTCGTGACCTGCCACGACGGCTTCACCCTGCATGCTCTTGCGCATGGCGCGACGGAAGGAGACGCGGGAGGCTGTCTC
>NZ_JAAKZX010000284.1 GCF_011045025.1 Streptomyces ureilyticus
GGCGAGCGGGGGCAGCGGGGTGGACCAGTCCTCGTGGTCCGGCAGGCCGAGGGTGTGGGCCATGCCCGAGGCGATGCGGGTGTGGCCCAGTGGGCTCGCGTGGATGCGGTCCTGGCTCCAGAGGCGGGGGTCGGTGGTGACCGGGTGCGGGAACACGTCCAGTACGGCTACGCCGTGACGGTCCGCGACTGCGCGCAGGCGGGTGTTGAGGTGGAGGACCCGGGGGAGGGCGCGGCGGGTGAGCGGGGAGAGCTCGCCCATGTTGGGGTACGTGACGGTGGCTACCTGGGCGCCCGCCTCGGTGAGTCGCGCGAACATCTCCTCTATGTCCGCCATGACCTGGTCGGCGTTGAAGCCGGGGCGGAGCAGGTCGTTCATGCCGGCCACGACCGTGACCAGGTCCGGCTTCAGGGCCAGGGCCGGGGCCAGTTGTTCCGCCTTGATCTGGGCGGTCAGCTTTCCGCGTACGGCGAGATTGGCGTACGTGAGGTCTGGTTGGGCTTCCGCCAGGAGTTCTGCCAGACGGTCTGCCCAGCCTCGGTACCCGGTTGCCTCGTCGCCGTCGCCGATGCCCTCGGTTTGGCTGTCGCCGATGGCTACGTATCTCGTGTACGGGTGCGTGGTCATGGGGTTGAGCCTGGGGCTCGGATTTGGCGGGCGTCAATGTGACGTTCGCTGTGCGGTTCGCTGGTGGGGGGGGGTCTTTCCCCAGTCCCGCCCCTTCCCGAAACTGGGGCTGCGCCCCAGACCCCCGCCAGGGGGTGGTGGGTGACACTGCGTGTCGCGGCTGCGGGTGCGTTGTGGCTGGTCGCGCCCACGCGGCGGAGCCGCAAATTGATACAGCCCCGCGCCCCTAAAGGGGCGTCGCTGCCGGTCGCGCCCCGCGGCGGAGCCGCAAATGTCACAGCCTCGCGCCCCTGAAAAAGCAAAAGCCTGCGACTTTCCCGCGTCCCTTACGGGGCGTACCTGCCGGGAAGTGACCGGCGGCGGAACTCCCGTGGGGAGAGGCCGAATTCGATTTTGAAGACTCTGCCGAAGTAACTCGGGTCGGTGATGCCCCAGCGGGCCGCCACGGCATATGCCGGGACATCGGCCAGGGCGGGGTCGGCCAGGTCCTGGCGGATGCGGCTCAGGCGCCGTTGCCGGATGTGGTCGCCGAGTGTCTCCCCTCGATGCTGGAACAGGGCGTGCAAGGAGCGGACCGAGATGTGGTGGGCGGCGGCGATCCGGGCGGGCGAGAGTTCTTCGGTCAGGTGCCGGTCGATGTGTTCCAGGACGCGCAGCAGCCGGTGCGCGTGCGCAGGGGGCGTGTGCCGGCCTGCGTACTCGCGGACAAGGGTCCGGAGAACGCCGGTCACGTGCTCGCCCATCTCCCCTTTCGACAGCGGTCCGAGGCGATGACCGCGGTCGGCGAGTTCGACGAGCATTGAGGAGAGGATCCGGCCGCCGGGGGAAGACGTGAGCTCCTGGGCGACCATCGCGTCGGGGGTCTGCCGCAGGAGCGTGCTCGTGCCCGGGTCGAGTCTCATCAGGAACCAGCGGTAGTCGCGACCGAGGTCCAGACGGAACCGACGCCCGCCGCCGTAGAGGACGAAGTCGCCCGGGGACAGGGCGCATTGGCGGCCGTTCTGTTCGATCGTCACCTCTCCGGCCAGAAGCACGCCGACCAGGGAGTCGATTCCCACAGGGGAGACCGACGTGTGCGGCACGACCTGTGCCCGCTGTTCGCCGGCGATGTCACACGTGGTGATCGCGCCGAACCGCTCCGCCCGCAGCTCGGCGGCCCAGGGCGTCGCCGTCTTGACCAGTACGGCGTCGGACGCCCTGGCGCGGTCGTTGGAGACGGGGTCCAGGTAGCCGAAGACGAGCGTGCCGTCCTTCCGTGCTTCGAGAGGCATCGGTTCCTCCTCTGCACTCCAGCACCAGAAGCGTGCGCTCTGGTGACAGCACGGCGGCGGGAATTGGCCGATAGTCCCACTCATCCCCGGTCCGCGGAAGTGGAAGGACGTCACCACGTGGACGTACTCCTGGCCATCCTCACGCTCTTCGGCCTCTACGGGCTCACCACCCTCGGCATGGCCGTGATCTTCGCGGCGACCCGGGTGGTGAACCTCGCGCAGGGCGACCTCATCATGGTGGGCGCCTACACGGCGGCGGTCCTCACGGGCCCGGCGTTCGGCTGGCGCGTGACCCTCGCCCTGGTGGCGAGTGCACCGCTGTTGCTGTTGATCGAACGGCTGCTGCTGCGGCGTCCCCTCGCGGACGGGCTGGCGACCATGCTCGTGACCTGGGGTGTCGGCATGGCGTTGCGGCAGGCGGCGGAGCTGTGGTTTACCTCCACCTCCCGGTCGGTCGATGCGCCGGTCGGCGGCACGGTGACGGTCCTGGGCACGCCGTATCCGGCGTACCGGCTGGTGTGCGGCCTGATCGCGGTCGCGGTCATCGGGCTGGTGCTGCTCGCCGCCTACCGCACGGACTGGGGCCTGACCCTGCGCGCGGTGGCCGACAACCCGGCCATGGCGGCGCTGCTGGGCACCGACCCGCGCCGGCTGCGCACCATCGCGTTCATCCTCGGCGGGCTGCTGGCCGTGCTGGCGGGAGCGCTGTACAGCCCGCTCCTCGCGGTGAATCCGACCATGGGCTTCGGCCTGCTGGTCCCCGTCTTCTTCGGTCTGCTGCTCAGCCGCCCCGGCGCGCTCGGGACAGCGGCGGGTGCCGCCCTGGCCATCGCCGCGCTGTCGGTGCTGCTGCGCACCTGGCTGACCGACGTGCTGGCCGAGGTCTTCTTCTACCTGATCGTCGTCGCGGTCGCGGCGCTGCGCTCGCGTCCCTGGATTCGGAGGTACATGTCATGGCTCACACGCGTTCGCGTGCCGGCACGGGCATCCTGACCGCCGCCGCTCTGCTGGTGGTGACCGGCTGCGGCGGCTCGGCGATCTCGGACACCGGAAGCGACTCGGACGGACCCTTGAAGATCGGCCTGATCGTGCCGCTCACCGGGCCCGTCTCCTCGACCGGCAAGGCCCTGCGCAACGCCTTCGAACTGGGCGTCGAGAAGGTCAACGAGGACGGTGGCGTGAACGGCGCGGACGTCGAGTTCGTCGTCGTCGACGACGGGGGCGACCCGGCCACGTCCACCCAGCTGGCTCGCAGACTCGTCCAGCGGGAAAAGGTGTCGATGCTGTTCGGCACGATCACCGGGGACACGGCCGAGGCCGTGACCAAGGTCGCCGATGACGCGAAGGTCCCGTTCGGGACGGCGATCCTCGGCGACACCGGGCAGTGCCATCCCTACGCGTGGGGGTTCGGCGAGAGCACGCGCCAGCTGCTCACCCCGACCATCCCCGCGCTGCTGGAGAAGTACGGGAAGAGGGTCGCCGTCGTCGGCTCCGACTACAACTTCCCGCACTACTACCTGCGCGTCGCCAAGGAGCAGGTGAAACGCGCCGGCGGCTCGGTCGTCGCCGAGGAGTTCAGCCCGATCGGGCAGACCGACTGGCAGCCGGTGATCAAGCGGCTCAAGGCCGCGAAGCCGGATGTGCTGCTGGCCATGGTCGTCGGTTCCGACGCGGTGTCGTTCAGCCAACAGGCCAAGCAGTTCGGTCTGCTCAGCCCGCAACTCGGCTACGACGGCGCTCCGTTGGACAGCGACTACTACCCCGCCCTCAACGCCTTGGTGAACGGCCGTACGCACACCGTGCGCTGGACCGACCGGCTGGACGACCCGGACAGCCGCGCCTTCGTGGCCGACTACCGGAAGGCGTACAAGTTCAAAGGCCCGATGCCCGAGGTGGCGGGCAACGCGTACTTCGGCATCCAGTTCTTCCTGGCCGCCGCCGAGAAGGCCGAGAGCGCCGACGGTGAGGCGATCAACACCGAGATCGGGCGGCTGACCTTCGACTCGCCGCTCGGCGAGAACACCCGCTTCGCGGCGGCCAATCACATCCTGCAGGCCGACATGTTCCAGGCGACGATCAAGCCGGGTGGAGCGTACGAGGTCAGCCGCGAGCTCGGTCGCGTCGCCGACACCACGCCCATGCCGGGGTGCTCATGATCAGCCCTGGCCATGACACCCACGGGCGCGGCGACGAGCAGGTCAAGGTGCTGTCGGCACCGTCCGCGCGCGGTGTACGCCGTCGGCTCCCGGCCGCGCCTCTCGGACGTAGCACCCGAGTCGGACGGAGCGCCCGAGTGGGGCCGGCGGTGCGCTTCGCGCTGCTGCTCGTGCTGCTGGCGGCGGCTCCATTCGGGCTGAGCGCCTTCGCGGTGGCCACCCTGACGCTGGGCCTGTGCAATGGGCTGTTCGCTTACGGCCTGGACCTTTCCTGGGGGCGGGCGGGGCTGCTCAGCGTGGGTCACGCGTCCTTCTTCGGGCTCGGTGCCTACGCCGTCGCGCTCAGCCAGGAGCACGGCTGGCCGCTTGCCGTCCTGCTGGCAGCGGCTTTGGCGGCGGCCGTGGGCATCGCGGTGCTGGTGGTCCGGATCGGGCTGGCCTCCCGTGTGCCCGACGCGCCGCTCATCCTGCTGACGATCGGAGTGGGCCTGCTGCTCCAGCACGCGGCGAACAGCCTCACGGATCTGACCGGCGGGACCAACGGGCTGTCGGTGAGCGGCCGGGGAGTGGTCTCCGCCTACTACCTGACGCTCGTGGTGGTGGCCGCCGTGGTGGCCGTCACCAGCGTGACGGTGGTCCGCAGCCGGTTCGGCGCGCGGCTGATCGCCGCGTCCCGTAACCCCGAGCGCGCCGCCCAAGCCGGCATCGACCCGGTGCGCGTGCGGACCGCGGCGTTCGCCGTCGGGGCGGCCGTGTCGGCGGTCGCGGGCGCCTTGTACGCGCCCGCCGCCGGGCTGGTGTCACCGCAGGTCTTCGGGCTCGCCCTGTCGACCAGCGTGCTGGTCTGGCTCGCACTGGGCGGACGGGAGTCGACCGTGGGCCCGTTCCTCGGCGCCATCCTGATCACGGCGGGCGCTCAGATGCTCGGCAGTACGTGGCAGGGCTGGTACGTCCTCGCGCTCGCCGCCCTGTTCGTTCTGGTCGTACAGGTCGCCCCGGCGGGTCTGGCGGGGCTGGCCCGCCCATGGGCACGCGGCCCGGCGGTGAAGCTGCCCCCGGCTGCGGCGGCGCCACGGCACCGTGCTGACGACACGGCCCGCGAGGGAGCGGCCCTCGCGCTGACGGGGATCCGCAAGTCCTTCGGCCCGGTGGACGTGCTGTGCGGCGTGGACCTCACGGTCGAGGACGGCCGAACCGTCTGCCTGATCGGCCCCAACGGCGCGGGCAAGAGCACCCTGCTCGCCGTCGTCGCGGGCCAACTCGCCCCCGACGCGGGCGAGGTGCGGATCTTCGGCGCGGAAGCCACCGCGCTCCCGGTCCAGGACCGCGTACGCCTGGGCGTGGGCCGGATGTTCCAGATCCCCAGCGTCCTGACGGCACTGTCTCCGGCCGACAACATCCGGCTGGCCCGCCTGGACGCGCCACGGCATGTCGAGCTGCCCGCCGAGTACGACGACCTGGCCGGCGACGAGACCCGTGAGGCCGGGGCCCTGCCGCTGGCCGACCGGCGCCGGCTGGAGCTGGCCATGGTGCTGGCCGGGGCGCCCCGGCTGATGCTGCTCGACGAACCCGCGGCCGGGCTGGGACCCGACGACGCCCGCGCGCTCGTCCACGAGCTGAAGCAGGTCTCCCGGCGTACGGGATGCGCACTGGTCGTCGTCGAACACGACATGGCGATCGTCCGGGAGCTGGCCGACGACGTCGTGGTCCTGCACGAGGGTCAGGTGATCGCCCATGGGTCGATGGACGAGATCGCCGCCGACCCGGCGGTGCGTCAGGCCTACCTGGGGGTGAGCTGATGATGCTGGAACTGGAGGGACTTGGCGGCGGGTACGGTCAGGCCGCCGTCGTCCGCGATGTGACCCTGCGGGTCGCCGAGGGCGAGCGGATCGCCCTGCTGGGACGCAACGGCACCGGCAAGACCACCCTGCTGCGCACCGTCTTCGGGCTGGCCGACCGGCAGGGCGGCGAGGTGCGTCTGGCGGGACGCCCCGTGCCGCGCGGCCGCCCAGACCTGCTCGCGCGCCGCGGCGCCGCACTGATGCCCGAGGACCGGGGAGTGTTCCCCACCCTCACCGTCGCGGAGAACCTCCGCCTGGCCACGCGCCGGGGCTTCGTCCCCGCGGTCGATCCCCACGAGATCTTTCCCCTGCTGACCGAACGCCGCCGGCAGCCCGCCGGAACGCTGTCCGGCGGGCAGAAACAGCAGCTCGGCATCGCCCGGTCGATCCTGTCCGGGCAGTCGCTGATCGTCGTGGACGAGCTCACCCAGGGGCTGCAGCCGTCGTTCGTCCAGCAGGTCCTGGAGGCGATGACCCGTATCGCCGCCACCGGAGTGGCAGTGGTGATGGTCGACCAGCATGCCGGGCTCCTTCTCGAGCGCTGCGACCGCGCGATCGTCATGCAGACGGGCCGGGTCGTCTTCGACGGCACGAGCAGCACGGACAACCGCGAGGAGCTCGACCGGCTGCTCGCCGTCGCCTGACTCCCTGCCCCGCCACTTCTCCGCCACCCCCTTCCCTCAACTCCCCCCAAATGGCTACAGGTTGGAGCCCCCATGGACCCGTTCGACTCCGCCGTGCGTCTGGCAGAGGCGGTACGCGAGCGTGAGCTGAGTCCCGTCGAGATCGCCGACACCTATCTGGAGCGCATCGAGCGGTTCGATCCTGAGATCGGAGCGTTCGTCTGGCGCAACGACGAGGAGGTCCGCAAGGCCGCGCTGAAGGCCGAGCGGGCGGTGATGGAGGGCGGGGGACTGCCCGCCTTCCACGGGGTGCCCATACCCATCAAGGACGTGAACCTGGTCGCCGGGCAGCCCGCCACGTTCGGCAGCCTTGGGTGTGACGACACGCCTCGCACGGTCACCGACCCGGTCGTGACCAGGTTCCTGGACGCCGGCTTCCTGCTGATGGGCAGGACGAGCACCCCGGACATGGGCATGCTGACGGCTGCGGAGAGTTCCCGCTACGGCATCACCCGCAACCCCTGGAACACCGAGTACTCGCCGGGAGGATCGAGCGGCGGTGCCGCGGCGGCCGTCGCCGCGGGGCTCGCGCCCGTCGCCCACGCCAACGACGGCGGAGGCTCGATCCGTATGCCCTCCTCGTGCTGCGGGCTGGTCGGGCTCAAGCCGAGCCGCGGCCGGGTACCGCAGTACCTGGCGGCCTGGGAGCACGCCGCGGTCGAGGGAGCGATCACCCGGACGGTGCAGGACGCGGCGGCACTGCTGGATGTCATGAGCGTGCCGGACAGCCTGGTCATGTACGGCGCGCCCGCGCCGGAGCGGCCGTTCTCCGAGGAAGTGGGGCGGGAGTCCGTACCGGTGCGGGTGGGCCTGCTGCTGGAGGCGCCCACCGGAGTTCCGGTGGACCCGGTGTGCGTGGCGGCGGCCGAGCGGACCGGAAAGCTGCTGGAGTCGCTCGGCCACGCGGTCTTCCCGGTGTCGCCGCGCTTCTTCAGCGAGGAGACGGGCCTCGGGTACGCGCAGACCGTCCTGGACGCGGCACTGTGGACCGCGCCCTACGACCGGCCGGAGCTGGCCGAACCGCATCTGCGGTTCCGGATGGAGCGTGCCAAGACGCGCCATTCGGGCGAGTACACACGGATGGCCGCGCTTCTGCAGCAGGAGGCCGTGGAGGTCCGGGCCCAGTGGGGCCGCGACTTCGACGTGCTGCTCACACCGACCCTGGCCTGCCCGCCCCCGCCGGCCGGAGCCTGCCTGGCCGAGGCCACCGCCGATCCCGGCGGGTTCCGGATGACCGAGAACCAGATGATCTCGTTCACCGCCGTCTGCAACATCACCGGCCTGCCCGCCATCTCACTGCCGGTCCACACCTCGCCCGACGGTCTGCCCATCGGCAGCCAGCTGATCGGCGGTCCCTGGGACGAGGCGACACTCCTGCGGCTGGCCTCCGCCCTTGAAGCGCCCGCCGACTGGACCGTGCGCCGTCCGCCGGGCTTCGAGTGACCTCGGCGTGGTTCGAGTAGTACGCCATCTTTTCTCAGCCCACGCTTATATAAGTGAGCAGTGATACAGTGCTCCGTATGCACGCGTTCGATGTGCTCGGAGATCCCGTACGGCGGCGGATTCTTGAGCTTCTTGCTGATGGGGAGATGAGTTCCGGGGAGGTCAGCGAGGTCATCCGGCGGGAGTTCGGGATATCGCAGCCTGGGGTTTCGCAGCATCTCAAGGTGCTGCGGGAGAACGGGTTCGCCACCGTGCGGCCGGAAGGTACCCGGCGGCTCTACGCGGTGAACTCGGAGCCGCTTCGTGACATCGACGCGTGGCTGGACCGGTTCCGGCGGTTCTGGACCCCGCCGCTCGAGGCCCTGGCCACCGAGCTCGCCCGGGGCAAGCGCGAGCGGCGCCTCCGTGAGGCCGGCCGGAACGGGGACGGGGACGCAGGAGACCAAGTACCTCCTCCAAGGAGCAAGTCGTGATTGACGTAAACCAGCAGATCAACGCCGTACGGCGCCAGGTCGGCAAGCGCGTGTTCAAGGCCGGTGAGGCGCGCGTCGTGACCATCAGTCAGACGTACGACTCGGACGTCGAGGACGTCTGGGACGCCTGTACCAACGCCGAGCGCATCCCGCGCTGGCTCATGCCCGTCTCCGGCGATCTGAGGCTGGGCGGTCAGTACCAGTTGCACGGCAACGCGCACGGCACGATCGAGCGCTGCGACCCGCCCAAGGGCTTCGCCGCCACGTGGGAGTTCGAGCAGAGCGTCACCTGGATCGAGCTGCGGCTCACGCCGGAGGCGGAGGGCCGGACGCGCTTCGAGGTCGACCACATCGCCCATGTCGACGACGACACGAAGTGGCCGGAGTACGGGCCCGGCGCGGTCGGTGTCGGCTGGGACCTGATGGTCATGGGCCTGTGTCTGCATCTTTCCTCCGGCCGCCCTGTGGATCACCAGGCGGCGGAGGCCTGGGTCATGTCCGACGAGGGCAAGCGCTTCGTCGAGCTGAGCAGCGAGGGCTGGTACGAGGCGAATGTGGCCTCCGGCGAGGACCCGGCCACGGCTCGCGCGGCGGCGGACGCCACGACTGCCGCGTACACCGGGGCGGAGGCGCCGCCGGAGTCCTGAAGCGGAGAGGGGAGGAGCGGCGGTAGAGGTAGAGCGGTAGATGAGGGCACTTTCATCCAAGGCGCGGGGACGATTCATGCAGGGCGGGCACCGTCGGGCGCATGTCCATGCCCAAGCCCATGCCCGTGCCTCTGCCGATACCTCCTGAGCAGTCCTCTCTGCCTTTGTCTCCGGCGTCCGAGCGTGTGCCCGAGGCGGTCGGTGCCGGCACCGACGTACCGGATCTGCGTCTGCTGACCGGGCCGGACGCCGGTGACTTGTTGGCGGCGGCCCTGGAGCCGTCCGGCAGGCAGTTGCTGTCCTGGCGCGTCGAGAACGTCGACCATCAGCCCGGTGACAGTTGTACCGCTGTGTACCGGGTGCAGGTCCGGGGGGCCGACGGGCGTGCCGATGAGGAGCGGATCAGTGCCCGTACCGGGCGTCTGCCGCGCGGGGCGACGGTGTTGGAGGACGGTGCCAACCGGGTCGCGGTGTGGCGTTTCCCGTACGACCCCTGGCTGCCCGCTCTTTCTTCGGCCTGCGATCCGGTGGCGCTCGCCGGGTTGCTGGAGGACGTCGGTTGCGGCGGTGGTCCGGTTCGGTATCGGGTACGTGCGTACCGGCCCGGTCGTCGTGCCGTCATCGAGGTGACCGGCTCGTACGGGCGGCTGTTCATCAAGGTCGTACGTCCGAGCCGGGTGGACGCGCTGCATCAGCGGCACCGTCTGCTCACCGATGCCGGTGTGCCCGCACCGGCCAGCCTCGGCTTTACGCCGGACGGGCTGGTCGTCCTTCAGGCTCTGCCCGGCCGGACGTTGCGGGAGGTGCTGCGTGGGGGCGGTGGCAGGGGCGGGGG
>NZ_JAAKZX010000285.1 GCF_011045025.1 Streptomyces ureilyticus
GCACTCGGCGTTCACCCGGGCGCGCTCGCCGCCGAAGGCCGCGCGGATCTGGGTGAACATATCGCCGGGCACGGTGGTGACCACATCGATGCTCAGGCTCGGCCGCAGCCCGTACTCGATCGCCTTCTTGCCCGCTTCTTCTCGCGTACGGGAGTTGCTGACCCACCACGAGTCCCGCCTGACCGGCCTCCTCTCCCTCCTCACGACCCCCCTCACCCCCTGGCAACTCGCCGAACTCATGGAGTGGAACCGCCCCTGGCCCCAAATCCCGTACGCCTCCCGCAACATCGCGGTCTCGGAGGCCGAGGCCCATCTGCGCCGACTGGTGAAGCTGGGGCGCGCGGAGGCGGTTACGGGGAGCGATCCGGTTACTTATGTGGCGGTATGAGGGCGGGGGCTAGCGCGCAGCGCGGCGGCTGAGGATTTCCGCAACGCTGTTCGGCCCGCGCGTCGCGATGCGAGGATGTCGCCCGTGACCGGAACGTCTTCCTCGCCCGTCGCCGAGGGCACGCCTCGCAACCAGGGCCTGGGGGCCCGGGCCGCCGCCATCCTTGTCTTCGGGTCCTCGGCCGCGGTCCTGGTGGTCGAGATCGTCGCGCTGCGGCTGCTGGCTCCCTATCTCGGCCTCACCCTCGAAACCAGCACGATGGTGATCGGCATCGCCCTCTCCGCGATCGCCGCCGGCTCCTGGCTGGGTGGGCGCATGGCCGACCAGGTCGATCCGCGTCGGCTCATCGGCCCCTCGCTCGGGGTGTCGGGAGCGGTCGTGGCGCTCACCCCCGCGGTGCTGCGCAGCACCGCGGAGTGGGCGGCACCGCTGCTCTTGCTGATCGCTGCGGGGACCATCCTCGTGCCGGGCGCGCTGCTCTCCGCGGTGACGCCGATCGTGACCAAGCTGCGTCTGACCAGCCTCGCCGAGACCGAACCGTGGTCGGCCGGCTGTCCGGCGTCGGTACCGTCGGCGCCATCGTCGGCACCGTGCTCACCGGCTTCGTCCTCGTTTCGCGGTTGCCGGTCAGCGGCATCCTGATCGGCCTCGGCACGCTGCTGGTGGTCGGTGGCGGGCTGGCCGAGTGGCGTACGCGCGGGTGGACCGGCACCCCCGCCCTCACCCTCGTGGTCGTGGCCGGCGGCCTCGCCACCACGGTCGCCCCCGGTGCCTGCGACACGGAGACCAAGTACCACTGCGCACGGGTCGTCGCGGACGCCGACCGGGACGGCGGCCGCACCCTCATCCTGGACGGCCTGCGGCACTCCTACGTCGACACCGACGACCCGACCTTCCTGGAGTTCGAGTACGTACGTGCCATCGCGTCGGCGGTCGATTCCGCCTTCCCCGAACGCGAGCCACTGACCGCCCACCACCTGGGCGGCGGCGGGCTCACTTTTCCCCGCTATCTCGCTGCCACCCGGCCCGGGACGCGCAGCCTGGTCTCCGAGATCGACAACGGCGTCGTACGCATCAACCGCGAGCAACTCGGTCTGCGATCGGGAACCGGCATCGACGTACGCGTCGAGGACGGCAGGCTCGGCCTGCGGCGCGTGGACGACGGCAGTCGTGACCTCGTCGTCGGCGACGCCTTCGGGGGCGTCAGCGTGCCGTGGCACCTCACCACGGTGGAGGCGATGAGGGACGTACGGCGGGTGCTCAACGAGAACGGCCTGTACGTCGCCAACCTCATCGACCACGGGAGCATGGCCTTCGCACGCGCCGAAGTAGCCACCCTCAGCGAGACGTTCGAGCACGTCGCCGTCCTCGGCGAAGCCGCCGACATCGGCCTCGACCCGACCGCCACCCCCCTGGGCGGCAACCTGGTGGTGCTCGCCTCCGACCGACCGATCGACGTACGGGCGACCCAGGAAGCGCTGGACTCCCGGCAAACCGGCTGGAAAATCGCCACCGGTGACGACCTCACCTCCTGGATCGGCGACGCCCAACTCCTCACCGACGACTACGCACCCGTCGACCAGCTCCTTGAGCCGTACAACCCGCAGAGCATCCGGTGACAGGTGGTTGGCGGGTCGAGGTGCTCGATCACCAACTGCTGGACGGCCCCATGTGGGACGAGGCGCGAGAAGCCGTCCGGCCACTGGCGCAGAGCGCGCAGCCGGTAGTCCTGGCCGACATCGGTGACGGCCGGATCGTGGCGGACGGCCAGGACCTCGCCAGGCTCGGCGCGGACGGACGCGAGGAGTGGCGTCACCACTGCGCGGGGAAGCCGCACGAGGCCCATGTCTCCGCGGACCGCCTGCTGGCGCTGACGTATTCGCTCGACTACCACGCCTGGGGGTTCCTCGGCCCCGCGCTGCTCTTCGACCTGGACAGCGGACGGCTGATCACCGAACTGCGCGGCGAGCGAGGCGTCGCCGTGGACGGCGGACGGTTCCTCCTCGGCCTGGAGGGCTACGACAACTTCGACACCTGGCTCCACGACCGGGACGGCACCCTGCTGACCACGTGGCGCAGTTACGGCCACTACGTCCCCGACCCGGACGGAACAGTCCGTGTCGTGGAGTGCGAGCGGAAGCTCCCCACCGCCTCACGCGTCGTACGACTGCTGCCGGACGGAGACATCGAACACGGCCCACGACTGTCGGACTCCACGGTCCCGAGCCCCGTCGTCCTCCCCGACGGGACGATCGTGCTGCTCGACGCGGGCGTGCTACGAGCGGTGGACCACCAGCTCCAGGACACCGTCCTGGCCGAGCTGTTCCCCGTACCTCCGCGCGAGACGTGGCGCTTCTCCGGCGAACTCTCCCTGACGGGCGACCGGTTGACGGTGACGCTCAGGGAGCGGTCGACCGAGGTACCGATCAGCTATGGGACGAGGACGTGGACCCTGTCCGTCGTGGGCCGACACCACGTCGGTGAGTGAACTACGGTCGCTGAGCGCCGTACGCGACCACGTACTGACCCTGCCTGCCTCCGCCTCGGTCTGCCCACCGCGTACGCGAAGGGGTCGGACCGGCTGCCGCCTGCTGCCACAGAGCCTCTCCATGGGGCGCCCGTGCGCTCCCTCGACCGGACCGAACTGGCGGCTACGGACTGGTGCCTTGCGCCTCGCTGTCGCTGTTCTCGCGCTGATCGTCGGTCTCGCGATGTCCGCGGCGGGCGTCGCGGTCGAAGATGAACATGATCTCGCAAGGGCCGCCCTCGGCGCCGATGGCGTGCGGCATCATGGTCGGGAACTCGGCGGCCTGGTTGGTCTCGATGCGGAAGCGGCGGTGGCCCAGCATCAGGATCGCGGTGCCGGACAGCACGACGAGCCATTCCCGGCCCGGGTGGGCGCGCATCTTGGAGGGACTGTCGGGCGGCGGCTCGGTCAGCCGCTGACGCATGACGCTCATGGCCGGGTCGCCCTTCATCGGCCAGCTCAGACGGTGGGTGCCGTGGTTCATGGGGCTGATGACGACATCGTCGGCCGCGTTCTCGACGAGTTGGTCGAGGGTGGTGTCCAGGGCGCGCGCCAGGGCGACGAGTTGATCCAGCGCCAGGCGGCGTTGGCCGTTCTCGATGCGGCTCAGCGAGGACTGGCTGAGGTAAGCGCGGGTGGCCAGTTCCTCCAGGGACAAGCCCTGTGCGACCCGCAGAGCGCGGATCCGTTTGCGCACGAGGCTGTCCAGCGCACCATCTTCTTGCGTCATAGGCAACATTGTATGCCTCTGATGCAACCCACGCTTAACGTCGAAGACAGATGACCCGGAACAGCCGGGGCCGCGCACGACAGAAAGGGCGCGAGGAGATGTCCGTGCAGACTTCCGCGTACGTGAGCGACGCACTGCCTGGTGAAACCATGGACGCCGTGGTGATCGGCGGCGGCGCCGCAGGCCTGAACGGTGCGCTGATGCTCGCCCGCTCCCGCCGCTCCGTCGTCGTGATCGACAGCGGCATGCCCCGCAACGCGCCGGCCAAGGCCATGCACGGCTTCATCGTGCTGGACAGTATGCCGCCCACCGAGATCCTTGAGCGCGGCCGGGAGCAGGTGCGCCAGTACGGCGGCCGGGTCGTCGTCGGCGAGGTGGCCTCGGCCAAGCCTGCCGTCCCGTCGGCCGACGGGGATCTGCGTTTCACCATCACCCTGGCCGACGGCCGGACCATCACGGCACGCCGTGTGCTCGTGGCCACCGGCCTGCGGGACGTGCTGCCCGACGTTCCCGGGATCGCGGAACACTGGGGACACAGCGTCGTGCACTGCCCGTACTGCCACGGCTGGGAGGTACGTGACGAGCCCCTCGGCGTCCTCGCCACCGGCCCTGCATCCATCCACCACGCCCTGCTGTTCCGTCAGTTGACCGACGACCTCGTCTACTTCTCCCGCGGCACCGCACTCGACGAGAACACCCGCGCGCGCTTCGCCGCCCGGGGCATCCGTATCGTCGACATCCCCGTGGAAGAGGTCGTGAAGGCCGACGACGGCGGTGTCGCGGGCGTGCGCCTGGCCGACGGCGCGTTCATGGCCCGCCGCTTTCTCGCGGTCGCCACCCAGATGCGGGCCCGCACCGAGGGCCTGGACGGGCTGAAGCTGCCGTTGGAGGACCTGCCCGACGGCATGGGCCGCCGCTTCGCCTCCGGCATGGCCGGAACCACCGAGGTGCCCGGGGTGTGGGTGGCCGGCAACGCCACCGACCTGACCGCCCAGGTCGGCGCCTCCGCCGCGGCCGGCGCCCTGGCCGGATCCCACATCAACGCCCTGCTGGCCACGGCCGACACCGACGCGGCCCTCGCCGCAGCCCAGAGCGGTACCGCCACCGCCTGATATCCGCGGCACGCACTGCCGCGTCTTCCATCTGCATTCCGGCGTCGGGGCAGGGTCCGACGCCGAGTTCCCCCATGCCCTTTTCAAGCCTTTCCGAGCCTTTCGAGAGGAATCCATGAGTACGAACCAGCCCGCACAGGGAGCCGCCGCCGTAGCCGGCGGCGAGGGCGGCACACCGGACGCGCGTCAGCTGCGCACCATCCTGATCGCCGTCTCCATCGCGCTGATGGCGGTCATCGCGTCGGTGTCCGGGCTGAACGTCGCCCAGACCCACATGGCCGTCGAGTTCGGGGCCTCACAGAACACGGTTTTGTGGATCATCAACATCTACACGCTGGCCCTGGCCGCGCTGCTGCTGCCGCTCGGCGCGATCGGTGATCGCCTGGGCCGCAAGCCCATGCTGATCGCCGGACTTGGCATCTTCGGTGTCGCACACGTCGTGGCGGGCCTGGCCCCGACCGCCGAGGTCATGATCGCGGCCCGTGTGGCCAGCGGTATCGGCGCCGCGATGATCATGCCGATCACCCTTGCCGTCATCACCTCCACCTTCCCCGAGGAGCAGCGCGGCAAGGCGATCGGCGTATGGACCGGCGTCGCCGGAGGCGGCGGCATCCTGGGCATGTTCCTCTCCGCCCTCCTGGTCGATGTCGCGGACTGGCGCCGGCTGTTCGTGCTGCCGGTAGCACTGGTCATCGTGGCCCTGGGCATGACACTGAAGTCGGTGCCCAACTCCCGTGAGCGCTCGGCCCATTCCTTCGACACCATCGGCGCGCTGGTCTCCACCGTCGCCGTGATCGGCCTCATCTTCGTCTTGCAGGAAGGACCCGAGCGCGGCTGGACCGCCCCCGCGACGCTGATCAGCCTCGCCGTCGGCCTCATCGCCGGCATCGGCTTCGTGGCCTGGGAGCTGCACCGCCGAGACGCGTCACTGCTGGACGTACGTCTGTTCCGGGAGCGCGGCATGGCCGGCGGCTCGATCACGCTACTGGTGGTCTTCGGTGTCCAGGCGGGCATCGCCGTGGTCCTGTTCCCGTTCTTCCAGGCGGTGCTCGGCTGGTCGGGACTGCTGTCGACGGTGGCGATGATGCCGATGGCCCTCATGATGATGGTGACCTCCGGCCTGGCCCCCAAGACGGCCGCCCGCATCGGCGCACGGTCGACCATGGCCGTGGGCATCGCCGTGGCCGGTGCGGGCCTGGTGCTGATGGCCCTGTTCGTCTCCGTGGACGGCGGCTACCTGACCATCCTGCCGGGCATGCTCGCCATGGGCATCGGCATGGGCCTGTCCATGACGCCTTCCACCGAGGCCATCACCGGCGCGCTGCCGCGTGAGAAGCAGGGCGTCGCCTCCGCACTCAACGACATCACCCGCGAGTTCGGCACCGCACTGGGCGTCGCCATGCTGGGCGCGCTCCTGTCCGCCGGCTACCGCAGCGCGATGGACAACCGGCTGCACGGCGTCCCCCAGGGGCCCGCGGACACCGCCCGCGAAGGCATCGCCAACGCCGTCGAGGTCTCGGGCAGCACCGGCTCGCACGCGCAGCAGATCGTCCATGCCGCCCAGCAGTCCTTTGTCGACGGCTGGCAGCAGGCCATGTGGGCAGGCGTCGCCGTCATGGGTGCGCTGTTCGTCTACATCGCCCTGCGAGGCCCGAAGAACCCCGTCCCCGTGGCGGTGGACGAGGCCGAGGCTGGGGCCGAGGCCGAGGCCGCCGAGACGATCGCCGCCGGATGATCGCGTAGGAACTCCGGCCTGAACAGAGGGCCTCTTGGATGCAGGCCAGGGCGGGGGCTAGCTCAGTAGCGTACGGATCAACTCCTCTGCATCACCGAGTAGTTCGACCTCCCTGGTCGTCATGGTCACATTGGCGGCACGCCGCCGACGGGCATCCGCCAGGCCCTCGTCCGTCACGGCGCGCTCGTTGCCGTCGAGCAGCGCGGCGAGTATCGCCCGGGCCGGCTCCGCCAACGGGTCGTCGCCGACCGCGACTTGGGCGAGTATCACTGCCGACATGCCCCAGTCCAAGCCGGGTGGGCCTTCCTCCGAGTTGGCCCAGTCGATCACTCGCGGACCGGCTGGAGTGAGCATCACGTTGTCCGGGTGCAGGTCCAGATGCAGGACTCGGACCGTGGGGTCGGTGGAGAGGCGGGGTGGCAGTGCGTGCAGGTCACGGAGCAGGCGCGCGAGTGTGGCTCCGGCATCCCGGGGGTCGATCAGACCATCGCCGAAGGCCTGCAGCATGGTTGGTCCGGAGAGGCGCTCCATCATCAGGTCGGTGCGCTTGTGCGTTGGCCGCACGCGTGGCACCGGGTAGCCGTGGCCGCGTACGTACTCCATGACGGCCGCCTCGGCGGGCGCGTCGCCGTAGCCGTCGCGGTAGCGGCGTAGCACCCACGTCCCGTCCTCGGGCTCGTCGAGCGCGTACACATCCGCCGTGCGGCCGGAGCCGAGCAGAGGGCCGAGCCGTAAGTCGCTTCTCATGCGCCGAACCTATCGGCGCCGCACAGCCGGGCCTCAGCGTCTCGATACGGGCCGGTACAGTTAACAGGTCGTCATCACACCCGTACGGGGGGAAGCCGGTGCAAAACCGGCGCTGACCCGCAGCCGTGAATCGTCCGCAGTCCGCAGTCTCGACAGCGGGCGGTGAGCCGGAATGCCCCGTACGGACGTGACCGGCTCGACGTCACCGGGAACCGCCGGTGACGGGCACCGTCGAGGCATACGGAGCCGAGCCGCCCGGGGCTCTGGGCTGCCCGGCTCCCCGTAGGGAGAACCCGCCGATCATGAATGTCCGCCGTAGCGCCGCCGTACTGGCCGCCACCGCCGTGATCGGTGCGGCCTTCGCGCCGGTCGCCCTCGCCGCCGAGTCGCCCTCCCCGTCGCCGTCGCCGACCAAGGAGTTGCCCACCGGGCTGTTCGGCAGCGCGGATCCGACGTACGACGGCGTCTGGCGGCAGTCGCTCGCGCTGCTCGCTCAGCACACCGTGGGCGCGCAGCCCGCGCCGGAGGCCGTCGACTGGCTGGTCGGGCAGCAGTGTGAGAGCGGGGCGTTCGCGCCGTATCGCGCCGACACGAGCGTGAAGTGCGACGCCAAGACGCCGGTCGACACGAACAGTACGGCCGCCGCGCTCCAGGCTCTGGAGGCGCTCGGCGGGCACGGCGCGGCGGTGGACAAGGCCGTGGCCTGGCTGAAGTCCGTGCAGAACAAGGACGGTGGCTGGGGCTACGCGGCAGGCGGCGCGAGCGACACCAACTCGACCTCTGTCGTGATCGGCGCGCTGGCGGCCGCGGGCGAGAAGCCTCAGGAGGTGCTGTCCAAGGGCGGCGAGTCCCCGTACCGGGCGCTGCTGGCGCTGTCCGTCCCCTGCGACGAGGACGGCGGGGGCGCGTTCGCCTTCCAGCCGGACAAGAAGGGGAAGCTCGCGGCGAACGCCGACGCGACGGCGGCGGGCGTACTGGGAAGCCTGGGCAAGGGGTTCGTGACGAAGTCCGGGAAGACCGCGGCAGGGGACGCCGCGTGTGCCGACGGTGGGGACAAGGTCACGCCCGAGGACGGTGCGCGCAACGGCTCCGCCTATCTCGCGAGCGCGGTCGCCAAGGACGGCTACCTGAAGTCCGCCCTCGCCGGCGCCGAGGACCAGCCCGACCACGGCAACACCGCCGACGCCGTCGTCGCGCTCGCCGCCGCGGGCCGGACCGCCGAGGCCGGGACGTCGCTCGCGTGGTTGGAGAAGAACTCCGCTGACTGGGCGGCACAGAACGGCCCCGCCGCGTACGCGCAGCTGATCTTCGCGGCGCACGCGACCGGCACGGACCCGCGCGACTTCGGCGGCGCCGACCTGGTGAAGCAGCTCGGCGCGACCGGCCCGGAGGGCTGGAACGCCACCGCTGCCGACACCGCCGCCCCCAGCAAGGAGAAGGAGCAGGACGAGAACGGCGGCGTCAGCGTCTGGTGGATGGTCGGCGTCGGCCTCGTCGGCGGCATCGGCGTCGGCTTCCTGATCAGCACCCGCAACAAGAAGCAGCCGAAGCCGTGATCCGCCTCCGCCGCCGTACAGTCCTGCTGGTCCTGGCCCCGCTGTTCGCCGTCCTCCCCATGCTCGGCTCGACGGGGCAGGCGCACGCGGCCGGTTACCGCTACTGGTCCTTCTGGGACCGCGACGGCGACACCTGGGTGTACGCGACCCAGGGGCCGTCGATCGTCCGGCCCTCCGACGGCGATGTCCAGGGCTTCCGCTTCTCGGTGAGCGAGAACTCGCAGGACTCCGCGAAGCCGCGCGGGGCCGCGGAGTTCGCGACGATCTGCGCGAAGACGCCCGCGCGGGAGGATTCGAAACGGGTCGCCCTCGTACTCGACTTCGGCACGAGCGCGGACGCGCCGTCCGGCGAGACGCCGCCCCGTGCGCGTACGGCCTGCGCCCGCGTCCCCGAGGACGCGACGACGGCGGACGCGCTCGCCACGGTCGCCAAGCCGCTCCGCTACGACACGAACGCGCTCCTGTGCGCCATCGCGGGCTACCCGCACACGGGGTGCGGTGAGCCGGTCTCAGCCGCAGACCCGACGACTACGCCTTCGGCCACGCCTCGCGATACGAGTGCCTCCGGCGAAGGCAACTCCAGCGAGTCGGGCGGCGACTCCGCCGATCAGGGCCCGTCGCTCGGCCTGGTCGCCGGCATCGGGGCGGTGGCCGTGCTGGGCGCGGCAGCGGTCTGGCAGACGCGTCGCCGACGGCGCGGCTGACGGATGGGTGCGTGATGAGCGAAGTCAGCAGTGCGGCCGTGGGCAACCGTTCCGCGCCCGGTGGAGCCCGACGTCAGTGGCCGCTCAGCCCGCCCCAAGCGACCCGCTCCAACGCCCTCCACCCAGGCGCCTGGTGGCTCTGGGCCCTCGGTCTCGGCACCGCCGCCTCCCGCACCACGAATCCCCTCCTCCTCACCCTCCTCATAGCGGTAGCGGGCTACGTAGTAGCCACCCACCGCACCCAATCCCCCTGGTCCCGCTCCTACACCGCCTTCGTCAAACTCGCCCTCGCCGTACTCGCCATCCGCCTCGTCTTCGCCGTCTTGCTCGGCTCCCCCATCCCCGGCACCCACACCCTCGTCAC
>NZ_JAAKZX010000286.1 GCF_011045025.1 Streptomyces ureilyticus
GGCCAGGGATGAAACGGCTGCGGGGGATCGGCGTGGCAGTGGCCGCCGGGGCGGCGGTGCTGGTGCTCGCGGGATGCAGCAAGCCGACGGATTACAGCGAGATCGTCACGTTCACCGACGAGCACGGCCGCGCCTGCACGGCGTCGGTGGTCGTCGACCAGGAGCAGAACGAAGGCGACGACTACGAGATCTCCAGCCTCGACTGCGACTACCCCCCGGAGGGCCAGACGCCGGGGCCCACCCGCTACTCGCCCCTGCCGGAGCGGGACGAGAAGTGACCGGCGCCAGACGTAACCCTGTGTGAAACCAGGGCCACGGTTGCCGGGACGGTGTACGCGTCGGGGAGAATGCAGGAACGATGACGTCGACGCCTGCCGGACCAGCACGGGCCGGGTACGCGCCCTTCGCCCACCTCACCGTGCCCAACGCGCCTCTCTACCGCCGGGTCATGGGTACGTTCCTGGCCGCCAAGGAGCGCTTCGCGGTACACCTGCGGCCCGAGGACGTGCACGGCGCGCTGCCGGCCGAGCACCGGCCCGCCGACCTGGACACGGTGGTCAAGGCCCTGGACAGCCTCGTCGAGTGGGGCAACCTGCGGGCGGATCCGGACACCTCCCGGGTCACCGCGGTAGAGGACTTCTACCGCAAGCGCTTCATCTACCAGCTCACACAGGCGGGCGAGGCCGCCGAGCAGGCACTCACCGCGTACGACGAGGCGCTGGGACGGCGCGGCGCACTGCAGGCGGTCGCGCTGCACGACATCGTCACCCAGCTGCGGGCCCTATTGGTGATCGCGGCCGAGGAGGAGCCGGACGCGGCCAAGGCGCATCTGGCGCTGTCCGCGCTGACCGGCCGGTTCGGGGCGCTGGCGGAGAACGCGCGGGCGTTCATGGGCTCGCTGCAGCGCACCATCGACCTGCACGACGTGGAGGTCGATGAGTTCCTCGCGTACAAGGACCGGCTGATCCAGTATCTGGAGCGGTTCATCCAGGACCTGATCACCCTGGGCGGGCGGATCGCCCTGCTCATCGGCGAGTTGGAGGACCAGGGCCGGGCGGACGCGCTGCTGCGGCTTGCGGCGGCCCGCGAGGCGGCCGACGCCGCCCCGGACGAGGCCGAGAGCGCCGAGGCGCAGGCGTACGAGCTGTGGGCGGCACGCTGGGCGGGGCTCGCCGCCTGGTTCGTGTCCGCGGACGGCCGCGAGTCCCAGGCCCGCCTGCTGCGCGGCCGCGCCCTTGCGGCGATCCCACAACTCCTCGCCGTCGTACGGCAGTTGAACGAGCGGCGGGCCGGGCGCTCGGACCGCTCGGCGGACTTCCGGGCGCTGGCCCGCTGGTTCGCCGAGGCGCCCGACGACGAGGCGCGGCACCGGCTGTGGCGGGCCGCCTTCGGGCTGTATCCCGCGCGGCACCTCACCGTCGACGCCGACACCCTCGATCGCCGCACGGCCCGCCCGGTGGCCGCGTCCACCCCGTGGGCTGAGGCCGAGCCGCTGCGGATCAGCCCGCAGCTGCGCCGCACCGGCAGTTACGAACGGCGCGGCAAGGCCCGCAAAGTACAGGACCGCTCCGAGCAGCGGCGGCGTCTCGCCGAGATCGCCGTCCGGCAGGCGGAGGAGACCGCCGCCGCCCGTGCCCGCCTCGCGACGGACGGGACCACGCGGCTGTCCGCGCTCGGCGCGCTCGACCCGGATGCCTTCGGCCTGTTCCTGGGGCTGCTCGGTGACGCCCTGGCCACCTGGCGGCCCGGCATGACGACGACCGTCGCGACCAGCAACGACGGCTCGATGGAGATCCGGCTCACGGCTCTGGCCGACGGGGCGACCGCTGAGATCCGTACACCCGGCGGCGTCTTCCGCGGCCCCGACCACCAGGTCGAGATCACCGATCTCACCCGGACCGGACGCATACGCATGACCAGCCCCCCGATGTGGGAGGAGCGATGAGCACGCCCTTGGGCGAGGTGCTGGACGGCCGGCGCGCCGCCGAGTTCCAGAAGGCCGCCCGCGCCCTGCTGAAGGAACCGCTGCTGCTCGCGCACGGCCCGTACGCCGACGAGTTGCGCCTGGTGCGGCGGCACGCGGCCGAACTGCGCGAGTGGTTCGACCGCAACACCGGCTGGCCGCTGCGCGTGGACGCGGAGTCCGCCCGGCTGGGCCGGACACCCGGCACCCTGTCCGACCCGACCCATCCGGCCCGCGAGGCCGCCCGCGCCCGGGCGCCCTTCACCCGCCGCCGCTATGTGCTGCTCTGCCTGGCGCTGGCCGCGCTGGAGCGGGGCGAGGCGCAGATCGCGCTCGGCCGGCTCGCCGAGCAGGTGGTCCTGGACGCCGCCGATCCCCAACTGGCCGCCGCCGGGATCGAGTTCACGCTGGAGCGGCGCGACGAGCGGCTGGATCTGGCGGCGGTGGTACGGCTCCTCATGCGGTACGGGGTGCTGCGGCGGGTGGCCGGGGACGAGGACGCGTACGTCAGCGGCGCGGGCGACGTGCTGTACGACGTTCAGCGCCGCGTCCTGGCCGGGCTGCTCGCCGCCCGCCGTGGCCCCTCGCTGATCACCGCCGAGGACTTCGAGGACCGCCTGGCCGAGCTGACCGCCGAGAGCGCCCTGGACAGCGACGAACTGCGCTTCCGCGCCATCCGCCAGACCCTGACCCGGCGGCTCCTGGACGACCCGGTCCTGTACTACGACGAACTCACCGACGAGGAGCTCGCCTACCTGACCCGCCAGCGCGCCTTCATCACCGCACGCATCACCGAACTGACCGGCCTGGTCGCGGAGGTACGGGCCGAAGGCATCGCCATGGTCGACCCCCAGGACGACCTGACGGACGTACGAATGCCCGAGCAGGGCACCCACGGCCACGTCACCCTGCTCCTCGCCGAACACCTCGCGTCCGCGGCCGGCCCGGTGAGCCGCACCGACCTCGAACGCAGGGTGCGCGAACTGGCCGCCGAACACGGCGGCTTCTGGTCGAAGTCCGCCAAGCAGCCAGGCGCGGAAGGTGAGTTGGCCGAGCAGGCACTGGCCAAGCTGACCGCGCTCGGCCTGATCACCCGCACACCTGCCGGCGACGTCGCCCCGCTGCCGGCGCTTGCCCGGTACGCGGTCGGCGAGACGGTCGTACGGCAGGCGGGCGCGCCCGCGCGACCGGGTGCGGGTACGCCCGCACGACAGGCAGCGGCCACGCCCGCACGACCGGAGGCGAGTGCCCCCGTACGACAGGGGACGCGAGCGCCCGGACGACAGGCAGCGGCCGCGCACGGAGAACAGGCGAGCACGCCCGCACAACAGGCAGCAGGCACGTCCGCAGAACAGGCGAGCACGCCCGGGCGACAGGCAGCGGATGCCCCCGTAGAGCAGGCGAATACGTCCGTACGACGGGCAGCGGCCACGCACGGAGAACAGGCGCACCCGCCCGCACGACAGGCAGCGGCCACGACCGCACAACAGGCAGCAGGCACGCCCGTAGACCAGGCGAACACGCCCGTACAACAGGCGAGTCCGCACCCCGAGCAGCCCCCGCCTCCCCAGCCCACCTCGCCCGCCGAGCGAAAGGCGCAGCAGTCGTGACCGCCCTGCCCACTCCCGTGCCCGGCCGGTGGCGGCCGCTGCGTATCGGCCTGGTCGATCTCTTCTATTACGACACCGAGGAGTTCTGGTTCCGCGACGGGCGTCTGCTGCTGCGCGGCAACAACGGCACCGGGAAGTCCAAGGTCCTCGCCCTCACCCTGCCCTTCCTCCTGGACGGCGACCTGTCCGCGCGCCGCGTGGAGCCCGACGCCGACCCCGGCAAGCGCATGGAGTGGAACCTGCTGCTCGGCGGGCAGCACCCGCACGCCGAGCGGCTCGGCTACACCTGGATCGAGTTCGGCCGCCGCGACGAGACCGACGGGCGGGAGCACTTCCTCACCCTCGCCTGCGGGCTGAAGGCGGTGGCGGGGCGGGGCATCGCCCGCCACTGGTACGCGGTCACCGACCAGCGCGTCGGCAAGGAGCTCAGCCTGCTCGACGCCACCGGCACGGCGCTGTCGCGGGACCGGCTCGCCGAGGCGGTCGCCGAGCGCGGCATGGTCCACGACACGGCCACGGCGTATCGCAGGGCGGTCGACGAGGCGCTGTTCGGCCTTGGCGAGCGGCGCTATGCCGCTCTCGTCGACCTGCTCATCCAGCTGCGCCAGCCACAGCTGTCGAAACGGCCCAACGAGGCGGCGCTGTCCCGCGCGCTGACCGAGGCGCTGCCGCCCATGGACCAGGCGGTGATCGCGGACGTGGCCGAGGCGTTCCGCTCCCTGGACGAGGAGAAGGAGGAGCTGCGGGCGGCCACCGAGGCCGAGCGGGCGGCGTCCGCGTTCCTCGATCACTACCGCCGCTACGCCCGCGTCGCCACCCGCCGCCGCGCCCGGCTCCCCCGCCACGAGCACGCCCGCTACGAACAGCTGAACCGCGACCTCGCCCAGGCACAGTCCGAGCGGTCACAGGCGGAGGAGGACCGGGAACGGATCGCCGCGCGGATCGCGGAGCTGGAGCAGACCGCCACCCGGCTGACGGCGCAGGAGGCCGCGCTGCGCGAGGGCCCCGAGATGCGCAGCGCCCGCGAGCTGGAACAGGCGGCCGCCGACGCACGCCGCACCGCCGACGATCTGGCCCGCACCGAGGCGGACCGGGAGCAGGCGGCCCAGGCGCACGCCCGCGCTCTGGGCCGCCTCGAGACCGCCGAGCGGCGGCTGTCGGCAGCCGAGCAACAGGTCGCGGACACACTCGCTCGCGAACGGGAGGCCGCCTCGGCCGCCCGCCTCGACGCCCCCCTGCGCACGGAGGGCTCCCCGGAGGCCGAACTGCGCCGCGCCGCCGAGGAGTCGGTGGCGCGCAGGCGGCGCACCATCGACCACGTGGAGGAGCTGGCCGCGCGCGCCGAGGAGGCCGCCGCCGAGCGCCGCGCCGCCGCCCGCCGTCTGGACGAGGCGCAGACCGAGGCCGGCCACACCGCCGAACGGCAGGCCCGGGCGGAGGCCACCGCGGCCGAAGCGGGCCGTGAGCTGGTCGTCGCCGTACGCGAACACCTCGGCGCCTGCGGGGAGTTGACGCTCGACGACCCCGCCGGTCTGCTGGACGGCCTACAGGACTGGGCCGCGCATCTCCAGGGCCCGTACCCGGCGCGCGAGTACGCCGCCGACGCCCATCGCGCCCGAGCCGCGCACCTGGCCGACCAGTCGGCGGCCCTCGGCCAGCGACTGGCCGAACTGGCCGCCCGCCGCGCCGAGTCCGAGCGGGAGCTGGCCGACCTGGAGGCGGGCGGCCAGCGCGGGCCCACGGCTCCGCACACGCGTACTCCCGGTATCCGCGACGAGGCTCCCGGGGCACCCCTGTGGCGTCTGGTCGACTTCCACGACCACGTCGCCGCCGGTGAACGCGCGGGTTTGGAGGCCGCGTTGGAGGCCTCCGGCCTGCTGGACGCCTGGGTGCGCCCGGACGGCACCGCCGTGGCCGCCGACGGACACGACATCCTGCTGTCGCCGGGCGCCCCGCCCCCGGGAGCGACCCTTGCCTCGGTGTTGCGCCCGGCCGTCGACCACGGCGACGCACGTGCCATGGCGGTCGGCGAGGGAACGGTGACCCGTCTCCTGGCCGCCGTGGGCTTCGGCTCCGGCGGCTCCGGCGACACCTGGGTGGCGGCCGACGGCCGCTTCCGCGTCGGCGCCCTGACCGGCAGCTGGTCCAAGGAGACCGCCGCATACGTGGGTGAGGGCGCCCGCGAGGAGGCGCGCCGGGCCCGGATCACGGTCCTGGGCGGCGAACTGGCCTCCCTGGACGGCGAGTTGGCCCGCTTGCGGGACGAGCGCGACCAGGTCGCCCGGCGCCGCCACACCCTGGACGCCGAACTGGCCGCCGTCCCGGACGACGCCGCTCTGCGCCACGCGCACGCACTGGCCGCCGCCGCCGCGGACGCCGGCCACCGGGCCCGTACCCGCCAGGACGAACGCTCCGAGGAACTGGCCTCGGCAGCCCGGAAGGAGGCCGAGACCGCCACCGAACTCACCGACACGGCCGACGCCGTGAACCTGCCCGCCGACCGGGCGGGCCGCACCGCCGTCCGCCAGGCTCTGGCCGACTACACCGCCGTACTCGCCGCCCTGTGGCCCGCGCTGCGCGAGCGTACCGACGCCGGGCGCGCCGTCGCCGACGAACGTACGGAGGCCGAGCGAGCCGGCACCCGCGTGGCCGAACTCGCCCTGCGCGCCGAGGAGTCGGGCCGCCTCGCCGCCACCGCCGACGAACGCCACACCACCCTGCGCTCCACCGTCGGCGCCGCGGTCGCGGAGCTTCAGCGGCGCCTGGCCGACACCGCCGACGCCCTGACCGCCTGCGACCGCGAGAAGCGCACGGCCCATGAGGAGCACCGCGCCGCGGACCAGCGCGCCAGCCGTGCCGAGGGCCGCATCGAGCAGCTGGACAAGGACGTGCGGGAAGCCGCCGCCTCCCGGGCCGAGGCCATCGCCGCACTTCAGCGGTTCGCGGGCACCGGCCTGCTGACCGTCGCCCTGCCGGAGGCGGCCGTACCCCCGCCGGACGGCGACCCGTGGGCGGCCACTCCGGCCATCGCGCTCGCCCGGTCCGTCGAGGCCGAACTCAGCTCGACCGACGACTCGGACGGCGCCTGGGAACGCGTACAGAAGCGGCTCAGTGAGGAGTACAAGAAGCTGCAGGACGCGCTGTCCCGTGGCGGCCACACCGCCACCGCCCGCATGGCCGAGGACGGCATGGTCGTCGACATCGTCTATCAGGGCCGGCGGCGGACCGTCCCCGAACTGGCCGGTGCCCTCGGCACAGAAGTGGCCGAACTGGCGCGCATCCTGTCCGCCCACGAACGCGAGATCCTGGAAACCCATCTGCTGACCGAGGTCGCGGGCACCCTCCAGGAGCTGATCGGAGCGGCCGAACGCCAGGTGCGGGCCATGAACGCCGAGCTTCAGGAGCGGCCCACCTCCACCGGTATGCGGCTGCGTCTGGTGTGGCGCCCTTCGCGCAAGGCGCCGACGGGCCTGGCCCAGGCGCGCGAACGGCTGCGCCAGTCCGCGGACGCCTGGGCGGCCGAGGACCGGGCGGCGGTGGGCGAGTTCCTGCAGGCCGAGATCGCCCGCCGGCAGTCCGACGACGCGGCGGGCAGCTGGCTGGAGGTGCTCACCGCGGCGCTCGACTACCGCGCCTGGCACGAGTTCGGCATCGAACGCCACCAGCACGGCACCTGGGTCCCGGCCACCGGCCCCGCTTCCGGCGGGGAACGCGTACTGGCCGTGTCCGTGCCACTGTTCGCCGCCGCCTCCTCGCACTACGCCACGGCCGCCCCCGACGCACCGCGCCTGGTCACCCTGGACGAGGCGTTCGCGGGCGTGGACGACGACTCGCGCGCCAAGTGCCTGGGCCTGCTGCACGCCTTCGACCTGGACGTGGTGATGACCAGCGAACGCGAATGGGCCTGCTACCCCCAGGTCCCCGGCATCGCCATCGCCCAGCTCTCCCGCGTCGACGAAATCGCCGCGGTCCTGGTCACCCGCTGGGAATGGGACGGCGCGGAACGCGTACGAGGCGCCGAGCCGGGCCACCGCCTGGCGGCACTCCCCGCCCAGGCAGAGGCCCTGGCCGCGCCGGGCGGGGCCTCCGCCTGGGCGGGGACCCCGGCCGCTCCGGGCGGCGATGGGGGTCCCGCCGTGGGCCAGGACCGGTCGTGGACATGAGGTCGTGAGCATGAGGTCGTCGGCACGCAGGCGTGGACATGAGGTCGTCGGCACGCCGTCACACACGCAGGTGTGTGGACATGAGGTCGTGGCGTGAGGGCATAGGCATGAGGTCGTGGACATGAGTACGTACGACGAACCCGGCCCGCGCGTCGACCGCGACCGCCTGACCCGCCTGCTCGGCGACCCCGGCCTCGCCTGGCTGGTCGAGCGCGTACGCCGCCGCCTGGAGCGGGACGAACCGCTCACCGGCCCGGTCACCCTGACCGCCCCCACCACCGCTGAACGTGCCGCCGCCGAACGCCTGCTGGGCCGCACCCCACGCGCCGGACGCTCGCTGACCCTGCGCCTGGACGCGGTGGACGCCGTACTGCGCCGCTCCGGCATCAGCCCCGAAGGCCTCGCCACAGCCGTGACCGCCCTCACCGGCCCGGTCGACCGGCTCTCCGACGTACGCGAACGGGAGGCGAACGCCTGGCAGGACGCGTACACCCCGCTCACCCCGCTCTCCGAACTGCGGCCCGAACTCGCCGACTGGGCCACCCGATTGCGCCAGGACGGCCTCGTACGCCGCCTCGCCCGCACCCCGGACGCGGCAAGGTCGCTGCTCACCGACGCCACGACAGCCCTACGGGCACTGCCCGCCGAACCCGCCGTATCCCTGTCCGCCTACGCCGCCGGCACACTCGGCGACGCCCACGCCCTCGACGACGGCACCCCGCTCGCCACCCTGGTCCTCTCCGGCATCCGCGCCCTGACCGGCTTCCCTGACGGCACCGGAGCCGAATGGCGCCGCGAGGCCTGGGCCTCGGCCGGCCTCCTCAAGGACGCCCTCTCCTCTACGGTCCTCACCCTGGGCCTGCGCGGCACTCCGGCCCTCGACTGGACGGCCGACGCAGGTGAACCGGCCGTCCTGACCCTGCGCCAGCTCACCCGCACCCCGCCGCGGAGGGCCCCCACCACTGTCTACGTATGCGAGAACCCAACCGTCCTGGCCACGGCGGCCGACGCCTACGGCCGCGCTTCCTCCCCCCTGATCTGCCTCCAGGGCCAGCCCTCGGCAGCCGCCCTCACCCTCCTACGCCACCTCCACGCCCACGGCTCCACACTCCGCTACCACGGCGACTTCGACTGGGGCGGCCTGCGCATCGCCACCGCCCTGCTCCGCCGAGTCCCCTGGCACCCCTGGCGCTACACAGCCGCCGACTACCGCACAGCGGCCGCCACCACACCCCTGGCCCCACCACTGGCCGGCACCCCCACCACCGCCCCATGGGACCAGGACCTCCACCCGGCCCTGACCGAACTCGGCGTCCGCATCGAGGAAGAGACGGTCCTGGACACGCTCCTGGCCGACCTCGGACCCTGACGCGCGAACCACCAGCCGCGGCCGCTCACCGGCGGTGATCTCCGCGATGACGACGGAGATCGCCGCCTCTTCGGGAGTGGCCAGGGGGATGTCGACGGGGCTCGGCCGGGCGGCGGAACAGGAAGTCCTCGAAGGCCTCCATCGCGAGCATCAGCAGCATCATGAAGACCGGTAGGAGCAGGGCTATCAAGATCACGGAGCCTCCCGAGGGAAGTGTGATCGGGCTCTGCGGCCGGATGGTTCCCGCTCGATGCGCTCACGAGAACGCCGCCCCTCAAGCCGCGCGTCTGCTGGTCACCCCGCGGTCACCTCCTGCGTGAAACAGCCGGGTCTCCCTCAGTGTGTGGCTGAACGGAGTAATGCGCATGCCGAGGCGGGCTATGCGTACCGGTAGACCCCGCTGTGGTCCTCCACCTCGCCCGGTGTCACGTCCCACGACGGCATCCGCTCATGCCGCGCGACGCCTCGACCGCGCTGTGCGTCGCCCAGGGCGAGCGGCTCGGCGGGGAGACAGCGGGCGCCCGGGCGGCGCCGCTGCCAGCGGAACCAGAGCAGCTCGACGAAAGCATGGTGCAGCCAGAAGACGGGGTCGTTGACGGAGGCACCGCCGACCATGTGACCGTCGGCCCAACGGTGCACCCGGTTGTGGGTACGCCACGCACGGCGTCCGCGCCCGCGTTCAGGGCAGCCTTCACGATCAGTTCGCCGCGGAGGTACGTATC
>NZ_JAAKZX010000287.1 GCF_011045025.1 Streptomyces ureilyticus
TCTCGTACCACGCGGCCAAGGGCGCCGTACGGCTGATGACCAAGAACGCGGCGCTGCACCGACCGCCCGCTCCTCGATCCCGCCCCCGAGTACGCCAAGTGGCGTGCTGAGGAGCCCATTCGGCGGGTGACGATCTGGGGCGAGACCAGTCCCTGGCTGATCACCCGTCACAAGGACGCCCGCGCGGTGCTCGCCGATCCGCGTTTCAGCGCGGACGCGACGCTGCCCGGTTTCCCGGGGATGCGGCCGCAGGCGCCGCCGCGTGCGCCGGGTCAGTTCTTCATGATGGATCCGCCCGACCACACCCGGTTGCGCCGGATGCTGATCCCCGCGTTCACCTTCCGGCGCATCGAGGAGTTGCGGCCCGCGATCGGGCGGATCTGCGAGGAACTGATCGACACGATGACGGCGGACGGTTCTGGGTCGGCCGATCTCGTCGAGTCGTACGCCCTCCCGCTGCCCTCCCTCGTGATCTGCGAGCTGCTCGGGGTGCCGTACGAGGACCACGACTTCTTCCAGCGGCAGTCGAAGTCGATCAGCAGCCTCGCCTCGGGTCCCGAGGAGATGATGGCGGCGCGCAAGGCCCTGCACGCCTACCTCGGTGAACTGCTGGCCCTGCGGATGAAGGAGCCCGCCGACGATCTGGTCTCGCGCCTGGCGACCGAGCGGGTGGCGACCGGTGAGGCCACGGAGGCGGAGGCGGTCGGGCTCGCCTCGCTGCTGCTGGTGGCGGGGCATGAGACGACGGCGAATATGTTCCCGCTGGCCGTGGTCGCGTTGCTGCGCCATCCCGAGCAGTTGGCCGCCCTGCGCGCGGACCCGGAAGCCTGGCCGGGAGCGGTGGAGGAGCTGTTGCGGTATCTGACCGTGGTGCACTCCGGGATGCGGCGGATCGCGACCGAGGACGTGGAGGTGGCCGGCGTCCGGATCCGAGCCGGGGAAGGCGTGGTCGTGGCCTTGCAGGCCGCCGACCGCGATCCGTCCGTCTTCGCCGACCCCGACGAGCTGGACATCCGGCGCGACACGAGCAGTCATCTGGCCTTCGGTCACGGACTGCACCAGTGCATCGGCCAGTCCCTGGCCCGCGCGGAGCTCCAGATCGGGCTTCCGGCTCTGTTCCGCCGGCTGCCCGCGCTTCAACTCGCCGCGCCGCCCGAGGACTTCGCCCTGCCGGCGAGCTCCGTCCACGGCGTTCGTGCCCTCCCGGTCACCTGGTGAAAGGTCTCCCTTCGGGTACCACGCCTGGTGAGTAAGGTCCAGACTTAGCGGCCAGTACATCGGATCTATTCTCGACGCGACCGACATATTGACGGGCTTCTCTGCCTCCTTCTACGTTGCGTCGAGGATAGATCCGATGAATCGCTAAGGAGTGACATGGGCCCATCAAGACGTACGGTTCTTGCCGCCGGAGGCTTACTGGCGGGAGGCGCCGCCTGGGCGATGACCCCGTCGGTGTCCTCCGCCGTGGCCGCGTCTCCCACGGACGGCTGGGAGAAGACCTCGTTCACCTACGGCATGCAGAAGCCGTGGAATCTCAGTCTGAGCGAGCGTTACAGCAACAGCGGTGGCGTGCACCGGATGTGGGTGTACGACACCGACGAGCCCATGTCGCAGGGCAGTTCCACGGACCCGCGCACCGAGATGCGCTGGAGGCAGGAGTACACGTCCGGGCAGCACATGTGGGACGCCGACGTCTACATCCCGTCGGGCACAAACGGCGCGACCTTTGTGCAGATCCTCCGGGTGATCCACCCCGAGGGCACCCCCGCCACGGACTTCATGCTCAACGCCTACAGCGCGAGCGGGGGCTCGGTGCGGGCGTACGACCGTACGGTCCTGAAGACCAACGCGTACAACACGTGGTTCAACGTCAAGCTGGAGCACAACGCCTCCAGCCGCAGCGTCAAGGTCTACTTCGACGACGAGCTGGTGCTGACGACCCAGGACCGCGGCCCGGCCACGCGCCACTTCAAGAACGGCGTCTACCACCACGGCAGCGGTCGCGCCGAGGCGCGCTTCCGCAACATCACGTACTGGACGCGGTGAGCCATGACTTCACGCAGAGCAGTACTCGGCTCGGCCCTGGTCGGCACAACTGCCGCAGCTCTACCGGGAGTTGCCCACGCCGCTCCGGCCGGCCCATCCTCCCCAGTGCAAGGCAGCGGTCGTCGCTGGAAGCTGCGCAACCGTATGGAGTCGGACGGCGCGTGGGCCGACTTCCTGCGGAAGCAGGACCTGGTGTGGCGCAGGATGCCCACGCTGTGGCATGAAGGGCCGTTTCTGGGGGACGGGCGGCTGGGCAGCATGGTGTACCGGGAGCCGGAGGCGAACAGCATCCGCTTCACGGTGCAGCACGGTGAAGTGCAGGACCACCGGCCGGAGTTCGGCAGCGGCTGGGGGACGTGCCGGCTGCCCGTGGGGCATCTGACGCTCGACCCGGTCGGCACCATCAGTGCGGTCGACTGGCGGCTGAGCCTGTGGAACGCCGAGCTCACCGGCACGATCAGCACCGACAAGGGCACCCTGACGCTCTCCGCGCTCATCCATGACGGGATCTTCGCCGCACGCGTGACGGCCGACGGGGACGAGGAGGTTCGCTGGACGTTCCATCCCGAGGAAGCCGTCAGCCCCCGGAAGATCAGCGAGGCGCCGCCGGCCGGGTATGTCGCCAACTCACCCTGGACCAAGCGGACTTCGGGTGACATCGAGCAGGTTCTCCAGCCGCTCCTCGGCGGCGGACAGACGGCGACGGCCTACCGTCGCTCGGGCGACACGCTCCTGCTCAGCGTCGCCCACAGCCACCCCTCCGACACCCGCGCCGGGGAGGTCTCACTGCGGAAGGTCCAGCGCGCCCCTTCGTACGGTGCGCTGCGCAGGCTGCACACCCGCTGGTGGCACGCCTTCTACCGCAAGAGCTTCGTCTCGTTCCCCGACGAGCGGCTGCAGAGCTTCCACTGGATCCAGCTCTACAAGGTCGCGTCCGCCAGCCGCGCCGACGGCCCCGTGATGGCCACCTGCGGGCCCTGGCTGGAGCCCACACCCTGGCCCGCCGTGTGGTGGAACCTCAACGTGCAGCTGGAGTACTGGCTCATCCACGGCTCCAACCATCTGGAACTCGACTCGCTCGCCACCACCCTGAGGCAGAACCAGGAACAGCTGATCGCGAACGTGCCCGCCGCGTACCGCCCGGACAGCGCCGGAGTCGGCCGCAGCTCCGACATGTTCGCCAACCGCAGCGCCCCCACCCCGGGCAGCGGAGGTGAGTCGGGCAATCTGACCTGGGCGCTGCACAACGTATGGCTGAGTTACCGGCACACCATGGACGAGGCCCTGCTGCGCGACACGGTGTACCCGCTGCTGCGCCGCACGATCAACTACTACCTGCATTTCCTTCAGCCCGACAGCGACGGCAAGCTGCACCTGCCGTCGACGCTGTCGCCGGAGTATCCCGTCGTACCCCCGAAGGACACCAACTACGATCTGGCGCTGATCCGTTGGGGCTGCCACACGCTTCTGGAGGGGGCCGAGCGACTGGGCACCGACGATCCGCTGAAGCCGCGCTGGCAGGAGGTACTGGCGAAACTGACGCCGTATCCGGTGGACGACAACGGCTACATGATCGGCGCGGACACGCCGTATGCACAGTCCCACCGCCACTACTCGCACCTGCTGATGGTGTACCCGCTGTACCTCGTGAACTGGGAGCAGCCGGAGCAGCGCGAGCTGATCGAGAAGTCGATCGTCCACTGGCACGCGGTGACCGGCTCCCACCGCGGCTACAGCTATACGGGCGCCGCGTCCATGTACGCGATGATGGGCCGCGGCTCCACGGCGCTGGAGTACCTGAAGAAGTTCTTCGACCCCAGCACGCGGTATCCCTGCCGGGCCAACACCCACTACACGGAGGCCGGCCCGGTCATCGAGACACCACTGTCGGCGTCGCAGTCGCTGCACGACATGCTCTGCCAGAGCTGGGGCGGTGTCGTACGGGTCTTCCCCGCCGTTCCGGACTCCTGGGCCGACGTCACCCTGCACGACTTCCGCACCCAGGGGGCCTTCCTGGTCAGCGCGGTCCGCAAGGGCGGCGTCACCCGTTTCGTCCGCGTACGGAGCCTGGCGGGCGAGCGGCTCGAGATCCGCCACGATCTGACGGGCGGGCCGGTGACGGCGCTGCTCGACGACGGCAGCCGGGCACGCACGCACACGACGGACGACGGCACGCTGGTGATCGAGCTGGCCAAGGGCAGGGAGGTGCTGCTGTACGCGGGTGAACGCCCCGAACTCGACATCGCTCCGGTGGAGTTGAGCGAGCCGGGCGAGCCGTGGGGACTGCCGTAGTACGTCTTCAGTACGTCTTTGGTCAGTGCGGGTCACCGAATCGGGCGAGCCCGACCGGTGACCCGCACCCGCGGATCCGTCGGGTCGATGTCCACGAGCAGCTCGCTGGGGCGCCCCATGTCCTCGCCCTGGCGGACCGTGAGGGTCATCGGCTCGCGGACCAGGCCGAGGGTGCGCAGATAGCCGCCGAAGGCGGCGGCCGCCGCTCCCGTCGCGGGGTCCTCCACCACGCCCCCGACCGGGAAGGGGTCGCGGGCGTGGAAGAGGTCGTCCGCCGCGCGCCAGACCAGTTGGAGCGTGGTCCAGCCATGCTGCCGCATCAGGTCGGCGAGGCCGTCGAAGTCGTACGAGAGATCCGCCAGCCGGGCGCGGGAGGCGACGGCGAGGACGAGGTGCTCGGCTCCGCCGAAGGCCACGTGCGGCGGCAGTTCGGGGTCCAGGTCGGTCTCGGCCCAGCGCAGCGCGGCGAGCGCCTCGGCGGCCTCGTCCGGGGTGGCCGGGCGGGAGCGGGTGGGGACGCTGGTGAGGGTGGCGCGCAGCGTCCCGTCGGGGTCGGCGGCCGTGGACACCGGGATCTCTCCGGCCGGGGTGTCGAAGACGAACTCCCCGGGCCCGTTCCGCTCGGCGAGCGCCACGGCCGTCGCCACGGTGGCGTGCCCGCAGAACGGAACCTCGACGAGAGGGCTGAAGTACCGCACCCGGAAGCGGCGTCCGGCATCGTCCCGCGCCGTGACGAACGCCGTCTCCGAGTAACCGACCTCGGCGGCGAGGGCCAGCATCCGGTCGGGGTCGAGCCCGGCGGCGTCCAGAACGATCCCGGCGGGATTGCCGCCGTCACCGCCGGACCCCTCCGGGGTGAAGGCCGAGTAGCGCAGGACGGCGGTGCTGGTCTCAGGTCTCATGACCGCACGTTCCCACGAGGCGACGCGGTGGAGAAACAAGATTTCCTCCAATTCGCGGTGTCCTCAACGACCGCCTGCGGACGAGGAGTCAGGGCACGGTCACGCACCGCTCTCATACCGCTTCATCACCAAGCTTTTAGGTCTCTCACGGTGCGTACGGACGCTGGTACGGATAGCATCCTCCGCACCCAATGTGTGATGTCGGACACGCGGCCACCCACCGCTTTCGCCTCACCGCCCGACCGCCCGCCTCCCCCTTGCCCCATACCGCTCACCGCTCATAGCTCCTCGCCCTAGGACGACGATGTCTCCACGGACAGGTCCCCGCCGTCTCGGTTCCATACGTCTCTCCCTGATCCTTCTGGCCTTGGTCCCCAGCGTCACCCTCGCCGCGATGTGGGGGGTGACGACCACGCAGATGTTCTCCGAGGGGCTACGGCTGCGGGCCCAGACGGAGCTGAGCAGGTCGACCGGCGCCATGGGAACGGACGCGACGCTCGCGCTGCAACGGGAGCGGAGCCTGTCGGCCGCGTGGCTGGCCGCTCCCGGCAGTTCCAGGGCCGCCCTCGACAAGCAGCGGGAACGTACGGACGCACAGGTCGCCAAACTGGTCGGCCGGTCGGAAGCGATCGACAGGGCGCCCGAGCGGATAGGAGACCGGCTGTACTCGGTCATCGCCGCCGCGGGGAGCCTGGAGTTCTACCGGAACCAGGTCGACGGCCGCACCGACATCGCCCGGCAGTCGCTGGACCAGTACACCGCGATCATCGACAACCAGCTCCACGCCTTCCAGGAGCTCTCCAAGGTCGACGACGGCGATCTCACCTCACAGGCCGAACCGCTCGTCGCGCTGGAACACGCGGCGGAACTGGTCTCCCAGGAGAACACCCTGCTCACCCTGGCCTGGCCGTCCGGCGAGCTGGACGAGGAGTCGCACGCCGCCTTCGTCCAGTTGGTGAACGCCCGGCGCTGGCTGGTCGAGGACCAGATCGTCCACTCCGTGACCGGCTCGGTGAAGACGCAGACCGAGCGCATCCTCCAGGGGCCGGCCTGGAAGAACCTGGAGGCCATCGAGGCCCAGGTGCTCAAGGCCCGCGCGACGGGCAGCGGCGACGCCCGGAAGATCAACCTGCCGGACGCGCGGGAACAATGGAACGACGCGATGGGCCAACTCACGGTCCAGTACCCGAATCTGATCCAGCGGCAGACCACGGATCTGCTCGACCGCAGCAGCGATGAGGCCGACGCACTGCTGGTCAAGGCCGCCGCCCTGAGCGTCGGCGGACTCGTCGCGCTGCTGCTGAGCGTCGTACTGTCCTGGCGCATCACCCGCTCCCTGTTCCGGCGGATGCGCGGACTGCGGATGGCCACCCTGAGCCTGGCCCAGGAGCGGCTGCCGGATGTGGTCACACGGCTCGACCGGGGCGAGAAGGTCGACGTGGACTCCGCCGCACCCCCGCTGGACTACGGCCGGGACGAACTCGGCCAGGTGGCGCAGGCGTTCAACACCGCCCAGCGCACGGCGGTCCATACGGCGGTGGAGCTCGCCGACACCCGGCGCGGCTTCCAGAAGGTGATCCTGGGGATCGCCCGGCAGAGCCAGAACCTGGTCAATCTCCAGCTCAGCAAGCTCGATTCGCTGGAACGCGAACACCAGGACCCGCACATCCTCAAGGGCCTGTACGAACTCGACTCCAACGCCAGCCAGTTGCGCCGCTACGAGGAGAACCTCGTCATCATCAGCGGCGAGCGGCCGGGACGCACCTGGAGCGAACCCGTCGCGCTGATCGACATCCTGCGCAGCGCCGTCGGCGAGGTCGCCGAGTACCAGCGGGTGGAGGTGCACACCGACGAGGAGGTGTATCTCGCCCCGCCCGCGGTGGCGGACGTCATCCATCTGCTGGCGGAACTCATCGACAACGCGACCGCGTACTCGCCTGCTCCCAGCCCGGTCGGGGTACGGGCCGCGATGGTGGCCAAGGGCTTGGCCATCGAGATCGAGGACCGCGGTCTGGGGATGCCGGAGGACGATTACGAGGCGTTCAACGCCCAGTTGGCGGTGGAGCCGCAGTTCGACGTGGTGGCGCTGGCCGACGACCTCCGGCTCGGCATGTTCGTGATCGCCCGCCTCGCGACACGGCACGGCATCGCCGTCACGCTGCGCTCCTCTCCGTACGGCGGCACGACGGCGATCGTGCTGGTGCCCCACGACATCGTGGTGCGGGAGGGGCCCACGCCAGATGCGGCTGCCGCCGGCTCGGGCTCGGCGGCCGCTCTGGCGGGTGAAGCGGGCGTCCCAGCCCAGAGGGGACCGGAAACCCGGGTGGCCCGGGAGTCCGAGGAGGACGCCGAGCCGGCCATGGCTCTGGCGGAGAGCTCGACCGGCACGCAGGGCGATGACCGGCACAGCCACACACCCAGCCGCGTGGCCCGGCCCGCCTCCGGCTCCGGCCCCGGTTCAAGCCGGCGCAGCGGCCCCCCTCCGCTGCCGCGTCGCGTGCCGCAGACCAGCCTTGCCGACGAGCTGCGGGAGGACGCCGTGTCCGCCCGGGCGGACGACCCGCTCGAGGACTTCGACGCGGAGCGTGCCGCCTCCTCGTTGTCCGGATTCCAGCGCGGCACGCTTCGGGCCCGTGACGACGGTGAGGAGTGGACGTACAACGAAGGAAGAAACGAACCGGCAGAACCAGGAAGCGCAGGAGAGGAAGCCCCACCAGCGAGCCCAGGTACGCAGGTCCCCGTCCCCGGAAGAACCGTCACCTCGACTCCGCCGGCAGACCGCTCATGAAGGACAGAGAAATGACACGCCCCATCCCCGCCACGCACAGCCAGCTCGACCAGCTGCTCACCGGACTGGTGGACCGGGTCGCCGAGGTGAACCATGCCGTCGTGCTCTCCGACGACGGGCTGGTCGTCAGCCGGTCCACGGCGTTCCTGCGCGACGACGCCGAGCGGCTGGCTGCGACCGCCTCCGGCCTGGTGAGCCTCAGCAAGGGCGTCAGTATGGACTTCCGCGGCGGCCCCGTACGCCAGGCGCTCATCGAGATGCGCAACGGCTACCTGATCATCACCGCCGCCGGGACCGGCGCCCATCTCGCCGTGCTCACCCACCAGGGCGCGGACGTCGGCGTGGTGGCGTACCAGATGAACCTGCTCGTCAAGAAGATCGGCGAGCACTTGAGCGCGGCGCCGCGGGGCACGGTCGCCGCCGACCGCGGCGAGTGAGGTGAGCGGAGGCGAGGCGGCGGGCCGTCTCGTACGGCCGTTCGCGCTGACCGGCGGCCGGACCAGTCCCGACCGCAGTGACTTCTCTCTCATCACGACGGTGTCCGCGGTGGACCCGCCGCCCGCCTGGGCCGCCCGGACGCAGCCCGAGCACGCCCGGATCGTGCGGCTGTGCGCCGAGCCGATCGCCGTCGCCGAGCTGGCGGCCCATCTCGACCTGCCGGTGAGCGTGGTCTCCATCATGCTCTGCGATCTGCTGGCGGCGGGCCGGATCGCCGTCCATCCGCCCCGTCCCGTCTCCGGGACACCGGACAGGGACCTGCTGCAGAAAGTGAGGGACGGCCTTGGCCGGCTCTGACATACCCGTCAACGGGACTCCAGCACTTGGGAGTTCGGGTGCCGCGATCCAGGGGACCTCGGCACCCGACACGGTCAAGATCCTGATCGCCGGCGGCTTCGGGGTCGGGAAGACCACCATGGTCGGATCGGTCAGCGAGATCGTCCCGCTGCGGACCGAGGAACGACTGACCTGCGCGAGCCTGGGCATCGACGACCTTCAGGGCCTCGCCGGGAAGACGGCCACCACCGTGGCGCTGGACTTCGGCCGGATCACCATCGGCCGGGACCTGGTGCTGTATCTCTTCGGTACGCCCGGACAGCAGCGGTTCTGGTTCATGTGGAACGACCTCGCCATCGGCGCGCTGGGGGCCGTGGTCCTCCTCGACGTCCGCAGACCCGAGTCCAGCTTCGCCGCGATCGACTTCTTCGAGCGGCGGGGCATCCCCTTCGTCGTCGGCGTCAACGGCTTCCACGGGCAGCATCCGTACACGCCCGAGGAGATCCGGGAGTCCCTGGCACTGCCGGAGGGCACCCAGGTGCTGCTCTGCGACGCCCGCGAGCGCGAGTCGTCCCGGGATGTACTGATCGCTCTGCTGGACGAGTTGATCGCGGCTTCGGCGAAGGCCTCGGCGTCGTAGGGAAACGAAGGCCTCGGGGTCGTAGGGAAACGAGAGCCTCGGCGTCGTGAGTAAACAAGAGCCTCGGCGCCGTAAGAAGAGTCGTAAGGAGAGTCGCAAGGAGACAAGACCAGACGGGGCGTAAAGAGACAAAGGACACAGAAAGTCATCCTTGCCACGGAAACAGGGCATCATCTCCGGCACCGTCGCCCGCCCGCTGGCGCCCCTTCGGCTCCAGGACACCGTGCCGTCACACCGGGAGGGAACGGTTCCGACAGTCCCCGTTCTGCCTTGCCTTGAATCCGCCACGCCCGCCCCCACGGTCGTGACGCGAAAGGACGACGTGCCCTGTGTCCTTGCTCCCGCTCGACAAACTCCCCGGGCCGCTCCCCGCCACCACCCC
>NZ_JAAKZX010000288.1 GCF_011045025.1 Streptomyces ureilyticus
GCCTGGGGGCGCAGCCCCCAGTTTCGGGAAGGGGCGGGACTGGGGAAAGAAACCCCCTACGCGGGGAACCGCCGGTCCACCCACCTCCACGAGAACTCCAGCGTCCCCGCCGCAACCACCGCAACCCCCACGGCAGTCCACGGCATAGTCGCCCCGACCAACTTCAAAGCGAAGAACTCCTGCAGCCACGGCACAACAAGCACCAGCACAAACCCAAACCCCATAGCCGCAACCAGCCCCACCCGCCACCACGTATACGGCCGGGCAATGATCGCCAGCACCCACATGGAGATCAGAAACAGCGTCAACGTCGCCGCACTGGTCTCCGCGGCCAAGGACCCCGGCCCGCTGTAGTACTCCCGCGCCACCAGATACGTAGCAAAGGTGGCGACGGCGGCAACCGCACCACCGGGAATCGCATACCGCATAACCCGCCGCACAAAGTGCGGCCGAGCCCGCTCCTTGTTGGGCGCCAGCGCGAGAAAGAACGCCGGCACCCCGATCGTCAGAGTCGACAGCAAGGTCAGATGCCGCGGCAGGAACGGATACTCGACCTGGGAGATCACCACCATGATCGCCAGCAGTACGGAGTACACGGTCTTGACCAGGAACAACGTCGCGACCCGGGTGATGTTCCCGATCACCCGCCGTCCCTCCGCGACCACCGACGGCAGCGTCGCGAAGCTGTTGTTGAGCAGCACGATCTGCGCCACGGCCCGGGTGGCCTCCGACCCGGACCCCATGGAGACGCCGATGTCGGCGTCCTTGAGGGCGAGGACGTCGTTCACACCGTCGCCGGTCATCGCGACGGTGTGCCCGCGCGACTGGAGCGCGCCCACCATGTCCCGCTTCTGCTGCGGGGTGACCCGCCCGAAGACGGTGCCTGAGTCCAGCGCCTCGGCCATCTCGTCCTGCTCGGCGGGCAGCCGGCGCGCGTCCACGACGTTCCCCGTGAGCCCCAGCTTTCCGGCGACCGCGCCCACGGACACGGCGTTGTCGCCGGAGATGACCTTGGCCTGCACGTTCTGCTCGTCGAAGTAGCGCAACGTGTCCGCGGCGTCGGGGCGCAGCCGCTGCTCCAGGACGACGAGGGCGGTGGGCTCGGCGCCCTCGGCGACCGAGGGATCGTCCAGCTCGCGCGCGGCCCGGGCCAGCAGCAGCACCCGCAGCCCCTCCTCGTTGAGCCGCTCGGTCTCGGTGAGCGCCGGGTCCCCGTCGGGCAGCAGGACGTCGGGTGCCCCGAGCAGCCACGTACTCGAGTCGCCGTCGCTCTCGCTGAAGGACGCCCCGCTGTATTTGCGCGCGGAGGAGAAGGGCAGCGACTGAAGACAGCGCCAGCCCGAGCCGTTCGGGTAGGTGTCGATGATCGCCTGCAGCGACGCGTTCGGCCGCGGGTCCGAGTCCCCGAGCGCGCCCAGGACGGTGCGTACGTACGCCTCGTCGTGGCCGTCCAGCGCACGCAGCTCGCGCACGTCCATGCCGCCCTCGGTCAGCGTGCCCGTCTTGTCGAGGCAGACGGTGTCGACGCGGGCGAGGCCCTCGATGGCGGGGAGTTCCTGTACGAGGCACTGTTTGCGGCCGAGCCGGATGACGCCGATCGCGAAGGCCACCGACGTCAGCAGCACCAGACCCTCGGGGACCATCGGGACGATGCCGCCGACGGTCCGCGCGACCGAGTCCTTGAAGTCGTTGTCCTTGACGACGAGCTGGCTGATGATGAGGCCGATCGCGGTCGGGACCATCATCCACGTCACGTACTTGAGGATCGTGGAGATACCGGAACGCAGCTCGGAGTGGACCAGCGTGAACCGGCTGGCCTCCTCGGCGAGCTGCGCCGCGTACGCCTCGCGCCCCACCTTCGTGGCGGTGAACGCACCGCCGCCCGCCACCACGAAGCTGCCCGACATGACCTGGTCGCCCGGCTGCTTGACGACCGGGTCCGCCTCACCGGTGAGCAGCGACTCGTCGATCTCCAGGCTGTCGGTCTCGACGCACTCCCCGTCCACCACGATCTTGTCGCCGGGCCCGATCTCGATCAGGTCCCCGAGCACGATCTCGGAGGTGCCGATCTCGGCGGCGGCCCCGTCCCTGCGTACGGTCGGCCGCGCCTCGCCGATCACCGCGAGCGAGTCCAGGGTCTTCTTCGCGCGCCACTCCTGGATGATGCCGATGCCCGTGTTCGCCAGGATCACGAAGCCGAACAGGCTGTCCTGGATCGGCGCGACGGACAGCATGATCACCCAGAGGACGCCGATGATCGCGTTGAAGCGGGTGAAGACGTTCGCGCGGATGATGTCGACCGTGGAGCGGCTGCTGCGCACCGGTACGTCGTTGACCTCGCCCCGGGCCACCCGCTCGGCGACTTCGGCGGTGGTCAGGCCTCTCGCCCGCGTGAGGGGAGCCGCCACAGGGTGCACCGGATCGAGCTCGGCGCCCTCCCCCACTCTCGACTTCGCTCGAGCGGGGGGACCCCCATCGATATGCGTCATGGAGAAGACGGTACGGGGGGATTTGAGGCCTCACACTCCGCGAGGGGCAAAGATCCGACCATGGGGGGACGGGAACGGACGGAAATGATGCCGTAGTTGTACGGGTCTACGAGGTCTACGGGGCGTCCAGGGCACGGGGACCGCCCCCGTACACCCCCGTAAGCTGTTCCCATGGCGAAGTGGACACCCAGGCACGAGGCACCGGAACCCCTTGAAGGGCCCGTTGTCGCCACCGTCACGGGTGGCACGATCCTCTGGTTCGTCCTCTTCCTGGCGCAGCTCCCGTTCTACGGCTGGTTCGACGACCACGGGTATCTGTGGTGGCTGTGGACCTGCCTGGCCGGCGGGGGGCTCGGGTTCATCGGCATCTGGTACGTACGCAGGTGGGAGGCGGCGCTCAAGCGCGCCGCGACTGAGGCCGAGGCTGAGGCCCAGACGCAAGCCGACGCCGACGCCGATGCGGTGACCGAGACCGATATCGGTGCTGATGCGGGCACCGACTCCTCCGCCGCCACGGCGAAGGACCGTCACGTCACCCCGTAGAACCTCTCCGTCTCCTCGACCGCGGTCTGGAACCGCTCGTCGAAGTCATCCCGGACGAGCATCTGGACGACATAGTCCTGAACGCTCATTCCCCGTTTCGCCGCACGGTCCCGGAGCCGTTCGAGAAGCTCCTTGTCCATCCGCAGACTGAGCACATTGGTCCCCATGGGTATGAGGGTTGCCGCCGTCGGCCGTACCGCGCGTCATTTTTGGGCCCGAGCTCACTCATATGGGTGACGGCAGGGTTCGGTGGCCAGGGTCACGGGCAAAGGTCGACCGTCCAGGTGGTATTTAGCGAGGGTAATGAGTTACCCTAAACAACATGCCTGACCTGACCCATGGCGACGACGCTGCCGCCGTGAACTCTCTGCGATCCGCCGTGATGCGCCTGTCACGCCGACTCAAGCACCAGCGGGTCGACGAGTCGCTGAGCCCGACCGAGATGTCGGTGCTCGGCACCCTCGCCCGCTGCGGTTCCGCCACACCGGGCGAGCTCGCTCGCAAGGAACATGTGCAGCCGCCCTCGATGACCCGCATCGTCGCCCTGCTCGAAGCTAAGGGCCTGGTCAGGCTGGAGCCGCATCCCGACGACCGGCGCCAGAAGGTCGTCACGCAGACCGAGCGGGCCGAGGCGATGCTCGAGGAGAGCCGCCGTAAGCGGAACGTATGGCTGGCCGGACTGGTCGACGGCCTCGACGAGGACGAGTGGGCCAAGCTCCGCGAGGCCGCGCCCGTCCTGGAGAAGCTGGCGCACCTGTAGCCGTACGCGCCCTCGTACACAGCCGTACGCAGTCCATGTAGTCGTGATCCCGCCCGTCTCCCACCACCACCCTCAACCGAGGCCCTGCGGGCCGCACCCCTAGTCATAGGAGGCGAACCCTGTTGAGTACGGGACCCGGAGCACCCTCCGCCCCCGGACCGAACACCCCCGATTTCCCCACCGCCACCACCGCGACGGCCCAGTCGGCCAAGTCGTCGACGTTCAGCTCACTGCGCATCCGGAACTACCGGCTCTTCGCCAGCGGAGCCATCGTCTCCAACACCGGTACCTGGATGTCCCGCATCACCCAGGACTGGCTGGTGCTGAGCCTGACCGGCTCCTCGGCCGCGGTCGGCATCACGACCGCGCTGCAGTTCCTGCCGATGCTGCTCTTCGGCCTGTATGGCGGAGTCATCGCCGACCGCTACCCCAAGCGCCGCATGCTGTTCTTCACCCAGGGCGCGCTGGGCCTGTGCGGTCTCGCGCTCGCCGTACTCACGCTCAGCGGCCAGGTGCAGGTCTGGCACGTGTATCTGATCGCGTTCCTGCTCGGCATGGTCACGGTCGTCGACAACCCGACCCGGCAGACCTTCGTCTCCGAGATGGTCGGTCCCGACCAGGTACGCAACGCCGTCAGCCTCAACTCGGCGAACTTCCACTCCGCCCGCCTCATCGGCCCCGCCGTCGCGGGCGTCCTGATCTCGACGGTCGGCAGCGGCTGGGCCTTCCTGATCAACGGCCTTGCCTTCCTCGCCCCCATCACCGGCCTGCTCCTCATGCGGACGAGCGAGCTGCACGTGGTGGAGCGCGTGCCGCGAGGCAAGGGCCAGCTGCGCGAGGGCCTGCACTACGTCGCCTCCCGGCCCGAACTGATCTGGCCGATCGTGCTCATAGGCTTCATCGGCACCTTCGGCTTCAACTTCCCCATCTGGCTCACCGCGTTCGCCGACGAGGTCTACCACGCGGGCGCCGGCACGTACGGCTTCCTCAACACCCTCATGGCGGTCGGCTCGGTCGCCGGAGCCCTGCTCACCGCCCGCCGCGGCTCGGTGCGGCTGCGGCTCCTGGTGGGCGCGGCCGTGCTGTTCGGCGCCCTGGAGATCGCGGCGGCGTTCTCCCCTTCGTACTGGCTCTTCGCCCTGCTCATGATCCCCACCGGCATGGCGGCCCTGACCGTGAACACCACCGCCAACGCCAGCGTCCAGATGGCCACCGACCCCGCCATGCGCGGCCGCGTCATGAGCCTGTTCATGATGGTCTTCGTCGGCGGTACGCCACTGGGGGCACCCATCGTCGGCTGGATCACCGACACCTTCGGCGCCCGCATCGGCTTCGCGTTCGGCGGCCTGATCTCACTGCTGGCGGCGGTGACGGTGGGCGTGATCCTCGCCCGCGTCGGCGGCCTGCGGCTGTCGGTGGGCTGGCACCACGGTCATCCGCGGGTGCGGTTCGTGCCTCGGGAGGAGGCGCGGGAGCGGGAGTTGGCGACGGTGGTGTAGGGCGCGTCCGTACTCAGTCGCGGGGAAACTCGTCGGTCTTGAGGACGAGGCCGACCACGGTCCCGGTCAGGTCGATCTCGTAGCCGAAGTCGAGGCTTTGGTGCCCCCGGTACTCGCCGTCCTTCGGCAGCGTGTGCAGGTGCCACTTGCCGGTGTACGGGTCCACGATCAAGTACGCCGGCACCTCGGCTGCGGCGTACGCGGCCAACTTCGGCTCGTAGTCGTTGGTGGCGGTGTCCTTGGAGATGACTTCGGCGATGAACTCGACGTCCTGATACCGCAAGCGGCCCCTGTCGTCCGGCTCGAAGCCCTCCGCGAGGGCGGCCACGTCTGCCGCGAACCCGTTGAGATGCCCGGGGAAGTCGATGCGGACATCGGACATCAGGCGCTGCCTCGCATACCGGGCACGCAGCTGGTCGAGGATGTTGAAGATGATCTGCCAGTGCGTGCGGCGCTGCGGCGACATGAAGATGTTCCCCCCGACGATCTCAACCTTGTATCCCTCGGGGACGGGCATCTTCTCCAGCCACTCGAACATCGCGTCGAGCGTGAGTTCGCCGCTGTCTTCAGCCATCGCGATCCTGTCTTCAAGGACGGTCATCGTGGCGCTCCTCCCCGGCTGCGACTCGTTCGAGTCCAGCCGCGCGGTACAACGATACGCACGGTGACCGGGTCACGCTCCGGCGCGAAGGCGCACAGCCGGGGAGACTGGATCCATGAGACTCTTCGCCGCCGTGCTGCCGCCGGAGGATGTGATCGCCGAACTCGCCCCGGTTGTCGACGAGTTGGGGAAGCTGCCGGGTGCCGATGGCCTGCGCTGGACGGGGCGGCCCGGCTGGCACTTCACGCTCGCGTTCTACGGAGAGGTCGACGACGCGCTCGTACCGGAGCTGTCGGCGCGGCTGGAGCGGGCGGCGCGGCGGACGGATCCGTTCGGGCTGGAGTTGCGGGCCGGGGGCCACTTCGGGCGCCGGGCGCTGTGGATCGGAGCGACCGGCGACGTCCGTACGATGCGGCTGCTGGCCGAGCGTTCGGAGGCGGCGGCCCGCAAGGCGGGCGTCCCGATGGAGGAGCACCGCCGTTACCGTCCGCATCTCACCGTCGCCCGGAGCCGGGGCCCGGCGGACTTCGCGCCGTACACCGCCCTGCTGGACGACTTCGCCGGGCGCCCGTGGACCGTGTCCGAGCTGTGCCTGGTCCGCAGCAATCTCCCCAGGTCGGGCGTACCGGGCGAACGCCCTCGCTACGAGACGCTCGCCCGCTGGGCCCTCGGCTCAGGCACCTGAGGACGTCCGGTTACGCTCGACCACGTGGACCCGAAGACACGTAACCGGATCATGGCCGGCGTACTGGTGCTGATGTTCGTGGTGGTGGCGCTGGCGGCGGCGCTCGGCAGCGGCCAGTAGCCGACTCGGCAGGCAGCAGCCGGCGGTCCCGCGCGGTCGCCGCCGAAGCGGCAACCGCGCGGGCGAGCAGGACCTAGCGAGCCGGCGAAGCGGCGAAGTTGTGCCGGTGGTAGCCGTCACCGTCGTCGTTCCAGTCCAGGTACAGCGTGCTGTCCGCGTACCCCTTGGCGGAGCCCATGCGGTAGCTGATCGTGCCGGTGCCGTAGCTGTTGTTGTAGTTGCCGTTGCTGTCGCTGTCCTCCAGCTTGGCCTGGATGCCGTGGCCGTTCTTGGCCTTCTTCACCGGGTCCGAACCGGACTGCTGCTTCTTGATCACGAGGCGGAGGTAGGCCCCGTCGAAGATGTTCGCGTCGACGCCGCCGGCCGGACCGTCCCAGCTGACCGAGGCCTTGGCGTAGACCGTCGAGCCGGAGCGGGCGGCACAGGTCTTGACCTTGACGTCCCACTGGTCGGCCCACGGGCCGTCGTAGTTGGCCTGGTCGATGCTCTTGCTGCTGGTCTTGCACTTCCAGGACAGCGCCGAGGCCGCCGGGGCCGCCGTCACGGCGGCGCCGGTGAGGGCGGTGGTCAGGGCCAGGGCGGTGAGTGCCGAGCCCCGGCGGGCGGCGCGGCGGCTGTGGGGGGATGCGATGCGCTTGAGCACGTAATTCCTCAGTCTGTTGAATCGGAGTGCTCCGGCGCGCTGTGACCGGCGTTGACGGGGGTGGATCAGGCGCTTTCAGGAGCGGCGATCATGGTACGGGGTCGGCTGATCTTCGGCTGCAACGGGACTGCACAGGTCTGCCGAGCGACGATCACGCGTGCACAACCACCCTGGTCCGCTGAGGAGTTGATGCACAGTCGGCGGCCGCCGGGGCGCAGTGATGCACAGTGCGGCGGGACGCCCTTGCTTTGAGCGGACTCCAAGGCGTTGGCTGTTGCCTCATGAAGTACACGCAGCTCGGACGTACCGGACTCAAGGTCAGCCGACTCGTCCTCGGCACCATGAACTTCGGCCCGCAGACCGACGAACCCGACAGCCACGCCATCATGGACGCCGCGCTCGACGCGGGTCTGAACTTCTTCGACACGGCGAATGTCTACGGGTGGGGCGAGAACAAGGGCCGTACGGAAACGATCATCGGGAACTGGTTCGCGAAGGGCGGTGACCGCCGCGACAAGGTGGTCCTGGCCACCAAGGTCTACGGCAACATGGCCGCGGACGGCGCCAGCCCCTGGCCCAACCACGACAAGCTCTCCGCGCTCAACATCCGGCGCGCGGTGGAGGCGTCGCTCAAGCGGCTGCAGACCGACTACATCGACGTCTACCAGTTCCATCACATCGACCGCCGCACTCCCTTCGAGGAGATCTGGCAGGCGATCGACACCCTCGTCCAGCAGGGGAAGATCCTGTACGTCGGGTCCTCCAACTTCCCCGGCTACAAGATCGCCCAGGCCAACGAGATCGCCGCGCGCCGCCACGGCACGATCGGCCTCGTCAGCGAGCAGTGCCTGTACAACCTCGCCGAGCGCCGGGCCGAGATGGAGGTCATCCCTGCCGCGCAGGAGTACGGCCTGGGGGTCATCCCCTGGTCCCCGCTGCACGGCGGTCTGCTCGGCGGCGTCATCAAGAAGGAGGCCGAGGGGGGCCGTCGGGCGAGTGGCCGGGCCGCCGACGCCCTCGCCAACACCGCCATGCGCGCGCAGATCCAGGCGTACGAGGATCTGCTCGACAAGCACGGCGTCGAGCCCGGTGAGGCGGGCCTGGCCTGGCTGCTCACCCGGCCGGGAGTGACGGGCCCGATCGTCGGGCCGCGTACCGCCGAACAGCTCGACTCCGCGCTGCGCGCCGTCGAGCTGGAGCTGAGCGAGGAGCTGCTGGCCGGACTGGACGAGATCTTCCCGGGGCCTGGGCCGTCGCCGGAGGCGTTTGCTTGGTGACGGGGTAGGTCGGGTGACGGGGTGGCCGCCGCGACATCGGCCGATGGCCGGGGCGTGGTGGCCATCGCGCGCAGCCGCGCAGCACAGCGATGTGCGCGGTGACAGGGGCACGCAGGGGGCCGTGCCCCAGCGTCGAAGGCTGAGGCCCTCACTCCGCGTACGGTTCCCCCAAGTCCCAGGCCTGGTACATCGCTTCGGCGAAAGCGGCCGCGATCTTGTGCTCGCCCGACGCGTTCGGATGCGTGCCGTCGTCCGTGTCCCGGCTGAGGTCGTACGACTCCGGGGCCGACGCCAGCAGCAGCGGGGACGACGGTTCGTCCAGGTCCGCGACCGCCTTCGCCAGCAGCTCGTTGAAGCGGGCTACCTCGGTGGCGAAGGCGGCGTCCGTGTCCGCCCTCACGTTCGGGACCACCGGGAGGAAGACCATCGCCACGCGGGGGTTGGCCGAGCGGGCCTCGGTGATGAAGGAGCGGGCGTTCGTCGCCGTGCCGTCCGCGTCCGTGTAGAAGCCCAGGTCGATCAGGCCCAGCGAGACCAGCAAGACATCCGCCCGCTCGGTGCGCACCGCCTCGGCGATCAGCGGGGTCATGTGGAGCCAGCCCTCGCCCCAGCCCGCCAGGTGGGAGCGGGGGAAGTCCGGATCGGCGTACTCGTACGAGTCGGCGGAGTCCGTCGCCTTGTCGAAGAGCGTCTCGCGGGGGCCGACGATGCGGAACGGGCCGCCGTACGTCGCGCGCAGGTGCTGCCACATCCGGTAGCGCCACGTGTGTTCGCCCGCGCTGCCGATGGTCTGGGAGTCGCCTACGGTCATGAACCTGAGCATCCGCTCATCATCCCCGACCATGGCGCGAGATCCCTGCCAGATCTCTGATCAAGGCAAGATCAGGGGTTCTGCACTGTTGCCGAAGTACTGATTAGTAGTGACTTCTGGTGAGTGTGAGTGAGCGCTGGCTGGACCTCAGTCGGGTCGTAGGGGCCGGTCTTTTCCGAAGAGGCGCGCTTTGCGCCCGCATCGAGGGGAACTGGGGTTCCTGGGTCGAATGGGTGACCTTTGCGGGTGGTGCTCGTTGACTGCCGTGACGGGATCTTCGGCTGGGCAGGGGGCAAAGG
>NZ_JAAKZX010000289.1 GCF_011045025.1 Streptomyces ureilyticus
GGGCGGTGGTTCGGGCGCGGGATTTGCTGGACGTGTGAGGGGTCGGCTTCCGGGCGGTTGATCGGGAGGGGTCGTGGGCGTGGGTGCGGGTCGTGTGTGGCTGGTCGCGCCCACGACGGGGCCCGGTCGCGAACACGGAGACGGAGGTGGTGTGGTGTATGGCGGCTGCCCACCGGCAGGCAGATCCAGGAATGTTACAGATCGCCCATGCGCTGTCACATTTACAGCTCTACCCCTCGCGAGTGGACGTACCTGCTGCCGACTGGATCACCAAGTGCGGCCCGCCGCAGCCGAGTTCGAACCTGCAGACGCTACGTCGCGCCCGCGCCCGTACACCCTCAACAGGAGATCGAATGCCCGATGCATCCGACATCGAGGTCGTCGTCTTCGACATCCTCGGAACGATGGTCGACGAGCCAGGCGGACTTCGAGCGGCCATCCGCGACGCGGTGCCCGCGACCGACGATGCGTCGGTCGACCAGTTGCTCACCGTGTGGCAAGAGCATGTCGAACACGAGCAGCGACGCATGGAGGAACAGAGCCGGGCGTACGCCAACACCGAGACCATCGACCGCGAGGCAGCGCAACGCGTAGCCGACCGTGCCGGCCTCACCGACCCGGCGGTCATCGACCGACTGGCGACCGCGAGCCGACGGCTGAAACCCTGGGACGACTCCCTCACCGGTCTCACGCGCTTGGCCCAGCGCTTTCCCGTACTGGGCCTCTCCAACGCCAGTCGCACAACTCTGCTCCACCTCAACGCACACGCCGGCCTGCGCTGGCACCAAGCCCTGTCCGCCGAAGAAGCCCGGGCCCACAAACCCGCCCCGGAGGTCTACCGGCTCGCAATCGACGCGGCAGGATGCCCACCAGAGCGCGTCCTGAAGATCGCCGCCCACGCCTGGGACCTGCGAGGAGCCCAGGCGGCGGGAATGCGAACCGCCTACGTTCAGAGACCAGTCGGGGACCCTCCAAAGAGGACCGACACCTTCGATTGGCGGTCGAACAGCCTGGATGAGTTGGTCACCGAGCTGACGGCGGCGTAGCAGCGCAGAGGTGCTTGCGATCACTCCGCCGTGCATCTGGAGCTGCGCGACGCCTACGCGCCCACCGAGCGCTTCGAGGCGTGGCGACGCGGCGAGCGGATCAACTGGGAGGACCGCGCCTCCTGGTGGCACCCGTACGACCAGGCGATTGCGGACGCGGTCAGCAGGGGCGTGGTGATCCGCCGCGCACGCGTCGTCTCGGAGCCGGTGAGCGAGTACATCCGCTGGGGGCACTACGTCACACGGGAGTTGATCGAGGCCAGCGAAGACGTCCGCTGGCTGCCTCGCTTGGACGGCTAGGGATCGTTGATGGCTGAGATCACGGCGATTGGAGGTCAAGCCCGGCCTTGGCAGCGAGTCACCCGTGCGGCTCGCCTGCCTACGATCGACCCGTGGCCCTCTTCCTCCTGGAACGCGTATCTCCGAGTCACGTCAACCAGGTCTGGCGGCAGATGACGACCTGGGAACGTCACGGCGATGTCGTACCGCTCACCCAGGTCACGGTCGTCACCCCACCACCGACCCGCGAGGGCACGGTCTTCGTGGCGCGATCGGGAATCGGCCGCCTCGCGTTCGACGACCCGATGGAGGTCGTGACCTGGCGACCACCGACGGACGGAGTCTCAGGGACGTGCCGCCTGCTCAAGCGCGGGACGTTCGTGACCGGGTGGGCCGAGATCACCGTGCATCCATACGGGAACGGAGGTTCGCGGGTGGTGTGGCAGGAGGAACTACGCGTACGCCGACTGCCGACTGCCTTCGACGGGCCACTGGGGTGGGTGGCCCGGCGGATGTTCGGACGCGCCGTGGACGGGTTGTTGAAGCCGTCTTGATCGCCGGCGGCCCTGCGGCACGACCTCTCGCGGCTCTCCGGCTTGTTATTTGACCTTTGGCAGAGCCTCAGTGAGACCGGTAGGTTCCCCGCGGTGACCTCGATGGAGACGCAGGGCCTCGTGTCGATGACGGACGAGGCGCAGGTGCGCTGGATAGCGCTGGGAGACACCACCAGGCAGCCGCCCGTAGTCATGCTCCATGGCGGTCCGGGTCTGCCGGACTACCTGGGCGATGTCGCCGCCATGGTCGCGCACCTTGCGCCCGTGTACCGGTACGACCAGCGTGGCACAGGCCGGTCGCCGTGGCGGGGGCGCCATTCCCTCGCCCGGCATGTCGACGATCTCGCCGAGCTGCTCGACGCATGGGGCGTGTCCAAGGCCGTGCTGATTGGGCATTCCTATGGCACCGACCTGGTGAGCAGGTTCTGCCTGGCGCACCGTGACCGGGTTGCCGCGATGCTGCTGATGTGCGGGCCGTTCGTCGGTGATTGGCGCTCCGGTTACCGAGCGGAGCGCGATCGCCGTATGTCCGCAGAAGAGCAGGAGCGGCTCCGCGCTTTGGAGGAGTTGCCGGACCGCACGGAGGAACAGGAAGTCGAGCTGCTCACGCTGGCCTGGTTCACCGACCACGCCGATCGCGAACGCGGGTGGCACTGGGCCGCGCAAGGTGCCCGGCGGCGTCGCCCCGTCAACTGGACTATGAATGGTGAACTTGGCAGGGAAGGACGCGCGGACCCGCTCGATGAGCATCTGGCCGAGCTGCGCGCGTGCCTGCCCGCGCGAACGGAGCTCCTCGGTGGGGCCGACGATCCCCGCCCTGTGTCGGTTCTTGAATCACTTGCGCTCCGGCTCGATCTTCCGCTGACGCGGATCGAAGGCGCTGGGCACGAGCCCTGGCTGGAGCAGCCTGACGCCGTGCGTGCGCATCTTCGGCGATTCGTGCAAGGCACGGTGGGCGCATAGGTTTCGGCCGGTTCGCCGACTGACGTCATCCCCAGGAGGCCGTGAGGGTGAGTCTGCTGCCTGACACCGGTCCTGGTCCGCTTCAGACGGGCGGAGCTCACCGCCCCGACTCTGAGATGCCGTCCACGAGTTGGCCCAGGACGTTCCGGATGCCCTGGCCCAACTCTGTCGGGGCGATCAGTACGCCGAAGAGCAGCACGATGATCACGGTCAGTTTCTCGTCGTTCCTGCTTCTGGCCTGCGTTCGGCGACGCAGTCGTACGACGATGATCACAGCGAGCAAGAACGCCACGTTGATCGTCAGCACCACCGGCCGGTCCTCCCGTCAGGCAAGAGCGTTCCGGTCTCCCTGTGTAGTTGAAACTGCGGGGCGTCGTCGTTCAGTTGTGCACGGTTGGCGGCAAAGTGCTCCGAGTCGGCCGAATTCCTCGTGAGCCTGAAGCCTGAGCAGCGGGCGCGCCGGCCAGGCGGGCCCGCTGCTCATCGAACTCCCAAGCCCTCAACCTCCGCCGAGAATCGGCGGATTGGCCAACCGCACCAGCTCCAGGGCCTGTTCAGGGAACCAGTCCCCCGCATCCGGGTCGATCATCCCGCGCTCCGGGTCCTCCGGCCCCTCCGTGCCGCGCAGGCACAGCCCGTCCGATTCGCCCGGGATCTTGATCCACAGCCGGGCGTCGTGGAGCGGGTCGCCCGTGCGGAGGGTGGGGCGGGTGCCGAGGCCGCGGTCGGGTGGGTTGCACCAGTCCTGGGGGTCCGTGTACTTGCCCGGGGGCGGGGTCCACGGGCCCTGGCCGTTGCGGCTGGAGTCGGTGACGAAGTGCTTCATACGGGAGGGTGGTACGCGGACGTTCTCCTCCAGCCAGGCCCGGGCGTTGGCGCGTGGCCAGCTCTGGTTGGGGCAGTCGGCCGCGTCGCCGCCTCCGTCCACGTACGCGAGGCAGGACGAAATCAGCTTGCCGTACCAGGAGTTGGCGTCGTCGGTCTGGTAGTTGGACGTGTTGGTGTAGAAGCCCGTGGCGCGGGCGACGCCGCCCTTGAGGAGGCGGGGGACGATCGAGTTGACGGTGTGCCAGCCGGGGTGGCCCGTGTCCAGGTACACCCGCGTGCCGCGCAGTGGTTCCAGCTTGTCCACCGCGTAGTTGACCTCGGTGTAGCGGGCGGCGGTGAGCGTGCCCTGGGCGTCGTCCTGGCCGCAGTCGGCGGGGACGAGGGCGAGGGAGTCGGGTTCGAGGACGACGAGCGAGTCGCGGCTGCCGATGCCGCGCGCGATCGCGTCGATCCACGCCTTGTACTCGGCCGTGTTGGAGGCGCCGCCGCCGGAGTAGTTGGAGCAGTCACGGCCGGGCACGTTGTAGAGGGCGAAGACGGGCAGCGCGTTGTGCCGGTCCGCGTCGCGCGCCACGTCGCGGATCTGCCGCTCGACCTGGGTCGGCGTCTGGTCGCCGTACCAGACTGCCTGCGGCGTGTGGGCCATGGTCAGGATGCCTGCCGCCTCCCGGAGTTGGCCCGTCCGGGCCAGCTCGAAGGCCTGGCGGTACGCCGCCGGGTTGGCCTCGGGGACGTACAGGCCTGATCTGCGACGTTCGGGCTCCGCCGCATCAGCCACAACATCCACCACATCAGCCGCGCCCGCCGTCGGCGCGCTCAACAGAGAGGCCAGGCCAACCATTAAGGCAGCCAGGCCCGTTGAGATACGTCTCATGGGTTCACTCCAGGTTCGCAACGGTCACCGGGGACTCGCGGACTTGCGGGAGCGCTCCCACGAGCCTCGTCGCGCACCTGGCTGTCCGTCAAGGTGGCTGCAGCAGGACAGCCCTTGTCGGCATCGGGCGTCTCGGGTCTGTCGCAAGCCCCGTAGCGGAAGTCCCATACCGGAAGGCGTGTCCCGCACCACGCGCTGCGGCTACGATCACCGAGCGGGCCGATGCCACGGGCGCGTCGGTGGAAACGTCGGGGGAAAGGGAGACCATGCACCGGTTGGAGCTCCGGATCGACTCCGGTCCCGAAGCCACTGCGGAGCAGACAGACCGTCAAGTGGCCAGTCTCTATCGGGACTTGCGGACACTGGGCGTACTGAACGTGCAACGCAAGTCCGTGGCGCCGCCGCCTGGTTCGATGTCCGGCGCGGGATACGACCTCGTGGTGCTGGTCCTCAGTGGCGTCTTCTCGGCAGCCGCGGCCAAGTCCGTGAGCAATGTGCTGGTCGCCTACGTGCAGCGTTCCAAGGCGCGGGCCGTGGAGTGGGAATTCGACGAGCACAAGGGTTCGTTCAGCGCCCTGTCCGCGAAGGACCAGCACGCGCTCGTTGAGGTGGTGGCCGCACGGATCAGCGCCGAGGCCGCCGCTGCCTCGGGCGACGGGAGCACCGACGACGAGCCGGGAGTGGGCGATGGCGGGACGCCGGATCGCACTGCTGGTCGCGACTGACGGTTACCAGGACCCCGGGCTCAACCAGCTCAGAGCTCCGGCACGGGGCGCCTCCGAGCTCAAGGCGCTGCTACGGGACCCGGCGATCGGCCGGTTCGACTTCGTACGCGAACTGCTGAACCGGCCCAAGCACGAGATCGAGACCGAGATCGAGGAAGCGCTCAGCGACCGCTCTCCGGACGACCTGGTGCTGCTCTACTTCGCCTGCCACGGCATCAGGAACGAAGCGGACCGGCTGTTCTTCGCCACCCTGGAAACCAAGCTCAAACGTCCGCACACCACCGCCATCCCGGCCACCTTCATCCACCAGCTCCTCGAGGAGTGTCAGGCTCGTACCAAAATCGTGCTGCTGGACTGCTGCTACAGCGGACTCTTCCACCGGGGCGCCCCCATGTCCGACGCCCCCGTAGATGTGGAGTCCGCGCTCGTCGGGCGCGGCACCTTCGTCATCACGGCGTCGACGGCCCTGGAATACGCGTACGAGGGCGAGCACCGGACCATCGACAACCCCCTGTCGGCCCCTCGATTCACTGCGGCCGTCATCGAGGGCCTGAGCACCGGTATGGCGGACCAGAACCGGGACGGGGTGATCACTCCCGAGGAGTTGTACGCCTACGTTCACGACACCGTGGTCAACCAGGCGGGCCCCGAACAGACGCCGACCAAGTCGGGCCAGTGCGAAGGGCATGTCGAGCTGGCCTACGCGCCATGGATCGACGCCGCCGCGGGACCGGCCGCCCGGGCTGCCATGGCCGAGGAGCTCACGCTCGGCTCGCTCCTGCCGCCGCCCGTGGCGACCGTCGACCGCGGCTTCATCTGCGACGCCTGGGAGGGCGCGTCCCGGCTCGTCGCGCCCATCGGCCGCGTGGAGAACGGCACGGGCGGCGACCTGATGTGCGTCGACTTCTCCAGCCGGGACGGGAATGCCGCGGTCGTCGGCAAGCTGGGCAGCGGCAAGACGACACTGCTGCGTTCGGTGATCATGTCGCTGGCGCTGACGCACACCCCTCATGAGGCGGAGTTCCATCTGCTCGAAGGTGCGGTCAACCGGCTCGGCGTACTGCGCTCGCTGCCACATGTGCGGACGTACGCCGCGCCGCACGAGCACAGCTCGGTCGAGGCCGCACTCACCGCGGTCAAAGCCGTCATCTCCACCCGGCGCGCCCTGTTCCGCGATCTCGACGTCGACTCCATCGAGGCGTTCCGCGCGCTGCGTACCACGGACCGGATCGAGGAGGGAGCCGCGAGCGATGTGTTCCTCGTCGTCGACGGCTGGCTCGACTTCTGCTGGGAACACCCGGATTTCGCCGACACGATCAACCGGCTGGCCAACACGGGCCTGAACTACGGCGTCCATCTGCTGGTCACGGCCCGCCGCTGGAGCGACTTCTCCGCCGACCTGCTTGGCCTGCTGGGCACCCGGCTCGAACTCGCCCTGGACAACCCGGAAGAGTCTGCCTTCGACGCGGCGCTGGCGTCGGGGGTGGCGGTGGGGTGGGCGCTGTCGCGGCGCCGGCGATTCCGGGTGGCGGTGCCACGGTTCGACGACGGGACCGGTCCGGCGGCTGCGCGGGAGTCGCTGGCGGAGACCGCGGAGTTGGTGCGGGAGGGGTGGACGGATTTTCTGGAGGGGAGAGGCGAAGGGGCCGGGGGGTTCTCCGCCGGCTCGCAGAGCACGGCTTTCGCCAGGCTGTTGGGCATCGACAACCCGGCCTCGCTGAATCTGCCGGCCCTGCGCAACCACCCGAATCCCCAGGATCGACTCACGGTGCCCATCGGTGACGGTGAGAACGGCCAGCCGGTGCTGCTCGACCTCAAGGAGAGCTCGCAGGGCGGGACGGGTCCGCACGGCCTGTGCGTGGGGGCCACCGGATCGGGCAAGTCCGAACTGCTGCGTTCGATCGTGCTCGGACTCGCTGTACGCCACACCACGGAAGAAGTGTCCTTCCTTCTGGCCGACTTCAAGGGCGGTGCGACCTTCCGCGGACTGGCGGATCTGCCCCATGTGTCGGGGGTCATGACGAATCTCGAGGGCGATCCCCTGCTCATGACCCGGATGCGCGACGCGATCAGCGGCGAACTGAACCGACGTCAGCAACTGCTGCGCGCCGCAGGAGTATCGGGCTTGCATGCATACGAGGAAGCCCGTGCATCCCTCGCGGCGGCGCGTCACGCGACCCGCCTCGACCCCATCCCCGTACTGATCCTGGTGATCGACGAGTTCTCCGAACTCCTGGTCGCTCAGCCTGACTTTATTGACCTGTTCGTACAGATCGGCCGCCTCGGCCGCGCGCTCGGCGTGCATCTGCTGCTCGCCTCGCAGCGGCTCGAGGAGGGCAGGCTCCGCGGCATGGACACATACCTGTCGTACCGCATCGGTCTGCGCACATTTTCGGCCACCGAGTCTCGCGCGGTCCTTGGCCACCCTGATGCGAACCACCTGCCGCCGGACCCGGGTGCGGGGTACCTCAGGGCGAACACGCAGGGCGAGCTGATCCGCTTCAAGGCCCCATACGCATCCGCACCTCTGCCGAGCACGGACGAGAACGAAGACCCCAGTTCACTGCTGGAGGTCGTCGTCAAGCAACTGTCGACCACCGGACCGCGCGCCCACCGGATCTGGCTGCCGCCACTGGACGAATCGCCCTCTGTGGAGCGGCTTCTCCCCGGGGGACTGATCACCACTGCGGAAGCCGGCCTGCACACCGAGGGGCAGCCCCTGAGTGCCCCGTACGCAATGGCGGATGACCCGTTCAACCAGCGACGCAGCGTGCTCTGGGCGGATGCCACCGGAGCCGATGGGCACACGCTCGTCGTCGGTGGACCGCAGTCCGGGAAGTCGACCCTCCTGGCCTCGCTCGTCACCTCGTTCGCCCTCACTCACACGCCTCAGGAGGCGCAGTTCTACTGCCTCGACTTCGGGGGCGGGAGGCTGTTTCCCCTGTCCGGGCTGCCGCACGTCGGTGGCGTCTCCTCGCGACTGGAAGCGGACCGGGTCCGGCGCACGGTCGCAGAGGTGGCGGGCGTCCTGGACGAACGCGAGAAGTTCTTCCGCCACTACGGAATCGACTCGATCGCCACGTATCGCCAGCGACGCGCGGCCGGGGAGTGGCCGGGCCAGCCGTGGGGCGACGTCTTCCTGGTCATCGACGGCTGGTCAACCGTCCGTACGGACTATGAGGCCCTCGAACCGGTCGTCAACGACATCGCCCAGCGCGGTGTGGGTTACGGCGTGCATCTACTGATCAGCGCCTCCCGGTACGCGGAAGTCCGCGCCGCGTTGCGCGATCAGATGCTCGGACGAATCGAGCTGCGACTCAGTGATCCGATGGATTCTGAGATCGACCGGAGGCAGGCCGTGTTGGTTCCCCTGGGGGCTCCCGGCCGGGGCCTGTCCCGCGACAAGCTGCACTTCTTGACCGCGTTGCCGAAGCTGGACGACGACATCGAAGGAGAACTCCTCGACCAGACGGGCCGACTGGTCGAGCGCGTACGGAAGAACTGGACGGGCCCGGAGGCACCGCCGATCCGTACGCTGCCGGAGCTGCTACCCGTCGACGAACTGCCGGGCCCTGACCAGGTCCCTGGCAGGAGTGTCGCCGTCGGAATCGAGGACGCCCGCCTCGCTCCGGTGTTCCTCAACTTCGAAACCGACCCACTGTTCCTCGCCTTCGGAGACAGCGAGTCCGGCAAGAGCTCGTTCCTGCGGATGCTGGCACACCAGATCTGCGGGAAATTCTCGCCGAGCGAGGCCCAACTGCTCGTGGTCGACTACCAGCGATCACTGCTCGGCGAGATCCCCGAGGCGCACCTCCTGAGCTACTGCCCTTCGGGACCACCGGTCCTCGACGTCATCAACCAGTTGGCCACTGTCCTCAAGGACAGGATGCCTGGCCCCGATGTCACGGCCAACCAGCTGCGCAGCCGCAGTTGGTACGAGGGCAAGGACGTGTACGTGCTGGTCGACGACTACGAACTGGTCGCGACGAGCACCGGCAACCCACTGGCGCCGCTCCTGGAGTATCTTCCGCACGCCCGCGATGTGGGCCTGCGCGTGGTTCTCGCACGCAGCACGGGCGGGGCCTCGAGAGGCCTCTACGAGCCGTTCGTCCATCGGATGAAGGAGCTCGGCGCGCAGGGCCTCGTACTGTCGGGCGACCCGTCCGAAGGGATGCTGCTGGGAAGGGTCAAACCCAGCCGCCAGCCGCCCGGACGCGGGACGCTGGTGCAGCGGACGGCCACTCACGGTGTCCAACTCGGTTATCTGCCTGAGCAATTCAGCTGAGATTCGACCTCAGGTCACCGACCCGACCCGCCCG
>NZ_JAAKZX010000028.1 GCF_011045025.1 Streptomyces ureilyticus
CGATCTCCCTGACCGCCGACAACATCAAGGACACGGTCGTCAAGGACGGCATGTACACGATCGATCAGATCTGCACGCCCAAGTACAAAGCCGCTTGTGAGAGGGCGGGACTCACCACGTAAACGCGGTCTACGCGTTCACCTCAAGACCTCTAGCGGTAGAGGGTCTGACCTCTAGCGCTAGAGGTCCCGACGCGCCCCAAGTTGGGGCCCTCTCTGGGACCTCTGTGGGACCTCTGACAACGACCGGCAACGACCAACGACGACCACCAACAACCGCTCAGCCGCAGGTCAGTTGGGCCTGCACCTCTCTGACCAGGGCCGAAAAACGGGCCCGCCAGACTCAGGGCAAGAAGAAGTAAGGACGAAGATCAGGCCTCTGAGCTGCGCTTACGGTGCAGATCGGGGGCCTTCGTTCAGGAAGGCCACGCGGCGAGAAGATCCGTCGGCCCGTATGCGGCATCGAGCCCCGTGCAGTCGGTTCCGCCGCGCGAGACCGCGACCACGGGCACCGGCTCGGGCGTGAGCGCCGCGCGATGGTGGTGCAGCGCGGCGAGATCGTGGCGGTCGAAGGGGGAATTCTCCAGCCACTTCACCGAGCCGACGAACAGCAACTCCTTGGCAATGGGCCCGCGGTCGGCCCCCACGATGTCGATCTCCACGTCGTTGGTGCGGGTCCAGTAGGCGCCGATTGCGGGTGCTGCGGGCAGCTTCGCATCAGGCAGTAGGCGCGCCAGGGCCTCACGTACGAGAGGTTCGACGGCCCGGCCGCGCCAACTGGTCCAGTTCTCGCGGATACGGCCCAGCGTCAGGTCTCCCCGGCCTCGTTCGATCTCCTCCATCGCCGGGCCGAGGAACCTCAGCCAGAAACGGAGGTAGGGATCCGCGACCCGGTAACGGCGGTCCTTCGAGGGGCGTGTGGACACGGGGAGTTCGGCCGCGATCACTCTCTTGTCCGTGAGTATCCCCAGCGAGCGCTGGAGGGGGGTCGCTCCGAGGCCGCCGGCTGCGCGGGCGATGTTGGTGAAGGTCCGCTCCCCGCTGCCGATCGCCGACAGCACCGCGCGCGCCTGCACCTGCTGCGGGAACTCCGCGGCAAGTGACCGCTCCGCCGAGACCAGCAGGGCCGATACCGGATCTCTGAGGGCCGCTGACAGGAAATCCCCCATCCCGCCGCCGTGCGGCCACTCCGCGCAGATCAAGGGCAGCCCGCCGGTGATCAGTGCCGCGTCGAATGCCGAGGCTGCATCGAGGCCCAGCATTCCGCCCACCTCGGCCGGATTGAGAGGGCCGAGTACCATCTCCCGTCCGCGCTGGTGGAACGGACGGCCATAGCTGTTCAGCGCCTCCATCATCGACAGGTCCGAGCCGATGAGGATCAGCAGAACCGGCTTGGTCTCCAGCGCCCTGTCCCAGGCCCGCTGCAACGTGCCCTCGAACGCACCCTCCGCATCCATCACGTAGGGCACTTCGTCCATGACCACCACGCTTGCCCGATCATTCGGCAGAGCCGCCGCCAGCACATCGAAGGCTGCATCCCAGCTTTCCGGGCGGGCCGAGGCCAGCAGGCCGGCCAGCGGCAGGCTCGATGACCGTGCGTCCTGACTGAGGCGCTCGAGATCAGCCCTCGGCGACGCTCCGGTGGCGGCGTAGAAGAGAAAAGGCGCGCCTGACCGCTCGGCGAAGCGCTCGACCAGCCGTGACTTCCCCACGCGGCGGCGCCCCCGGAGCATCACGCACCGCCCCGGCCGTTCCCCGTCGAGACCCGCTACCACCTTGTCCAACTCGCGGTCCAACGTCTGGAGTTCGCGTGTCCTGCCCACGAATTCGCCCACAGTGGTGTCCTCCATACGTCGCCACACCCAAGGAGATACGAGAGACTAACAACGATGTTACCAACATCAATGTTAGTAACTTGCTGGAGCTCCTCTCACGCGGTCATTCCGCCACGGCTATGTCGCCGTAGCGCCGCGCGACCTCGTGGAATGCCTCCTTGGGTTTGGACGCACCGTCGCCGGTCACCGCCATGACCCCGAAGCCGGCCTTGTCGAGGTCGAGACGAGGGTCGTCGTGATGCGGGAAGTCGGGCATGGCGAAGGTGAAGACGAAGCAGCCGTGCACGCCCTCCGTGTCGTACTGGTCGATGAGTTCACCGAGGTAGCGGGCCTGGACGGCCTCGTTGCGGGGGTGGTCGCCGCGGATGCGTGGGGGTGTGGCGAACCAGTTGACGATCCAGAAGGCACCGGCTCCCCGCTGGTCGGCTCCGGTGAAGGCACCGCACCCGAACTCGGTGATGACGACGGGCTTGTCGTGGTCGCGAACCAGGCTGCGCAGGCGGTCGATGTAGGTGGGGTGGTTACGGCCGGAGCGGTAGAGGCTGACGCCGACCAGGTCGAACAGCGACCAGTCGACGTGTTCCCACCCGGCCGCGGAGTAGGTGACCGGCCCGCCGAAGCGGCGCCGCGCGGTGGTCACGGCGGTGGTGAGCAGCTGGTGGAGCCGCCGGTCGATCCTGCGCCGCAGCACGCGGTGGAAACGCACGATGAGCTTCAGGCGCAGGAACGACCGAGGTCCGGGGACGATGCCGGGCACGGTGTGGGAGAACTCGCTTCCGACCAGGAGCGTCACCCGGTCCGGGTGTTCCAGGCGAAGTTCTTCGGCAGCCTCGGCGACTGTGTCCAGGTGCTCCAGGAGCTTCGGCTGAGGCAGTTCGGGAACGCTGGGCCGGATGTAGACGCTGAGACCGGTCTTGAGGGCGGTTCGGGCGGCATCGATCAACCGCTTCCCGTCGCCGCCGATGAGCATCACCGTGGTGCAATGCAGATTCCGGGCGATGACCTCCAGGTCCCGCCGCACATCATCGGTGCTTGCCTCGCCGACCAGGTAGGAGATGCCGCGGACGGTCAGCATGCGCTCGGCTCCTGTCGACGCGGGCGGTTGGCGGCCATGAGGAGAAGGGCGGCGACATCACGGAGCATCGCGGCGATGACCGCGTACCGCGGCAATGCGGCAGGAGCGGATAGTGCGGGCATGCGGATCCTTAGCGTGGCGGTTTGACGATCCGGGTCGTCATCGGTCCGTTCGACGCTAGAGACGCAGCCGACGGTCGGGCATCCGTCTTCCGTCCAGGAGCGCACGACTTCCGGCTAATAGTCCGCGGCACCCGTCGGCGCGCGACCTGACGTCTGGTCATGCCTGAGCAGCACAACGGCTCAGGCGAGCGAGTCGCTCGGCTCGACGCCGAGGCTCGTTAAGGCACTGGCGGCTGTGCCTGCCCCGCCGGACGTACGGGCTCAAGGCGCCGCCGTGGCCAGGCGGTGGAACGCCTGGGTGGTGTGGGGGTGGGCGAGTTCGTCCAGGAGGTGCCGCCACTCGGGGTCGGTGGCGGTGGGATGCGCCAGTTCCCAGGCCGTGAGCAGCGCGGTGAGGTCGCTCTCGCAGGGGGTCGCGGCCGGGGCGTCCTGAGCGGTGCTCGTCTGTGTGGACAGCGGCGCCTTCATGGGAGTTTCCTTCCGGCTGGGAGCTGTGAACCTCTGGGATTCGCTGGGTTCAACCATCCCGTTGCCCGCCTGCCGGAACCATGGAGCGCTCTACCGGATCGGGGGTGCAGGTGGCCGCACCCCGAGAGGGTCGTTCTCCCCCCTCTCACACCTCCAGCGGCACCGGATGGATCTCGTCGGCCTTGTGGCCGGTGCGTTCGTGGATGCGTTGGACCGCTTCGGCGGTGGGGGCCTCGGAGAGGCAATAGACCGTGCCGGACTCGGGGTCCGCCCACGCCTTCTCGAAGTGCACGTTCTCTTCTTGCTCTATGGCGAGGTCCGCCTGGTGGGCCTGCCTCAGCTGTTCCGCCGTGATGCCCTGCATTCCGTGGTGGACGTCCATGAAATGAGCCATGGCCTCGCACCTCCCTGCGCTGACGAGTTCGCCCGCCCCCTCTCCTCCATGCTGCGCCCGGACGGCCACGCGGGCGACCGCTCACGGAGGTCGTACGACGACCCGGACACCAGGCCGTCGTACGAACCGTACAAACTCAACCGCACTGGCAAGGACTGCCCGACTGGCAGCCGCACCTGCACCCCGCCCCGCAGCCGCACGCGGCGACGAGCGGGAGGCTGGTGATCTCGGCGGGCTGTTCCGTCTCGCGCTCCCGGGTGGGGTCTGGGGTGGTGGTGGGGGATTCGGCCATGGTCCCTCCTCGAAGGCTGATGCCTACGCCCATTGCAGGCCCCCACCGCCCGGCGCATCAACGGCGCACCGAGGCTCCCACGCATCGACCACGAATCCGTACGCCCGTGCCACAACCCCGTACGCCCGTGCCACAATCCCGCACGCCCCGCGAAACCCGACCCGCACGCCCCTACGCCCCGCAGCGGAGCGCTTACGCCCCCTCAACCCCCGTAGCCGGCTGGACGTCCGCCTGCAGCTCGTCCGCGTGCTCCCCCGTCACCAGGTACACCACCCGGTTCGCCACCGACACCGCGTGGTCCGCGAAGCGCTCGTAGTATCGGCCCAGCAGCGTGACGTCGACGGCCGTCTCGATGCCGTGCTTCCAGCGGTCGTCCATGAGGTGCTGGAAGAGGGCGCGGTGCAAGGTGTCCATCGCGTCGTCGTCCTGCTCCAGCTGAAGCGCGAGGTCGACGTCCTTCGTGACGATGACCTCCGCCGCCTTCGCCATCAGGCGCTGCGCGAGCTGGCCCATCTCGAGGATCGTGGCGTGCAGGTCGTGCGGGACCGCGCGCTCCGGGAAGCGGAGGCGGGCGAGCTTCGCGACATGCTGGGCGAGGTCCCCCGAGCGCTCGAGGTCCGCGCTCATCCGCAGGGACGTGACCACGATCCGCAGGTCCGTCGCCACCGGCTGCTGCCGCGCCAGCAGGGCTATCGCCCGCGCCTCGAGCTCGTGCTGGAGATCGTCGACCTTCTGGTCGCCCGCGATCACGGTCTCCGCCAGCTTCAGGTCGGAGTCGAGGATCGCCGTCGTGGCGCGCCCGATCGCCGACCCGACGAGCCGGGCCATCTCGACCAGGCCCTCGCCGATCGAGTCAAGTTCCTCGTGGTACGCGTCGCGCATCAGGATGTCCCTCTCTTACGTCAGCTTCCGGATCCCGTACACGGATCCCCGTACATGGGTTCCCATGCACGATTCCCCTGCGGGATTCCAAGGGGCTCGCGTACCCCACGCTCCCACGGTCCGGCTTGAACGCGTCCGTTTCCGCCCCCTCAAATGAACCATCCCTATCACCCAGGTGAACTATGAGCGACATGACCCCTCCCTGCGGGCATGCTTCCGGCGACTCCGCTCGGGGCAAGTGAACCGCCACGGTCTCCACGGTGAACTCTGGGCGACGAGTGTTCGAGCTGACAGTCTGGGCGCTGTAAGGGGGGCGTACGTCATGCCTAACCTGGAGCCATGGACGTGAACGCGGCGGTCGCCGCAGCGGCAGCGATCGCCGGTGTACTCACCGGCGTCATCGCCATGCTGGCGTTCCGCTGGAGCGAGCGCGAGCAGAAGCGGCCGACGCGCACGTCGCTGCACACGGACCCGGTGCTTCCGCCGGGCGTCGACACGGTCCTGTCCGTGCTCCGCTCCTCCGCCGTCGTGCTCGACGAGGCCGACGCCGTGGTCAAGGCCAGCTCCGCCGCGTACGCCCTCGGCCTCGTACGCGGCGGCAAACTCGCCGTCGAGCCCATGCTGCAGATGGCCCGCGACACCCGGCGCGACGGTGAGATACGGCAGGTCGAGCTGGACCTGCCACGCCGCGGCACCGGCCGCGGCGAAGCCCTCGCGGTGTCCGCCCGCGTCGCCCCGCTGGGCTCCCGCCTCGTACTCCTCCTCGTCGAGGACCTCACCGAGGCCCGCCGCATCGAGGCCGTACGCCGCGACTTCGTCGCCAACGTCAGCCACGAGCTCAAGACCCCCGTCGGCGCGCTCAGCCTCCTCTCCGAGGCGGTCATGGACGCCGCCGACGACCCGGAGGCCGTGGAACGCTTCGCCGGACGCATGCAGATAGAGGCCACCCGCCTCACCAACCTCGTCCAGGAACTCATCGACCTCTCCCGGGTCCAGAACGACGACCCCCTCGAGGACGCCGAAGCCGTACGCGTGGACGAACTCGTCGCCGAGGCCATCGACCGCTGCCGCCACCAGGCCGGCACCAAGCAGATCACCATGGCCGCAAATGTGGGGGGCGGGCCCGTAGGCACCTCGGATGAGGGTGGTGGTGGGCGACGGGCGGGAACCGCCGACCTGCAGATCTGGGGCAACCGCGGCCAGCTGGCCGCCGCCCTCGGCAACCTCGTCGAGAACGCCGTGAACTACTCGCCCGCCCGTACGCGCGTGGGAATCGCCGCGCGCCGGGTCCCCGCGCCCGGCGGAGACCTCATAGAGGTCGCCGTCACGGACCAGGGCATCGGCATCTCCGAGAAGGACCGCGAGCGCATCTTCGAGCGCTTCTACCGCGTCGACCCGGCCCGCTCCCGCCACACCGGCGGTACGGGTCTTGGCCTGGCGATCGTCAAGCACGTGGCCGCCTCGCACGGCGGGGAGGTCACGGTGTGGAGCTCCGAGGGTCAGGGCTCCACCTTCACCCTCCGGCTGCCGGAGGCGGGCGTGGCCCGCGACCGCGCGACCGACCACACGTCCGGACTCGCCGACGACGTCGACGCCGGGCAGCCCGACGGAACGACCACCGTCACATCCCCCACTACATCCCCGTACGAATCGCTTTCTGCCCCGGAGGTCCTTCCGTGACCCGAGTGCTCGTCGTCGAGGACGAGGAGTCCTTCAGCGACGCTCTGTCCTACATGCTCCGCAAGGAAGGCTTCGAGGTCGCCATCGCGACCACCGGGCCCGACGGCCTCGACGAGTTCGAGCGCAACGGCGCCGACCTCGTCCTGCTCGATCTGATGCTGCCCGGACTGCCCGGCACCGAGGTGTGCCGCCAGCTGCGCAGCCGCTCGAACGTCCCGGTGATCATGGTCACCGCCAAGGACAGCGAGATCGACAAGGTCGTCGGCCTGGAAATAGGAGCCGACGACTATGTGACTAAGCCCTTCTCCTCCCGCGAGCTGGTCGCCCGCATCCGCGCCGTACTGCGCCGCCGCGGCGAGCCCGAGGAGGTCACCCCCGCCGCACTGGAGGCCGGCCCGGTCCGCATGGACGTCGACCGCCACGTGGTCACCGTCTCCGGCTCCAAGGTCGACCTCCCCCTCAAGGAGTTCGACCTCCTGGAGATGCTGCTGCGCAACGCGGGCCGCGTCCTGACCCGTATGCAGCTCATCGACCGCGTCTGGGGCGCCGACTACGTCGGTGACACCAAGACGCTGGACGTCCACGTCAAGCGCCTCCGCGCCAAGATCGAGCCGGACCCGGGCGCGCCCCGGTACTTGGTGACGGTCAGAGGCCTTGGGTACAAGTTCGAGCCGTAGGCCGAACACCTCGCACGCTGAACACGACGAAGGGCGGGACCCCTGGAAAGCGGGGTCCCGCCCTTCGTGCATACGAGGATTCAGTACGTACGAGAATTCCGCAGCCCTACGCTGCTCAGTGCCCCGCGGCCGCGTCCCCGCCCCCCTCGGGAGCCGTGGGCGTCGCGCTCGGCGACGCGGCGTCCGTGGGGCTGCCCTGCCCGGTCCCGTCCGTACCGGCCTCACCGTTCCCCGGCTCGTTCGGCGTGGCGGAGGGGGACCCGCTGGGGCTCGGGCTACCGGACCCCTCGGAACCCGGCGCCTGAGGAGTCTCCGACGGGCCCCACTCGGCGTAGTAGCCCTCGGACGGGACGACGAACGCCCGCAGCTTCACCGCACCCGTCTCGCTGAAGGTGAAGGTGACCTGCTGCGCCTCACCGTCCTCCAGGGCCTCGCGGCCGCCGTTCAGTACGGCGGAGGCGTTGCCCTTGCCGCCGAGGATCACCGAGCCGTCGGCCGGCACCGTGATCGGGCCGGAACCCTCGGCGGGCCTGAGCGTGACGGGGTCCTTGACGCCCGCCACGCGGATCGACTCCAGCGTCTCGTCGCTGTTGCCGTTGTTGAACAGGGTCGCGGAGATCGCGGACGGGCCCGTCGACTCCGGGTCGGGCTGGGTGATCACCACGGCGTTCTGGATCTGGATGTCGCCCACGCTGGTCGCGGCGTTGTCCGGCCTGATCTCCAGCGACTGGGCGTTGCTTCCGGCGCCGCACGCGGCGAGCGAGGCGATCGAGAACGCGATGGCGGCGGCGGCGAGGGCGCCGCGTCGAAGGCTGCTGCTCACGGCGGCGGCAACTCCTTGAACGCAGGGGCGGCGGCCTTGTAAAGCCGCTCTAAGGTCGGTCAGCGGCCTCAGGTTACCGAGCCGCCCCCGCGCTCCCGCACCCGACCCGCCTCTACGGCTCTTCCGACGCCGCCGCGACCATCGCATCAGGGCGTGTTCTTCAGGCCACCGCGCAGCCGGCACCTCATGTCCCTCCGTGCACAAAGAGCACGCGACTCGATCTCAGCCACGTTGACAACATTTCCCATAAGGAATGCGATCGGGAGTCCGCAAGAGATCCGCCAGAGAATTGATCTTCAGCTTGTCGTGATCAATTCCGGAATCGTCTCGTACCCACCCCCGATCACCGAACGGAGTAGCCCAAGACTCACCTCCGGAAACCGACAAATCTGGACGTTCGGCCACGCGAGTAAGCCTTCGAAGGCTTGTAACGGGCGGGTTTCGCGCCCCGCGAGGAACGGCTCCGACCTGCGAATACCCCCTTGTCCCGCCCCCTCGAAGCACGTTCCTGTCGCTGTTGTCAAGCCCCGAGATGTGCCCTGACCTGCGAAAACGCCATTCAGAAGATGCGGTTCTCGTGTTACTCTGGATAGCCACGGAAGGGGTACCTGTCACATGACGTTCAAGGTTGGCGACACCGTGGTCTATCCCCATCACGGGGCCGCGCTGATCGAGGCTATCGAAACTCGTCAGATCAAAGGCGTGGACAAGACCTACTTGGTGCTGAAGGTCGCCCAGGGCGACCTGACGGTGCGTGTGCCAGCGGACAATGCGGAGTTCGTCGGCGTACGTGATGTGGTCGGTCAGGACGGGCTGGACCGGGTCTTCGAGGTGCTGCGCGCGCCGTATGCCGAGGAGCCCACAAACTGGTCGCGTCGTTACAAGGCAAATCTCGAGAAGCTCGCCTCCGGCGATGTCATCAAGGTCGCGGAAGTCGTCCGTGACCTGTGGCGTCGTGAGCGCGAGCGTGGACTCTCCGCCGGCGAGAAGCGCATGCTCGCCAAGGCTCGGCAGATCCTGGTGAGCGAGCTCGCCCTCGCGGAGAACACGAACGAGGACAAGGCCGAGGCCCTGCTCGACGAGGTCCTCGCGTCCTGACGCCCGTCACTCTCTGATCGCTTCCCGACCAGAGGCGAAGAAACGAGCGGTCCGGCGTAATTGATACTGCCGCGGTGCCCGATGACGTAGGTTCTGTCGCCGGGCGCTGCGGCATGCTCGTACCCAGAACACCGTACGACCGTAAGTCAGCGGCTGGGTAATGAATTTCCGGCCGCCGATACTGGGCGTGCCGGGCCCGGGCAGCTGGCTCAACCGGCTGTCACGGAAGGGTCCCCGGTCAAGGCGTCGCGCCCGGCACGCTGAGGCCATACCCATACGGGCCCGGTCGTCAAACCGGCGTCAACCGGCGGGTCAAACCGGTGCGTGCCGGGCGGCGTTCGCGAGCGCCGGATTGACGTCCGGCGGACGCCGGATCGACGACTGATGGGCGGCCGGGTCGAGGACCGGACCTGGCCGGGTACAACCGACAGGACCTGGCCGTACACAACCCGCACACACCCGTACGTACACACACCCGACAGGAACCGATGTCTGACGATTCACGCCGTTCCGGGGCCGGTACCGCGGCCGTGATTCCGGCCGCGGGCCGAGGCGTGCGCCTCGGGCCGGGCGCTCCCAAAGCGCTACGGGCGCTGAACGGCACTCCCATGCTCATTCACGCGGTACGCGCCATGGCCGCGTCGCGTGCCGTCTCGCTGGTCGTCGTCGTGGCGCCGCCCGACGGGGCCGCCGAGGTCAAGTCGCTCCTGGACTCGCATTCGCTGCCCGAGCGCACCGACTTCCTCGTCGTGCGCGGTGGCGAGACCCGGCAGGAGTCCGTGAAGCTCGGCCTCGATGTGCTGCCGCCCGGCATCGACATCGTGCTCGTGCACGACGCGGCCCGGCCGCTCGTACCCGTCGACACCGTCGACGCCGTCATCGAGGCGGTACGGGACGGAGCCCTCGCCGTCGTACCGGCGCTGCCTCTCGCGGACACCGTCAAGGAAGTCGAGCCGCGTACCGACGACTCGCCCGAGCCGGTCGTCGCCACTCCCGAGCGGGGGCGGCTACGGGCCGTACAGACTCCGCAGGGCTTTGACCGGGACACCCTGCTGCACGCCCACGAGACCGTGACGGACGGGGTCACCGACGACGCGAGCATGGTCGAGCAGTTGGGCAAGCCCGTCGTCGTCGTGCCGGGGCACGAGGAGGCGTTCAAGGTCACCCGGCCGCTCGATCTGGTGCTGGCCGAGGCGGTATTGGCGCGGCGGAGGGCGAAGGATGGCTTCTGAGACGCCGCCGCCGTTCGTGCTGCCGCAGGTCGGGATCGGTACCGACATTCACGCCTTCGAGGAGGGGCGGGAGTTGTGGTGTGCCGGGCTCAAGTGGGAGGGCGAAGGGGCCGGGCTTGCCGGGCACTCCGATGCGGACGTCGTCGCGCATGCCGCCTGCAACGCGTTGTTCTCCGCTGCCGGACTCGGTGATCTCGGGGCTCACTTCGGGACCGGGCGGCCCGAGTGGGCCGGGGCGTCCGGGGTTACGTTGCTCACCGAGGCGGCCCGGATCGTGCGTGCCGCCGGTTTCGCCATCGGTAACGTTGCCGTTCAGATCGTCGGGCCTCGGCCCAAGATCGGGAAACGGCGGGATGAGGCGCAGGAGTTGTTGTCCGGTGCGGTGGGGGCGCCCGTATCCGTCTCGGGCGCCACTACGGATGGGCTTGGGTTTCCGGGGCGTGGCGAGGGGTTGATGGCGGTCGCTACGGCGTTGGTCGTCCGCACTGGCTGAGCTGGGCGGTTTTCTTCCCCAGTCCCGCCGCTTCCCGAAACCGAGGGCTGCGCCCCCCGGGCCCCCTGCCTCCGGCGGGTGGGGCGCCATCCGCTCAAACCCCGAAGCGACACCCACTACCCTTGGACCCGTGACTATTCGCCTGTACGACACCAGCGCCCGGCAGATTCGTGACTTCGTCCCGCTCTCAGCGGGCTGTGTCTCGATCTACCTGTGCGGTGCCACCGTGCAGGCCGCGCCGCACATCGGGCACGTCAGGTCGAACCTGAACTTCGACATCATGCGCCGCTGGTTCGCGTACCGCGGCTACGACGTGACGTTCATCCGCAATGTCACGGACATCGACGACAAGATCATCAGGAAGGCCGCGGAGCAGAACAGGCCCTGGTGGTCGATCGGTTACGAGAACGAGCGGGCGTTCAACGACGGCTACGAAGCCCTCGGCTGCCTGCCGCCCACGTACGAACCCCGCGCCACCGGCCACATCACCGAGATGGTCGAGATGATGCGCACGCTCATCGAGCGCGGGCACGGTTACGAGGCCGAGGGCAGCGTCTACTTCGACGTCCGCTCCTGGCCCTCGTACCTGGAGCTGTCCAAGCAGGACCTGGACGAGATGCGACAGCCCGCCGAAGAGGGCATCACCGGCAAGCGGGATCCGCGCGACTTCGCCATGTGGAAGGCCAGCAAGCCCGGCGAGCCGGACTGGGAGACGCCGTGGGGCCGCGGCCGCCCCGGCTGGCACCTGGAGTGCTCGGCGATGGCCCACAAGTACCTGGGCTCGGCCTTCGACATCCACGGCGGCGGTCTGGACCTGATCTTCCCGCACCACGAGAACGAGATCGCCCAGGCCAAGGCCTACGGCGACGAGTTCGCCAAGTACTGGGTGCACAACGCCTGGGTCACCATGAGCGGCGAGAAGATGTCCAAGTCGCTCGGCAACTCCGTGCTCGTCAGCGAGATGGTCAAGCAGTGGCGGCCCATCGTGCTGCGCTACTACCTCGGCACCCCGCACTACCGCTCCACCATCGAGTACAGCGAAGAGGCCCTGCGCGAGGCCGAGTCGGCGTTCGCGCGCATCGAGGGCTTCCTCCAGCGGGTCATCGACATGGCGGGGCCGGTCGAGCCCGCGGCCGACGTGCCGCCCGCCTTCGCCGAGGCCATGGACGACGACATGGGAGTGCCACAGGCCCTCGCCGTCGTGCACACCACCGTCCGGCAGGGCAACAGCGCACTCGCCGCCGACGACAAGGACGCCGCCGTCGCCCGGCTCGCCGAGGTGCGTGCGATGCTCGGCGTCCTCGGCCTCGACCCGCTCGACGCGCAGTGGGCCGGCGGGAGTGACCAGGGCCAGGACCTGCACGGGGTTGTCGACAGCCTCGTACGACTGGTCCTCGAGCAGCGCGAGGCGGCCCGCGCCCGCAAGGACTGGACCACCGCCGACGCCATCCGCGACCAGCTGGGCCAGTCCGGCCTCGTCATCGAGGACAGCCCTCAAGGACCTCGCTGGACGCTCGGCCCGCGCTGATCCCGCGGCGCATTCCTTGATCGATTGTGCCGCCCGGCCTTCCGGGCGGCACACTTCATAGACGCACAGCGCATTCAGAGACGTACACGCACGCTTTCCCACAGAGACAGGTAGGTCATGGCCGCAAACAACCGCCGCATGTCCGGCAAGAAGGGCGCGCAGGTCGGCAGTGGCGGCCAGCGACGCCGGGGCCTGGAAGGCAAGGGACCCACCCCGCCCGCCGAGATGCGCAAGGGACACAAGAAGAACCGCGTCGCCACCGCCAAGACGAAGCAGACCGCCCGCCGCCCCGCCCCCAAGGGCCGCGGCGGCAAGTCCACCTCCGAACTCGTCGTCGGCCGCAACCCCGTTGTCGAGGCGCTGCGCGAGGGCGTGCCCGCGACCATGCTCTACGTCCAGCAGTTCATCGACAACGACGAGCGGGTGCGCGAGGCGCTCCAGCTCGTCGGCGAGCGCGGCGGCATCCACCTCATGGAAGCCCCCCGCCCCGAACTCGACCGCATGACCAACGGCCTCAACCACCAGGGCCTCGTCCTGCAGATCCCACCGTACGAGTACGCGCACCCCGAGGACCTCGCCGCCGCCGCGTACGACGCCGGCCAGGACCCGCTGATCGTCGTGCTCGACGGCGTGACCGACCCGCGCAACCTCGGCGCCGTCGTCCGCTCCGTCTCCGCCTTCGGCGGCCACGGCGTCGTCGTACCCGAGCGTCGCGCCGCCGGCATGACCGCCGGCGCCTGGAAGACCTCCGCCGGCGCCGCCGCCCGTACGCCCGTCGCCCGCGCCACCAACCTGACGCGCACCCTGGAGGCGTACAAGAAGGCGGGCATCATCGTCGTCGGCCTGGCCGCCGACGGCGACGGAGAGATCGGGGACCTGGAGGCCCTCGAAGGACCCGTCGTCATCGTCGTCGGCAGCGAGGGCAAGGGCCTGTCCCGGCTGGTCGGCGAGACCTGCGACTTCCGCGTACGGATCCCCATGCCGGGCGGCGCCGAGTCGCTGAACGCGGGTGTGGCGGCCGGAGTTGTGCTGTACGAGGCGGCTCGACGACGGGCCTGACGGCGGGCGGGGTGATCTTGACGGAGTCCGGACAGATCGGGGCGGTCAAGGCAGTGTCCTAACGACACGTCACTCGGTTAGATGAGTGTGGACACCAGAACACCCCGCACACCCACGGGGGACCGCACGTCGGGCTTCGACGACGCTCCCGCGCTGAGCATGGTGAAGGTGCCGAGCGATCCGGCGCAGGTCATCGTCAATCATGCGAGCTTCCGCGTGCAGCTGGGCACCGGCTCCCGTACGCAGTCCCCGCGCGTCGCACGCCACTTGAGCTCCGCCGACCCCTCACGCAGGCCCGCGACCGGCACCCTCCGCCGCGCCCCCGTCGTCTGGAGCGGGAGGTCCGCACCCGACGACACCGGCGCCACCCGCCTGCTGCAGGCCGCACGGAGCACCACCGTGCACCACGGCGCCCAGGATCCGACAGGCGACGCCGGCGCGACACAGGTCATCCCGCGCATCGACCACGACGGCGACGGATACGGCGACAGCGGCTACGACGGCAACGGCAACGGCTATCGCGGCGCCGGATACAGCGGCTATGGCGCATACGGCGGATACGACGCCGATAGCGATACGGATCCCGACGCCACCGTCGCGACCCCCACCATCGGCGGCCCCCGCAGCCCCCGAACTCCCCAGACTCCGATCCTTCCGCAGATGCGCACCTCGGGCAGCGTGGACGAGGAGTACGGCCAACACCCGTATGAGGAGGGCGAGTACGAGGCCGACGCGTACGACGACGAGACCGGCGAGGACGGCCAGCGCGGGCGCCACGCCGACCCCGTACGGCACGCGTACTACCCCGGCCGCCGGATGAACCTCGGCGTCGTCCTGCTCCCGCTGCGCCTCATCCTCGGCTTCATCTCCATCTACGCCGGCATGGGCAAGCTCTGCGACCCGCACTATTTCGACGGCGGCAAGCGCGGCTCCATGGTCAAGTGGCTCAACACCCTCCAACCGTGGGAAGTCGCCGAGCCACTACGCCAGTTCGCCCTCGAACACCCCGTCGGCTCCGGACTCCTCATCGCCTTCTTCCAGGTGATCGTCGGCGTCCTCACCGTCTTCGGCCTGTGGCAGCGGGCCGCCGCCGCCGTCGGCGCGCTGATGGCGGCCGCGCTCCTGATCACCGTCAGCTGGAAGAGCGCCCCCGCCTACGACGCGACCGACATCATCTACCTCGCCGCCTGGACCCCGCTGATCATCGCGGGCGCCCCCGTCTACTCCATCGACGGTCGCCTCGCGGGCGGCGCCTGGCGCAGGCTCGGGCCCCGCGCCCACATCTGGGACCTGCGCCGCTACGTCCTACGCCGCGGCGCCCTCATCGGCACCCTCGTCGTCGGGCTCACCCTGCTCGTCGGCTCCATGCTCGGCGGCGCCGTCCGCGACGCCGACCGCGTGGTCGTCCCCGGCCCCGGCGAGGCCCCGCGCAACGAACTCCCCGGCTCCCCGCTCCCCGAGGAGTCCGGCAACGACCGCCGCTCGGAGAGCCCCTCGGCCGGCAACTCGCCCACCCAGGGCGCCACTTCGGCCAGCCCCTCCGAGAAGGGCGACAAGAACACCCCCGGTGCGTCCCGCGAGTCCGCCACCGAGGGCGCGGGCCAGCCCAGCGAAACCCAGGGCACCGGCCAGGTCCCGCCCGCCCAGCAGCCGGCACCACCCGCCGAGGCGCCCAGCACCAGCGCGGGCCCGTCCTCCTCGGGCGGCGCCGGCACGGGCGGAACCGGGTCCCCCGGAGGCACCGGCGGCGGCAATGACTCGGGCGACGGCTCGGGTGGCAGCTCCGGCGGTTCCGGCGGCGGCTCGGACGAGGGCAGCCTGGTGGGCGGTCTGCTCGGGTAACGGTTCCGGCCAACAGCCCTTCGCTGGTGCGCAGTTGGGGCCCCGCACTCGTGAAACTCTCGCGAGTGCGGGGCCCCATTGACGTTCGTAAAGCAGACGTACGTACAGCTGACGTGACCTACGTACAACTGGCGTACGCACAGCCGCGAGGCTCAACGCCCCAGTGCCGCCAGCTCCTTCGCCGCCTCCGTCAGGTCCTTCGCGGTGTCGATGGCGCGCCAGTACGCGCCCTGCGGGATCGGGCAGCCGAACAGGCGGCGTTCGCGGGCCAGACGCGGGAACGTGGTGCGCTCGTGGTCGCCGAGGTCGGGCAGCATGTCGGTGAACTCGGGGGAGAAGACGTAGACGCCCGCGTTGATCTCGTACGACGTCGGCGGGGACTCGATGAAGTCCGTGATGTGACCGAAGTCGTCGGTCTCGACGGCGCCCCACGGGATGCGGGGGCGAGCCAGCGCGAGGGTCGCCACCGCGTCGCGCTCGGTGTGGAAGTCCGCCATGTCGCGCAGCGAGAAACGGGTCCAGATGTCACCGTTCGTCGCGAACCAGGGGCGGTCCGGGTGGGGGAGGTGCTTGGCGGCGAACTTGAGGCCGCCGCCGCGGCCCAGGGGCTCCTTCTCGACCACGGTGGTGACGCGGACGGGGAGTTCGGCCGAATCCAGCCACTGCTGGAGGACCTCGGCGAGATGGCCGCACGAGATGACCACGTCCGTCACGCCCTCCTCGGCGAGCCAGGCCAGCTGATGGCCGATGATCGGGGTCCCGGTGCCGGGGATCTCGACCATCGGCTTGGGCCGGTCGTCGGTGTAGGGACGCAGCCGCGAGCCCTGGCCGCCGGCCAGGACAACGGCTTGAACGGGGCGCGACGCGGCGCTCGGATGCTTCATGACCGGCACTGTACGTCGCGCCCCGCTCGGGGCTTCTACGGGGCTTCTACGGGGCTTGTCCGGGGCTTGTGTCGGCCGTCGGGCCGGTGTCACCCGGCCGGTCAGCCGGCCGCCCCTCAGCCCTGCCCGCCGACGCCGGCGACGCCCGTGGCGAAGGACGTGTCGCAGACGGGGCGGGAGAACGACTGCGCACGGGACGGGCCGTACTTGTTCACGGCGGCACGGCCCAGCGCGCGGGCGATGGAGGCGCAGTGCCTCGCGAGCGACGGGCGGCCGTTCACCGCCTCCTGGAGATGCGTGAGCGCCACCCCCGCGTCCTTCTCCTGCAGCTCGAGCAGGAGCTGGTCGCGCAGCACGTCCTGCGGGGCGCGGGAGGCGGGACGCGAGGACGCCTTCTCGGCGGAGGCGGCGAGCACCGAGCCCGAGGAGCCGCTCCTCGACCAGGGGACCGTGGCGACCGCGAGAGTCCCGGAGAGCACCAGGACGACGGGCAGGACGAGGGCGAGAGTACGGCCGATTCGGTGGGCAGGACCGCGGCTGTGCCGCGTCGGGCGGCCGGCGGGGCGACGGCCGTGCCGCTTCGAGGGACTGGTCGAGGGGTTAGTGGAGTGCTTCACGCGAGTGAGGGTAGCGCGGGGTAATGATTTGGCGACATTTGGTAATCAGTTCGAGCGACGGTCAACGCTCAAATTCAGGCGCGAAGTTGACGTACGCGGGTCGATATGACCGTTCTGCCGGGGTATTTGTCGACAACGAAACACCGACCAAAACCCGGCAAAAAGGGGCCCCGCAGCAAGCTGCGGGGCCCCTTCCGTCAACATGGGCGAATTCACCCGGTACGGGCGCCTTCAGTGAAGGTGCCCAGCCGCGTGCCTCGGTCGCGTGCCTCAGTCGGTGAGACGCTCACCCGTGGACGTCGAGAACACGTGGGTCTCGCCCGGCCGCGGCACGACGTGCAGCGTGGCGCCCTTCTCCGGGACCGCGCGGCCGCTGACGCGGACGACCAGGTCCTTGGTGTCGTCGCCGACCTTGGCGCTGCCGTAGACGTAACCGTCGGCGCCCAGCTCCTCGACCACGTTCACCGAGACGGCGAGGCCCGCCGGAGCGTCCTCGCTCTCCTTGGTCAGGGCCTTCGCGGCGCCGCCGTTCTGCTCGACGATGTCGAAGTGCTCCGGACGGACGCCGACCGTGACGGTGCGGTCGCCGCGGTCCGAGGCGGCCGACAGAGCCTCGCGGTTGACCGGCACCACGCTGTTGCCGAACTTCACGCCGCCGTCCGTGATCGGGACCTCGACGAGGTTCATGGCCGGCGAGCCGATGAACCCGGCGACGAACAGGTTCGCCGGCCGGTCGTACATGTTCCGCGGCGAGTCGACCTGCTGGAGCAGACCGTCCTTCAGTACGGCCACCCGGTCACCCATCGTCATGGCCTCGACCTGGTCGTGGGTCACGTACACGGTGGTGATGCCGAGACGGCGCTGGAGGCTCGCGATCTGCGTACGCGTGGACACACGCAGCTTGGCGTCGAGGTTCGACAGCGGCTCGTCCATGAGGAACACCTGCGGCTCACGCACGATCGCGCGACCCATCGCGACACGCTGCCGCTGACCACCGGAGAGCGCCTTCGGCTTACGCGCCAGGTAGTCGGTGAGGTCCAGGATCTTCGCCGCGTCCTCCACCTTCTGGCGGATCTCGGCCTTGTTGACGCCCGCGATCTTGAGCGCGAAGCCCATGTTGTCGGCGACCGTCATGTGCGGGTACAGCGCGTAGTTCTGGAACACCATGGCGATGTCCCGGTCCTTCGGCGGCAGATGCGTGACGTCGCGGTCACCGATGTGGATCGAGCCGGCGTTGACGTCCTCAAGACCCGCGAGCATGCGCAGGGAGGTGGACTTTCCGCAGCCGGAGGGACCGACGAGGACGAGGAACTCGCCGTCCGCGACATCGAGCTCGAGCTGGTCGACGGCGGGCTTGTCGCCACCCGGATAGATGCGAGTCGCCTTGTTGAACGAGACAGTGGCCATGGTGATGGGCCCCCTTCTACCGGCAGGAACGTGCCGGACGATCCGTTGTGGAAGGTGGTGCCACTACGGGTGATTCCGTTGTGGTGTTGTGGTTCAGTCCACACAGGGCGGACTGGGTCAGGACGGTACCTGGCGGTTGGCTGGTCTGTCAGTAGTCGGGGGGCTGTGGACTTCGCGGAAATTTTCGACAGGAAGAGCACCCCACTTTTGGCCACGCCCCGGTCAGGCCAGAGCGACGCACTTTTGACCATGCCTCGGGCAAGGCAAGAGCACGTGACTTTTGACCATGTCTCAAAGCTTCCTGCTTCGTCGCCCACTGCCGACCGCACACAGCCCTAGTGAGCTGCGCACGCCCGGTCTCACGCGGACTCCACAGGCATTCCGGCCGACGGCCCGTCGGTCCGTACTGCACCGGCCACTCCTACGCGGCCAGCAAACACTTCTCCAGCTCCGACGCCTTGATCACCGTCGGCGTCTTCTTCCCTGGTGGCAGTCCGGCTGCCACCAGCCAGTACAGCCGCATCCCCTCATCCCGGAGATTCACGGCGGCATTCACATCACGATCATGGACCACGCCACACTCCGTGCAGGTCCACTCCCGGACCGAGACGTCCATCCTCGGTCCCTTGGCGTGACAGGCCGAACACCGCCGGGTCGAGGGAAAGAAGCGGTCGACGATCACCAGCGTCCGGCCGTACCACTCGCACTTGTACCGCAGCTGCCGCAACAGCTCACCCCACGAGGCATCGGTGATCGCTTCGTTCAGCCTCGCCTTACGACGCTTCCCCCTGCCGCGCGCTGACCGCAGCAAGGTCACGACGGACAAGTCCTCCACCACAAGCACTTGGTTCTCGCGCACGAGGCGGGTCGTGAACTGGTCCAGCATGTCCCGGCGTACGTCACTGATGAGCGCGTAAAGACGTGCGATCTTCTGCTTGACCTTCTGCCGGTTCCGGGAACCCTTCACCTTCTTGTGCAGCTCCCGCTGCAACCGCGCCAGCTTCTCCGCGTACCGCTTCAGCAGCCGCGGGTGATCAATCTTCGTCCCGTCGTCCAGAGTGACGAGCGACGCCAGACCCAGATCCAGCCCCACCGCCTTCGGGGCCCGCGAACCCGGCACGAACACGGCGGGCAGCGGCGCTATTCGCTCCTCCACCAACGTGGACACGAAATACCGGCCCGCCCGATCCCGCATCACCGACAACCGCACCGGGACCGCCCCCGCAGGCAGCGCCCTCGACCAGCGGATGTCCAGCGGCCGCGACTGCTTGGCGAGCGTGATCAGCCCCGTACCAGGCCGCTCAGAATCCTCGACCCACTTGAAGCCCGTACGCACATAAGTCGCCGAATCCCGAGACCGCCCCTTCCTCTTCCGCTGCGGATACTTCGCCTCACCCTTGATGAACCGGCTGAACGCCTGCTCAAGATGCCGCAACGACTGCTGCAGCACCGTCGACGACACCTCCTTCAACCACGCCAACTTCTCGGCCTGCTTCCAGCCGGTCAGCGCTCGACACGTCTCTGCGAAGCCCACATTCACGCGGTGCCGCTCCCAGGCCCCGGACCGCAGAGCCAGCCCCTCGTTGTAGACCCACCGACACGCACCGAACGTTCGCGCCAACTGCTCGGCCTGCTCTTCCGTCGGATAAAAGCGGAACCGGTACAGGCGATGGTGAGTGTCGGGCTCCTTGACATGCCCCTTCAGCGGAGTCGCCTTGCGCGCGTGGTGCTTGCGGCGGTCACCGATACCGAGCGCCTCACGCTTGATGCGCTGGGCCTCCTCGCCCTTCACCGCTTTCGGCTTCGAGTTCTCCGCCGACTCCCCCATGATCCGCTCCCCAGCGATCCGATCTCCACAACAGCACGTCAGACCGATCAACGAACGGGTGCACGGATGGTTACGCACCGTCTTTGGATCGCGTGGAGGGGGGAACTTCGTGGCTTGGGGAAACGGGCTCTGTGTACAGTGGAGCCGCCTTCGTGCACGGCGTTGAAGTGCGCGATGCCTCCTTAGCTCAGTCCGGCCCAGAGCAGCTCACTTGTAATGAGCAGGTCGTCGGTTCGAATCCGACAGGGGGCTCCATGGATATGGACAACCTGCCTGCGGGGCCCGTGAGTTCGTAGCTTCATCTACGGTCGCGGTCCCGCGGCGGGGGCGGTCAGCCGGCCCTCGCGGGCGAGCCGTATGCCGCTCTCCTCGACGCGTGAGTACAACGCGACCACGCCTGCGTATGGATGAGGTCCGCGGGGCCTGCGAGTTCCGAGACGATATCGGCGTCCGCGACCTCGATCAGCCGGTCCACCAGCTCCGGCGGCAGGGCGGTATTGGCGGCGAGCCCGCACAGGACATGGTTGACAGGGGGCCTCCTGCCGGAGGCGTGGCGGCTGGCGCTGCGCCTGAACCGCCTGGGTGGCGAACCGGACAAGCCGGCTTTCGCCACCGTACCGCCGACGGGCATGTGCACGTCGAGCAAGGCGCGGGCCTGCCTGTACGACAGCCGGACCAGATCGAGGTCCGGGCATACGTCGCGCGGGCTGACGAGTCGTGCTCCGTGGGCCAACGTGTATGCGGCCACTTCGCCTCCTCTGGCGTGGAGTGTTTCGCGTCGCTGCATTGTTTGGTCGAGTAGTCCCCGGGCTGGAGAGAGCCCCGGTTGTACGGCCCGGGGTCGGCGGGCCGTACATCAGGAGCGGCGATGATGGCCTTACGGAAGGGGGATGGCGAGCACCTTGAATTCCGCGGCCGGATTGCCGACGTTGGAGAAGTTGGCGTCGACCACGTAGAGACGGCAGCCGAACGCCTTGGCCGCGGTCGGCCATGCGGCGTCCGGCACCTGGGTCGCGCCAAGGCCCCGTCCGGCGGTCAGCGACCGGGAGAGCTTGATCTCGGTCACGCCCTGGGGGCTGGCCGCGTACAGGGTCTGCCCGATCAGCTGCAGACCGTCGGCCCCCTCCCAGGTGCTGTGCAGGGTGATCCGTCGGGCGTCGACCGTCCCGGCGGTGCCGGTGGGCACCAGGTAGAGGGCCGAGCCTCCCTCGGTGGTCTCGGACTGGGCCACGATCAGGTGCCTGCCGTCGGGTGTGGCGGCGATGCCGTTGGCGTTGAAGCCGGTGCTGGTGGGGGCCCAGTCGCCGCTCAGTACCACCTTCTGGGGCGCACCGATTTTGCCGTTGTTCTTGAGCGGTACCCGGATGAGGGCGGGGCCGCGGCTGTCGGTGAGCCCGGCCGCGTTGTGGGTTACGGTCACGTCGTGAGGTAGGCGGCGTCGGGGACGGTGATGTCGGCCGGCAGCGTGCCGGACTGCGTGTCGTACACCCGGAAGCCGGGGATGGTGCCGGGGACGAAGGCGTCGCCACCGCCGGCTACCCACAGTCGGCCGAAGCGGTCGATGGCCATGCCGGAGGCCATCTTGTGCGGGCCGGGTGATGGGGCGAATTGTTTGGCGACGCCGGTCTTCAGGTCGATGCGTTGGATCGAGCCGTCGACCAGCGAGCCGGTGTAGGCCGCGCCGTTGTGGATGGCGAGGCCTTCGGGGGAGAACCCGTTCGGCAGCCGCATCACCTGGGGGATGGGCTTCGCCGAGTCCATGGCGAGGACCGGCCTGGACCGGTCCGCCGCGGGGAGCGTTCCGGCCGATGCCGGAACGGCGGACAGACCGGCGATCACCAGCGCGGTCAGGACGGGAGCCAGGACCTGTGGCAGGGACTTCTTCCGCCTGCGTCCCGTGGAGTTGTTCTGCGAGCCGGACGGCTCGTGCTGCTGGCCCTCGTCCTCGCGGCACTCCTGCCCAGGACGCCGCGCGCCGCGCTGGACGACCACGAGACCAGCCATCACCAAGGCGCCCCCGCCTGATCCCGCAGGTCAGCCGCCGCGTCCGGCGCCCTGATCCGGTCTGGCTGGCTCGGGCCCAGCCTTCCGCGTCCCTGTTCGTCGCAGCGCCAGGTGGTCGGTCCCGCCGAGGACTTGAGCCGACGCGAGATCGAGGTCGTACGGCTGCTGGCCGAGGGCCTGAGCAACCGTGTCATCGCGTCGGCGCTGTTCCTCAGTGAGGCGACGGTCAAGACCCATCTCGTACGCATCTACCGCAAGCTGAGCGCGGACAACGGAGCGGCGGCGGTGTCGGAGGGTGGGCCGCCGGGGGCTGCTTGAACTTACCTAGTTTATGCGTCAGTTCATGCGTCTTGTATGTCGTCGAGTGTGATGGCGGCGGCCGGGCAGACGGCGGCCGCTTCCCGGACGGTGGAGTGGTGGTCCTGGGGTGGTTCTGGGTCGAGCAGGGTGACGATGCCGTCGTCGTCGCGTTGGTCGAAGACGTCGGGGGCGATCAGGGCGCATTGGCCGGCGCCGCAGCATTTGGTCTCGTCCACGCTGATCTTCACGTTCCTTGGCCTCCTTCCTGCGCTACCAGCGCACGGGGACCTCGCGGAGGCCGCCGACCAGTAGGCCTTCTACGCGCTGTAGTTCGTCGGTGGGGACGGCCAGGGCGAGGGTGGGGAGTTTGTGGAGGAGGGTTTCGAGGACGACTTGGAGTTCGGTGCGGGCCAGGGATTGGCCGAGGCAGGAGTGGGGGCCGGCGCCGAAGGTCAGGTGGGGGTTGGGGGTGCGGGTGAGGTCCATTTCGTCTGGGTTGGTGAAGGTGTTCTTGTCGCGGTTGGCGGAGGGCAGGGCGCAGAAGACGGTGGTGCCGCTCGGGAGTAGTTCTCCGTTGATGTTGGTGTCTTCGGTGAGGTAGCGGCGGATGCCGAAGCCGCCGAGGTTGGCGTCGTAGCGGAGTGCTTCGTCGACCGCGGTGCGGATCAGGGAGGGGTCGGCCAGTAGGCGTTCCCAGCGGGAGCGGTCCGCGAGGAGCATGGCGATCATCTTGCCGATCATGTTGGCGGTGGTCTCGTGGCCGGCGACCAGGAGGCCCATCCCGGTGCTCAGCAGTTCGGGGTCGGTCATTCCCTCGCCTTCTGCCTCGCTCTCCTTGATCAGCATGCTGAGGAGGTCTTCGCCGGGCTCGGCGCGCTTGGCCGCGATGAGGTCGGTCATGTACTGGATGAACTCGGCGTGCGCGGCCCGGGTTTCGTCCTTCGAGAAGCGGGTGACGTTCAGGAAGGCGTCGGACCAGTAGGAGAAGCGCTCGCGGTCCTCGGCGGGGGCGCCGAGCAGGTCGCAGATGACGTAGACCGGGAGGGGGAAGCCGAGGGCTGCCTTGAGGTCGCCGGGCCGGCCGCGGTCGACCATGTCGTCGATGAGGCTTTCGGCCGTCTTCGTCATGCCGGTGCGCAGTGCCCTCATGCGTTTGGCGGTGAAGTACTTGCCTACCTGTCGCCGCCACCTGAGGTGGGGTTCGCCGTTTTCGGGGATGGCCAGTTCGTAGTCGCCGGTGGCGGCGGAGCCACCTGCACCTTCGGGGGCGACCCTGGCGCCGTTGTCCGTGGTGGTGGGTCGGGCGAAGCGGGGGTCGGTGAGGAGGTTTCTGACGTCGTCGTAACGGGTGAGGAGCTTGCCGGTGTCTCCGCTGGGGAGTTCGACGGTGGCCACCGGGCATTGGCCGCGCAGCCGTTCCCATTCGGCCGGTGGCTCCAGTGGTCCGTCGGTGGGCATCGGCAGATGGATGACCTGGTCGTTCTGGCTCATCTGGCGTCTCCTCGTGGGGGGAGGTGTTGTGCGACAGCGGTGCCGACGGTGCCGATGACGCCGACGACGGCGACGACGGCTCGTTCACGGTGCTGCACGATACGTACGTCGTGCATGATGCATCAATAGTGCATCATGCACTTTCCATGCATGGCGCATTATCGACGTAGGGTGGAGATACGGTGACGCGGGCAAGCGCACCTGTCGCCAACGTTTGTGCAGGCAAGGGAGATCGGCGTGGATGCCCGAGAGGCGGGGGAGCGCATCGAGCGGGAGCTGCTGATCCTGACGCGGAACCGGGAGTCGTCGACACCGCGTGGCGTACGCGGCGGGGGCGCCCTGGACCGTAGCGCCTACGCGCTGCTCAGCAGGCTGGAAGTCCAGGGACCGATGTCGATCCCGGACTTCGTCGAGGCGTTCGGGCTCGCCGCTTCCACGTTCACCCGGCAGACCTCGGCGCTGCTGCGGGAGGGCCTGGTGGAGCGGACGCTGGATCCGGACGGCGGGGTGGCCCGGAAGTTCCGGCTCACCGAAGAGGGCATGAAGCGCCTTGCCGCGCAGCGCGAGGAGATCATCGACGGCCTGACCCAGGTCGTCGCCGAGTGGCAGCCCGAGCGTTTGCAGCGCTTTGTCGCCGACCTGCGGCAGTTCAACACCGACATCGAACGGATCACGGGCCGCTCCTGGCCGCGACCGACGCCTCAGGGCACCGACGAGCAGCACACGCGTGACTGACTCGTAGCCGGTTCCTCGCGCCCGGGTGGGTTCGGCCACTGTGGACCCGCCTGGCATCGCACGGCAGCGCCCTCGGGCGGCCACCGGTGTTCTCCGGCGGGCCGTCCGAGGGCCGACGCGTCAGGCTGTCTGCCGGTCAGGAGGTAGGGGACCACCACATGGCAAGGGCGAGGACGGCCACGGTGGAGGCGATGGTGCTGAAGTCGTACCGCCCTTGCGGGGCGGCCGGCGCCACACCGGTGCCGTCGAGTCGCCGCTGGAGGTTTTCGCCGATCACCTGCCAGTTGGTCACCAGGCCCACGTCGGAGTCATCGAAGCGGTATCCCCAGTCGTCGGTCCAGCCGTTGATGATCCGGTCGGAGATGGCGTGGAACCGGGCACCCTCGGCGATGGCTTCCACGAACCACAGGAGCGCTCCGGCCCTGGCGCGGTCTGCGGCATTCCTGTCGTTGCCTGCGACTGGCGGGTTGTTGAGCGCGTTCGCGTTGTCCCGGAGATCGCGGGTGGAGAACATCGGCGTCGTTCTGGTCTGGCCGGCGTAGCCGGGCAGGCCATTGCTGGCGGTGTAACTGCCCGAGAACGGGAGCACCTCTGCGGAGTTCGGTTCCGTGGACGAAGACGGCAGCCAGTTCACGTTCTGGAGGGTCGCGTCCGAGGTGTAGCGGTAGGTGCGGTCGCGGGGATTGTAGTAGCCCTGCACGTACAGATTGTGGGCGTTCATGACGATCCGGGTCAGCAGGTTCGGCCCGTCGTACACGTTGACGAGGAAGAAGTCGTCGGTGGCCTTCTCGGTGGCCCACACCGTCTGTGCGCCGTTGCCGTAGATCGCCTGCTCGTTGACTCGGCCGCGGACATCGTTGATCATCTGCTGGTAGCTGCTCCGGCCTCCGCTGATGTCCCAGTTGATGTCCTCCGGGTCGTCGATCGCGAAGGCCTTGGACGCACCGAGGGGGCTGAGCAGGGCCAGGAGCAGCGCGAGCAGTACCGCGCCGGCGGTGGCGATGGTCGTTCTGGTGCGTCGGCCGCCCGGAGGGCTGCCTACAACGATGTCAGGACTCATGTGCTTCTCCTTGTGTGCAATGAGCGTCGTGCCTGACCGACGCTTGCAACCGGAGCGTTGATTGGCACGTCCCTTCCACCAGGGCAATCAACCTCGTGGACAGCACTGGATTGTTTGCCGGACCGTTTCGTCGCCGGTGTCAACGGCCGATGTCACATCGGGAAAGGGTTCACGCCCGAGCGGTGCGGTCCGTACGTTTGCCGCCCTGAACGGCGTTTTCGCCAGCCATACAGCCACGTACGGCCATAGCGCGTACGGACAACAGACATGCACTGCCATAGCCACGTACTGCCACAGGAAAGGGGACGGCTTCGTGGGACGTCCCGAAAGAACGGTGGATCCGGCTGCCGGTCCGGTGCAGCGCCTCGCCCACGAGTTGCGGGAGCTGCGCAAGGCCGCCGGCTGCCCGTCGTACCGGACCATGGCCCAGGCGGCCGGGTTCTCGGCGACGACGTTGTCCCAGGCGGCGGCCGGGCAGCGGCTGCCGTCGCTGGCCGTGGTCCTGGGGTACGTACGAGCCTGTGGCGGCGAACCCGGGGAGTGGGAGCCGCGGTGGAAGGCGGCCGAGGCGGAGGCCGCGGAGATCCCCGTGGACGAGCAGACGGACGAGGACGCGGCGCCGCCGTACCGGGGTCTCGCGCGCTTCGAGCCCGCCGACCGTGACCTGTTCTTCGGCCGGGACCGGCTGGTCCACGAGCTGTGCGAGCTGGTGTCCGAGCAGCGGTTCGCGGTGGTGTTCGGGGCGTCCGGGAGCGGGAAGTCCTCGCTGCTGCGGGCCGGGCTGATCCCGCGTCTTCAGGAGGAGATCGCGGAGCTGGGGAGTCCGGCGGTGCTGCGGATCCTCACTCCGGGGAACCGGCCCGCCGCCCGGTACGAGCACCTGCTGGCCCCGGCCGAGGACGAGCCGGAGAGCTGGGTCGTGGTGGACCAGTTCGAGGAGGTCTTCACCCTGTGCCGGGACAAGGCCGAGCGGGCCCGCTTCATCGACCTGCTGCTGGCCGCCCGGAAGCCGGACAGCCGGTTGCGGGTGCTGATCGCGGTGCGGGCCGACTTCTACGCCCGGTGCGCCGAGCATCGGGAGCTTGCGGACATGCTGCGCGGCGCCGCGCTGCTGGTCGGGCCGATGACGGCGGACGAGCTGCGGGAGACGGTCGTCAAACCGGCGCAGGCGGCTGGTCTGCTGGTGGAGCGGGAGCTGACCGCCCGGATCGTCGAGGAGGTCCTGGACCGGCCCGGCGCGCTGCCGATGCTCTCGCACGCCCTGCTGGAGACCTGGCGGCGGCGCCGCGGCCGGCTGCTGACCCTGGCCTCGTACGAGGCGGCCGGCGGGGTGGGCGGCGCGATCGCGGCCAGTGCCGAGGAGGTGTACGGGCAGCTGACCGCGGACCAGGCGGATGCCGCCCGGCGCCTGCTGCTGCGGATGGTCGAGCCGGGGCGCGGCACCCCCGACACCCGGCGCCCGCTGAACCGGGCCGAACTCGACGCCTTGGCGTGCCCCTACGTGCCGGTGGTGGTGGAGCGGCTGGCCCGCGCCCGACTGCTCACCGCCGACGAGGTGGACGTGCACCTGGCCCACGAGGCGCTGATCACCCGCTGGCCCCGGCTGCACGGCTGGATCGAGGAGCACCGCGAGCGGCTGCGCCACCACCGGGCGCTGACCGAGGCGGCCCGCGCCTGGCTGGAGCACGAACGTGACCCGGGCACGCTGTACCGGGGCGTCCGGCTGGCCCGCGCGGAGGAACTGTTCCCTGACCCCGCGCGGGACCCTGAACTGACCGCGGCGGAGCGGGAGTTCCTCGTCGCCGCCTTCGAGGCCCGCGACGCGGAACGCCAGGCCGCCGCCCGCTCGGCGCATCGGGCACGGGCCGCGGTGGGTGTGCTGTCGGCCGTACTCGCGGTGGCGCTCGTCGCCGGACTGGTCGCGTTGCTGGAGCACCGCGACAACCAGCGGCGGCGCACCGACGAGGCGGCCCGCCGTATCGCCGCCGTCACGGAGTCCCTGCGTACGACCGATCCCCGCACCGCACAGCTCCTGGGTGTCGCCGCCTGGCGCGCGGCCCACCTCCCGGAGACTAGGCGGGCCTTGCTGGGCTCACTCGGCCAGCCAGAACCCGACTCCTTCAACGACCCGGCGCCCGGCGACGGTCCCAGCCGCTTTCTGACCCACTCGGGCCGCAGGCTGCTCAGCGTCGAGGGACGAGTGTGGCGAACCTGGGACGTGGTCCGGCATCGACAGCTTGCCTCGGGTCGCCTGCCGGAGGGCGGCAAGGTGGTCGGCGCCGCTTCGGACGGGCGGTTGCTGTCGATCGTCGGGGACGACGGGAAGCGGCTGTGGGACACGGCCGCCGGGCGGTGGCGCGGCGACCGGTTGCCTTCCTCGGCCTTCGTGGACTTCTCCGGGACCAGTTACCTCGTGGGCGACACGAGCGACTCCAAGGTGCAGGTGCGCTCGTCCGCAGACGACGGCCTGCGGTTCCAGACGCAGGCGGCGAGTACGACGGTGGTGGCGCCGAGCACGGACGGCCGGCTGGTCGCGTCCTGCCCTGACGGGTCTTCGGCGGCCCAGGTGCGGGACTTGAAGGAGGGGCGCACGCTGCCCGGGAGCTGGGAACGGGACGGCGAGATCTGCGGCCAGGACCGGTCGCAGCTCGTGCTCGACGGCGGGCAGCGTTTCGCCGCGGTCACCTGGACCGGGGTGCACGTCTTCGATGTCCGGTCGGGGCGAGGGCTGGCAGACCTCGTGGATCCGGGGGTGAAGTACGTCTCCTTCAGTAAGGACGGGAAGTTCCTGGCGACCGCCGACGGGGAGGAGGTCAGGGTGTGGCGCCTCACCGGCGACACGTCGGCCCCGGTGTTCCGGCACTCCCTGAACAACCAGCACCCGTCCGGCGGCCTGGCCTGGGATCCGGACCGCCCCGTCCTGCGGTACCTGGAGGGCGGTACGGTTCATTCCCTCGACGTCGCGCAGGCCGTGACGCCCGCCTGGCGCGATCAGTCACTGGACGCGGTACGCCTCAGCCCGGACGGCCGCACCCTCGCCACCGCCCGCCGCAGCGGCGACCGCTTCCGCTTCGAACTGCGCGACACGGGCAACGGCAAGCTGCTGCGGACGCTGCCGTCCGCGCCGCTCCCCGTCTCCCGCGACCCCGAGGAGCCGGTGAACCTGGGAGACACCTCACCACTGCTGGCGTTCGGCCCCGACGGCAAGACGCTCGCGTACGGAATCTCGGAGCCCGGCACCGTGGCGTCCTCGCGGCCCGTCACGATCTGGGACGTCGCGAAGGGCCGGGCCCGCACCACGCTGGACCTGGGGACGAGGACATCGGCATCCCCGGTGCTCACGCTCGCCCTGGGCCCGGACGCCCGCACGCTCTACGCCACCCGCGCCCCGGGCATCGGCGAGCTGAGCAACGAGGTCTGGGACACGGCGGCCCACCGTAGAACGGCGGTCCTGCCGGCCCTGTCCAGCAGCAACCTGGCCGTACGCCCCGACGGCCGGCTCCTGGTCGGCGACAACCGTACGGCGGAACTGCCGGACGGCAAGATCGCCGGACAGGACCTGGTCCAGGGCAACGGGATCGGCGCCCTCGCCTTCGCCGCGGACGGTTCCCGGCTGGTGGCCGGGGACCAGACGGGCCGGGTGGCGCTGTGGGACGGCGAGGTCCGGGAGCGAGCCGGGCTCCTGCGGAACGTCTTCCCGGCCCCGGTCAGCGTGGAGTCCGCTGACGACTCCGCCGGCGACCTCCTCGGCGACAGCTCGGAAGCCGTGAGCGCCCTCGCCGTCAGCCCCGACGGGCGCACCATCGCCGTGGGCGGCGAGGCGGGCACGCTCCAGCTCTGGGACCTCGACACCCAACAACCCCTCGGCGGCCCGCTGACGACGCCGGGCGAGAAGATCGACACGGTGGCGTTCAGCGCCCACAGCGGCACGGTGTACGCGGGGAGCGCGCACGTCCCGCTCCAGCGGTACACCATCGCACCGTCGAAGGCGGTCGAGACGGTGTGCGCGAGGATGGCGGAGGGTGGCGGCGACCCGGGCGGTCTGACGCGGGCGCAGTGGAAGACGTACGTGGGGGATGTGCCGTATCGGAAGGTGTGCGGGGGCTGACGCACCCGGCAGGCGCTGACCGACCTCCGGCGATTGATTGCCCTGATGGAGCGGCTGGCTGATCAATTCCCAGGCGCTGAGGATCGAACCGTCGCTGTCCCGGTCATCCCCCTCTTCCCCCCTCCGACCGGGACAGCGGCCATAACACCCGACGAGGGTGTCGAACGATCCGACGGGAGAACCCATCCATGAAGGCTCTCAAGACCGGCCGCCGTCGCCTAGCCATGCTGACGCCCGCCCTGGCCCTCCTCCTGGTCCCCTTCTCCACGGGGACGGCCAACGCCAACACCAGCCCCGGCTGGGGCGACGACAAACCCGACGTGATCTGGGACTGCAACAACGACAACGCCGACTCCTGCCAGTACCGCGAGGTCAACGCGTGGACCGAGCTGGGCGAGCGGCGTCAGGTCGGCAACGCGGTGTACAACTGCGCGGGCAGTGCCGACCTGGGCTACGACCGCATCTTCAGGATCGACCGCACCACCGAGTACTCCTTCAGTCAGACGACCTCGGTGGAGGTGAAGGCCGGTTTCTCGGACGTCCTCGAAGGCGGCATGTCCGCCGGCGTGTCACAGGAGGAGACCTGGAAAGCGGGCGACACGGTCAGCGCCAGCACCACCCTCAAGGGGATCATCAAGCCCGGTGAGGCGGGCGGCTACTGGTTCGCGCCGTACGAGCGGAACTCCCAGGGCTGGCTCGAGGTCCACTACGGCAAGCGCAAGAACGGCCACTACCACTGGTACTACCCGGGCCAGGGCTCCACGGGCGTCCACATCAAGACGCCGGTGCTGTGGCCGGACGGCACGATGAAGGGCAAGTGGTACTGGGCGACCTGGAAGTGCTGACGCCCTCCGGATCTGTTCCTTGAGAGTCTCATTCTCAAGAGTTCTCAAGAGTTCTCACGAGTTCTTACGAGACCCTTGCGCACCGCTTACGAGACCCTGACGCGGGCCCGGAACCGGTTCGTCTCACGTCCCCCACTGGTCACTCTTGTGCTGTTCCGCAGGGCGCGGACGTGGGGGACGAGAGACCGAGGAGCCGGGCGTGGGCACGTACGACAGGAATGGCCGTCGCAGTGGGCACAAGCATGGGCACCAGAGTGGGCACCGGGCGAAGTCCAAGTCGCGGCGGGTCATGATCGGGGCCGGAGTGCTCGCCTCGGTGGGGGCGGTGACGGCGGCGGTGTCCGTGGCCAATGCCGGGCAGTACGCGCGCACCACGTCGGCCGGAGCCGATCAGGCGGTGTTCGTGCAGGGCAACGAGCTGAACGGGAACATGATCCATGTGTTCGCGCGGGCCGACGACGGAAAGCTGTCGCCGGCAGGGGAGTTCGCGACCGGCGGCAAGGGCGGCGACCAGGTCGACGCGCCCACCGACTCCCTCGCCTCGCAGGGCTCGCTCGTTTACGACGACGCCTCCGGGATGCTCCTCGCCGTCAACGCGGGCAGCGGCACGGTGACCTCGTTCCGCGTCGAGGGGACCGAGCTGAAGGCTCCGAAGCAGGTGGACTCGGGCGGGGAGTTCCCGGCGAGCATCGCGGTGCGCGGGAAGGTGGCGTACGTGATGAATGCGGGCGGAGCGGGCAGCGTCCAGGGCTTCACGATCACCAAGAAGGGGCTCAAGCCGCTGAAGGGCTCGCACCGTTCGCTGGGGCTGGACAACGAGAATGTGCCGCGCTTCGACACCTCGCCCGGCGAGGTCGAGTTCACTCCGGACGGCCGCAACCTGGTGGTCACCACCAAGGCCGCCAACACGGTCGAGGTGTTCCCGCTGAAGCGGAACGGGCTGCCCGCCGTCGACGAGCCGGTCGTCAACAAGTCCGCGGGCGGTGTCCCGTTCGCGATCAGCTTCGACAAGTCGGGCAAGCGGATGCTGGTCGCGGAGGCCGAGAAGTCGACGGTGACGGCGTATCAGGTGAAGCGCAACGGCAAGCTGAAGGTCCTGCAGAAGCCGCTGGCCAACGGCCAGGAGACGCTGTGCTGGCTGGTGCGCGCCGGCAACTACTTCTACGGCGGCAACACCGGGAACTCGACGGTCAGCGGCTACCGCATGGCCAAGAGCGGCAAGCTCGCCCTCACCAACGACGTGGGCATCGCCACCCCGCCCTCCGCCAACTCCCAAGGCGTGATCGACCTCGCCGTGACCGAGGACGAGAAATTCGTCTACGTGCAGAACGCGGTCTCCGGCACCGTCGACGGCTTCCGTGTCGAGAAGAACGGCGCGCTTACGAAGGTGACGACCGCCGAGGACCTGCCGGTCTTCAAGGAGGCGGGCATGGAGGGCATCGCCGCGAAGTGACGTCGGGCGATGGGCTGTTGGTGCATAGGTCAGCTGTCAGCCGTTGACCTGGGCCCTTCTGTCACGGCTGTCGAGCTCAGGCACCGTCAGTCCCGCCGCCGACGCGATGACGCGGGCGGTGCGGAGCCCTTCCTCGTACGGAGTGCCGCCGAGGACGGGCCGGCAGCGGCCCAGCTCCGGGGCGTACTCGGCCATGACCGCGCCCGCGTGGTCCGTGGTGAGTTCGGTGAGCGGAGCCGGGCGGCCGCAGTCGGCGAGGACCGACTGGAACTCGAGGGCGTTGTTGAAGTCGCAGACCCTGTCGGCCGTGCCGTGGACCAGGTGGATCGGCAGGGGCGGCGCGGTGGCGCAGACAGCCATGGGGGAGGGGAGACCGAGGAGGGGTTCGGGCTGGTTGTAGCGGGCGGCGATGCCGACGACCGCCGCCGGGCGCCAGCCCTCCGGAGGGTCGGGCCGAAGGGCGGTGGCCATGGCGGCCCGGCCGCCGAGGGACCAGCCGACGAGGACGACACGGGCGGGATCCGGTACGTAGTCCCAGGTGAAGCGGAGGGAGGCCGCGAGGTGGGGCCGCCCCCCGTCGGCGGCGTCGGGCCGCCAGTCGGGGACGATGACGGTGGCGCCGAGGCGGGCGACGGTGCTGGCGAGGGCGCCGAGGACATCGCGCTCGGCGGGACCGCGCCCGTGCCAGAGGAGGACGGCCGGCGCGTCCGGGTCGGCACCCTGGTGGATGTCGAGGAGCTGGCCGTCGGCCGAGTACCGGATGGTGTCGACGATGGTGGTGTCCATATGTGTGTGCCCCCTGCCTCAGCGGCCCGCGACCCGGTCGGCGATACGTGCCAGCCGGGACGACTGCGCGGCCTGCGTGCCCCGTTCACGGCGATCGGCGGCTCGATACGTCGCGTACATGCCGTGTACCCCGATCCAGCGCAACGGCTCGGGTTCCCACTTGCGGACCTTGTGACCGACCCAGGGCAGTGTGGTGAGTTCGGTCGCGCCGGACTGCCCGGAGTCCTGCTGGATCAGGTCGCACAGGGTACGGGCGGCGAGGTTGGTGGTGGCGACCCCGGAGCCGACGTAGCCGCCGGCCCAGCCGAGGCCGGTGGAGCGGTCGAGGGTGACGGTGGCACACCAGTCGCGGGGCACACCGAGGACGCCGGACCAGGCGTGGGCCACTTCCACCCCGGTGAGCTGCGGGAAGAGACGGAGAAGGAGCTCCCGTAGCGCCTCGACGGTCGCCGGCTGCGTACGGCCGTCGTTGTCCGTGCGCGACCCGAAGCGGTACGGGACGCCGCGGCCTCCGAGCGCGATACGGCCGTCGGCGGTGCGCTGGGCGTACATGTACGCGTGCGCCATGTCGCCGAGGGTTTCGCGGCCCTCCCAGCCCACCGACTCCCACTGCTCGGGCGTGAGCGGTTCGGTGGCGATCATCGACGAGTTCATGGGGAGCCAGGTGCGTCTCTGTCCCTTCAACGAGGCGGTGAAGCCCTCGGTGCAGCGCAGGACGTAGGGGGCGCGGACGGTGCCGTACGGAGTGACCGCGTGCTTCGGCCGGATCTCGGTGACGGGCGTCGACTCGTGGATGGTGACGCCGAGTGCTTCGACGGCACGCGCGAGTCCCTGGACGAGCTTGACGGGGTTAAGGCGGGCGCCGTGCGGAGTCCAGGTGGAGCCGACGGCGTCGGCGACGCGAACGCGCTCGGCGGTCTCGCGGGCGCCGTACAGCTCGCGGTCCTTCTCCCCGTACGACAGCTCTGCCTCATGGAAGGCCTTCAGGCGAGCCAACTGAGCGGGCGTACAGGCGACTTCGAGTACGCCTCCCTGGTGGATGTCCGCGTCGATGCCCTCCGCCTCGGCGACCCGGACGACCTCCGCCACCGTCTCGTTCATCGCCTTCTGGAGGCGTACGGCGGCCTCGTGGCCGTGCACGCGCGCGTGGCGGTCGCGTCCGGCGATGCCGTTGTAGAGCCAGCCGCCGTTGCGGCCGGAGGCGCCGTAGCCGCAGAACTTCTGTTCAAGGACGGTGATACGGAGGAAGGGGGCGGCCTTTTTCAGGTAGTACGCGGTCCACAGGCCGGTGAAGCCGCCGCCGACGATGACGACGTCCGCGGCGGCGTCCGAGGGGAGGGGTTCGCGGGGCGCGGGGAGTCCCTCTTGCGCGTACCAGAACGATATGCCGCCGTTGATGACGGTGCGGGCGGTGTGTCCGGCCGTGCTGCCCGTGTGCCCCGGGCCGCCCACGCTCTCCGTGCTGCTCATGCGCCGGACGTTAGCGTCTGAGGGCCGTGGGTGTCTCCTCCGGATTCCGTTGTGGAGTCCGGTTTTTCAGGTACCCGGATCCGGTTTCTCAGGGCTCGGGTTTTCTCAGAACTCGGGTTTCTCAGGGCTCCAGGACCACTTTGCCGATCGTCCCCCGGTTCTCCAGTGCCCGGTGCGCGGCTGCCGCCTCGGCGAGGGGGAAGCGCTGGACGGCCGGGTTGAGGCGGCCGGCGGCGGCCTCGGTGAGGGCGCGGAGTTCCAGGGTGCGTACGGGGTTGGGGCCGCCCGCTTTCTGCATCATCACCGGGCCGAGGACCTGCTCGGACACGCCCTCGACGATGAGCGGGCTGCCGTCGTGCAGGCCCTCGCCGGACCAGCCGAAGACGATGTGCTTGCCGCCGGGGCCGAGGAAGTCGACGGCCGTACGGGCCACTTCGCCTCCCACGCCGTCGAAGACGACCGTGGCCTTCCGGCCCCAGAGGAAGTACTTGACCTCGTCGGGCCAGGCCGGGTCCTTGTAGTCGACGGCGAGATCGGCACCGTTCTTCTCCACGCGGGCCACCTTCTCCGGGCCGCCCGCGAGGCCGATGACGGTGGCGCCGGCGTGCTTGGCGTACTGCACGAGGAGGGTGCCGATGCCGCCCGCGGCGGCTGGGATCACGGCCACGGAGCCGGGGCCGAGCTCGGCGAACTGGAGGATCCCCATCGTCGTACGCCCCGTGCCGATCATGGCGACTGCCTGCGCGAAGTCCAGGTTCTCCGGGATCTCGTGAAGGCGGTCGGCGTCGGTGACGGCCAGTTCGGCGTACCCGCCCGGGGCGAAGCCCAGATGCGCCACGACCCGCTTGCCGAGCCAGAGTTGGGCGACACCCTCGCCGAGTGACTCGACGGTGCCGGCGACCTCGCGGCCGGGGACGGTGGGCAGGTCGGGCAGCTGGGGCAGCGGCCCCTGCACGCCGTCACGGATCGCGGTGTCGAGGAGATGAACGCCTGCCGCGGCGACGGCGATACGGACCTGGCCCGGGCCCGGCTCCGGGTCCTCGACCTGCTCGTACGTGAGGTTCTCGGCAGGGCCGAAGGCGTGCAGGCGGATGGCGTGCATGGGGAAACTCCTCGGGTCTGTGCGCATCCGTTCGCCCTTGGTGCTCGGCAACTTGGTGCGCTGTCGTGCCCTCAACCCTCGTACCTCAAGCTTGCTTGAGGTCAAGCCCCGCCCTGCGCGGGATGTCGAAGGCGAGGGACACGGCCGTCAGGGCGCTGTTGAAGGACACCTCGGAGAGCACGCCGGGCGCCGCGACCTGGTCGCCCGCGAGGTAGACGCCGTCGCCGCGGTCGACGGCCGGCCGGTCGCGCCAGCTGGTGCCGGGGAAGTCCACGGCACCGGTACGGCCGTCGGCGATGGCCTCGCTGCGCCAGGTCACACGCTCGCGCCAGCCCGGGAAGGCGAGGTCGAGCAGCTCCTCGGCGCGGGCGATGCCGACGGCCCGCGACTCGTGGGGCGCGATCGGGATCTGCCCCTGGATGAGCTGTTCGCCGGCCGGGGCGAGCGTACGGTCCTGGGCGGTGAACCGCTCGATCCAGCCCGCCGCGTCCAGGTCGGACACGGCGAACGCGTCGCCCCGGCGGGTGCGTACGGCCAGATCGATCAGAGCCGTACGACCGCTCGCCCAGGTCAGCGAGTCGTCGCGGAGGAGACGGCGGGCGGCGGCGAGTGAGGTGGCGACGATGACGGGCCCGCGCCCGCCGAGCTCGTCGAGGCTGTCGACACGGGCGAGCGTCTCCATGCGTACGCCCAGGTTCCAGGCGCGGGCCGCCATCCGGTCGACGACGCTGGCCCAGCCGCCGCGCGGGTAGTGCGCCTCCGGGGGCAGCTTCGTGGCGCGCCGCAGCCGTTCCTGCACGAAGGCGGCGGAGAGGGCGCCCGGGTCGTGGTGGAAGAGGGCGACGGCGGAGTAGTAGGCGGCCGCCTTCGCGCCCTCTTCTCCGGCGATGTCTGTGGCCCACGTCCTGAAGTCGACGTCTACAGGCGCCTGTTGGGCCGTACGTCGCAGAAGCTTGAGCATCGCGAAGGGCGGGGTCCGTCGGAGGGTGCCCTTGTGGCGGAGGCGTAGCCGGGCCGCTTCGAGCGGCGGGAGCGGGGCGAGTTCGCCGATCAGCCCGCGCTGTTTGAGCCAGGTCCAGTGCGGGCCGCCCTTATAGAGGGCGTGGGGGCCTTCGTTGGTCTTGTACGGCCCCTCCGCGGTGCGGGCACGCCCGCCGAGGGTGTGATGGGCCTCGTACATGGTGACCTTGGCGCCCGCCTCGGCGGCGGTGATGGCCGCGGTCAGTCCGGCAAAGCCGCCGCCGACGACGGTGATGCGGTGCATGGCTGGGGGTCTCCCTACTGGCTACTGGCTACTGGTCTGGTGCGTGCGTGTGCTGGGCGCGCGTGAGTGGGTGACTCGTAGGTATGACTCTTTGAGGGGCCCGGAGTGTGACATCGGGGGCGTTTATGCAGGTCAGGAGGTTTGTCAGTGGTGGGGTGCAGGATGGGGGCATGGCGAGAAGAGCGGCGGGCGGTACGGGTGTGAGTGGTGCTGGTGCGGGTGTGAAGGGGGCGCGACGACCGGAGGTGCGACTGCCGCCACTGGAGCCGCACGGGGGCGGCGAGTTGGAACCCGACGGGGACTACGACGGCCTGGAGTTCCGGGACGCGGACTTGGCCGGGCAGGACGGCGCGGGCGCCCGCTTCATGGACTGCGCACTGACGAGCTGCGCGCTGGACGAGACCCGCCTGCGCCATGTCCGTGTCCTGGACTCGGTCCTCACGGACATACGAGGCGTCGGCACCGACCTCGCCGAGGCGGCCTTGCGGGATGTGGAGATCCTCGACCCGCGCCTGGGCGGCGTACAGCTGCACGGTGCAGTCCTGGAACGGGTCCTGATCCGCGGCGGCAAGATCGACTACCTGAACTTGCGCACGGCGAGGCTGAGAGACGTCGTATTCGAGGGCTGCGTGCTGGTCGAGCCGGACTTCGGCGGCGCCCGCCTGGAGCGGGTGGAGTTCGTCGACTGCGTACTGAGGGAGGCGGACTTCAACGCGGCGACCCTGACGGACGTGGACCTGCGCAGAGCCGCCACGCTGGAGATCGCACGGGGGGTGGACCGGCTGGCGGGGGCAGTGATCAGTACGGCGCAACTGGTGGATCTGGCGCCGGTGTTCGCGGGGGCGTTGGGGATTCGGGTGGAGGAATGACCCAGGGGCTCAGAGCTGCTCGTACCAGCCGAAGCTGCCCGCTTCCTCAGAGGAGTCATAGGACTGGTGCAGCCCTATGAGGGCGTTGACCAGCCGGGGATCCAACTCCTGCGTCAACACTTGGTAGTCCTCGTCCACCGCACGGAAGACAATGTGGGCCCGGTGGGAGGCGTCGCGCCAGATGATCCGCCGAGGCGGACGGATCCCACCGTCGCCCTCGCCCAGGAGGGACGTGATCAGCCACACCAGACTGACGGGCAGCCCGAAGGGCCACCACAGCGTCCACCACACGAGACGGCCCTGATACCCGTGCAGAACCGGCCCCCCGACCTGCTCCACGGACCATCGCATCCGGCCGATCCGGAAAGCGCGGCGCCGCTGCCAGGTGATCCGCCCCAGCGGCGCGCCGTACGGGTCCAGGACGTGGTAGACGGCGGGGCGTCCGCTCAGGCGCGAGCCCAGGGGCTGCTCCGTGACGACCCGGGCTACGGGCGTCTGGTCCTCGGCGAGGAGGTGGAAGGCGCGGAGCGAGCGATACCGGTCCGGTGCGGGGCTGTCGGCGTCTCGGGAGAGCCGGACGACCGTGTCCACCTGCTGCGGTCCGCCTCCGCCGACGACCGCCGGCGGAGACACCCTGTAGTCCAGCTTGTAGGTCACACGCCCCCTGCTCACGCTCTCCCACTTCCCGTGTCACGTTACGTCAAGGGGTGATGCTCTCACCGTGGTGAGCGGGGCCCGTCACGGGACCCTGGGGAAGCGCGCCTGGAGGGTCCAGATCGCTGGGTTCTCCGCCAGGTCCTCGTGCATGTCCGTGAGGTCAGCGATCAGATCGTGCAAGAAGTCCCGCGCCTCACGCCGGAGTTCGGCATGCGAGAAGGTCAGCGCAGGCTCCTCCACTGGCATCCAGTCGGCCTCGATGTCCACCCACCCGAAGCGCCGCTCGAAGAGCAGACGATCCGTGGACTCGGTGAAGTCCAGTTCGGCCCGCTGCGGACGCGAGGCCCGCGACCCCGCCGGATCCCGGTCGATCCGCTCCACGATGTCGCACAGCGCCCAGGCGAAGTCGAGTACCGGCACCCATCCCCAGGCTGTGGACAGTTCCCGGTCCGCCTTGGTGTCGGCGAGATAGACGTCGCCGCAGAACAGATCGTGCCGCAAGGCGCGGATGTCCGCCCGGCAGTAGTCGGTCTGCGGAGGATCCGGGAAGCGGGCGGAGAGGGCGTAGCCGATGTCGAGCACGTACGTGATGGTGTCACGCTCGCGTGGGCCCTGACGTGCCCCGATCCCGGTCCTGATGCCGGTCCGATCTCAGCGCCGTCCTCGCCCCGACCCAGTCCCGATCGCTTTAGGATCGCGAACGTGCCCCTACCCGCCCGCCTCGTACCGGCCGTCGCGTCCGCCCTCGCACTCGCCCTGACCGCGTGCGGTGGCGGCAGCGCGCGGGACACGACCGGCGCCCCCGGCCTGAGCGACCCGTACTTCCCGAAGGCGGGCAACGGCGGCTACGACGTAACCCACTACGCCCTCACCCTGACCTACGACCCCAACTCCCGCCGCCTGACAGGAACGGCAGAGATCGAGGCGCGGGCGAAGCAGGACCTCACCTCGTTCAACCTCGACCTCAAGGGCCTGAAGGTCACCGCGGCCGAAGTGGACGACGCGTCCGCCCGCTTCCACCGCGGCGGCGACCACGAACTGACCATCCGCCCGCCCGACGCCCTCGACAGAAACGCCACCTTCCGCACCACCGTCCACTACTCCGGCCGCCCCGACACGATCACCGACCCGGACGATTCGCAGGAGGGCTGGCTGAGGACGGCGGACGGCGCCCTCGCCCTCGGCGAGCCCACCGGCTCGATGGCCTGGTTCCCCGGCAACCACCACCCGAGCGACAAGGCGACGTACGACATCACGATCACCGTCCCCGAGGGCCTGAAGGCGGTGTCCAACGGCGAGTTGAGGCGCGAGGAATCGAAGAGAGGCCGCACGACCTTCGCCTGGCACGTAGGCGAGCCGATGGCGTCGTACGTGACGACGGTCGCGATCGGCGAGTACGACGTACGACGCTCGAAGTCCGCGAACGGCCTGCCGGTGTACGTGGCCGTCGACCCCGACGAGTCGAAGGCAAGCGCCCAGGTCCTCGCCCGTATCCCCGAGATCATGCGGTGGTCGGAGGAGAACTTCGGCCCGTACCCCTTCTCCTCCACCGGCGCGATCGTCGACCGCGCCGGCGACGCGGGCTACGCCCTGGAGACCCAGAACCGCCCCGTCTTCCCCGGCGCCCCCGACACCGCCCTCCTCGTCCACGAACTGACCCACCAGTGGTACGGCAACTCCGTCACCCCCGCGACCTGGCGCGACATGTGGCTCAACGAGGGCTTCGCGACATACGCGGAGTGGCTCTGGCAGGAGGACCACGGCGGCGACACGGCGCAGGAGACCTTCGACGAGCTGTACGACCACGGCGAGGACGCCTACGAGGACCTATGGTCCTTCCCGCCCGCAAGCCCCACGAGCGCCGCGCACATCTCCGACGACCCCGTCTACCAACGCGGCGCCATGGTCCTCCACAAGATCCGCGAAACAACCGGCGACGCCACCTTCCACGCCATCCTCCGCGGCTGGCCGGCCACCCACCGCCACGGCAACGCGAACACATCCGACTTCACGGCGTACGTGGAACAGCAGGCACCGGACGAGGACCTCACCACGATCTGGGACGACTGGCTGTACGGGAACGGAAAGCCGGACCACGCCTGAGCGCACCGGCGTCCGCACCACGTCAGGGCTCACTTCCGAGATCCCGGCGCATGGCGGCCTGCGCCAACTTGACCGCAATCCGGTGTGCCGCCTGGGCCTCTTGGAACGCTGCTGAGCGGAGGCCGTTTCCCGCGGCGAGGACGTCCATCAGCCGTCGCAGGCTGTAGAACGCGTCGTCGATCGCGGCGACGATCCCCGGAGCGGCGAAGAGGGCCGCCGCGTCCCGCGCTTCGTTGCACCCCGATGCCCGGAGTGCCTCCCGCACCGCCGCGTCCAGTCCCGTCGCCTCCCACTGCCGGTCCCCGAAGGCCACGGCGCGCATCGTCTCGTGCGCCTGCCGGAAGGAGGTCAGGCAGGCGACGTAGATCTCCTTGCGCTCCTGCCGGGCCCGTTCGGCCGCCTCGCGGCGCCACCGCGCCCGTTCGGCGAGCAGCGTCGCACCGACGCCGACGAGCGCGCCGAGTGCCGTACCGGCCAAGGTCATCCATTCCACACACGGTGTTTGCCCCCTGCACCCCTGTGCGTCACGCCTCTCGCCCGTCCAACTCCGTGAGCAGCCGCGGCAGTTCGGGCGGCCACACGGACTCCGCTGCGTCGGCCAACTCCTTCCGGGTCCACCACTTCCAGCCCAGCATGCCCTCCTCGCTGCGCAAGGCGCGGATGCGGTCGTCGCCGTCCGGCTCGCGGCGCGGCCCGTACGCCACGTAGATGTGCTCGTGCTGGCGGACGGGGACATTCATGCGCGTGAAGTCGTGCTCCCAGGTGCACAGCAAGGGCCCGGGGGTGACGTCGGCCCAGCCGGTCTCCTCACGGAGTTCGCGCAGGGCGCCTTCGCGTGGGCTCTCGCCGGGTTCGAGACCGCCGCCGGGCATGGCCCAGTGGATGCCGACCTCATCGTTGTCGTACCGGAAGAGGAAGACCGCTCCCTCCGGGTCGAGTACGGCGATACGGGCGGCCGGGCGCGGGGTGCGCGGTTCGAGGGACATGTCCGCAGGTTAGAACGAGTCCTGGTCGATCGTGGCTGGGTAATTTCGTTTGCGTCGGCCGCGCCGTCCGGGATGGCATAGGCAGGTGAAGAACGCATCCCAACCTGACCTGCTGCGCTGGCAGTTCGAGCTGACCTGGTCGCTTTTCGAGTACCACCTGGAGCGGCTGGAGCCGGAGGACTTCCTGTGGGAGCCCACGCCTTACTGCTGGACGGTGCGCCCGAACCAAGACGGGACATGGGTGCCGGACTGGGCGGAAACCGAGCCCGACCCCGTCCCGGTCCCCACCATCGGCTGGCTGAGCTGGCATATCGGCTGGTGGTGGACCGTGAGCATCGACCACGCACAGGGACGTATGCCTCGGGAGCGGACCGAGATCACATGGCCGGGCGACGGTACGGCGGCCATCGAGTGGCTGCGCGGCCTCCGCGCCGACTGGCTGGCGGTACTGGACCACCTCACCGACACCGACCTGGACGCCACAGCCCCGTTCCCCTGGCAGAACGACCCCGACCACACCATCGCCCACATGCTCGCCTGGGTGAACGCGGAACTGATGAAGAACGTCACTGAGATCGGCCAACTCCGCTTGCTGCGCGCCGCGTCCGCGGCTTGAGCGGTGGGACGAGGCGGGGTCGGCCCTGTGGGTGCTGGTGCACGTTTTCCGTGAGCACTTTGCGCCGCGGTGCTCACCAGGAGCTCGTTTGAGCGCATGGTGAGCAAACTCCCGCTGAGTGTTCACGTTTTTGCGCGGTAGGGGTGGGGAGCCCGCGAACAGTCATCGCTCCAGCGGCACGCTAGGGCTTTGAAAGCTCGAACCAAACCCGTTTGCCGTTGCGGCCGGTGTTGTACGCCGGGCCGATGCCCCAAGTGTGCGCGAGTGCTCCACCTTCGCTCTCCTGTGCGGCTTCGGAAGGGACCCTTGGGACCGATCATCTAGTTGGACGGTGCCAGGGTGCGCATGACGTCGAACTCGTTGCCCTCGGGGTCGGCCATGACTACCCAGCTCCGGTCGGGGCCCTGGCCCACGTCCACCTTGGCGGCGCCGAGGCCGAGCAGCCTGGCCACCTCGTCGTTGGTACTGCAGTCGATCGGGCTGACATCTAGGTGGAGCCGGTTCTTCACGGTCTTGCCCTCGGGCACCCGGATGAACATCAGAGTGGGCGGCATCTGGCTGGCCCGGACCTCCTCGACGGTCGGCTCCCAGGAGCCGATCTCAACCTTGCCCTCGCTCCGATCGATCACCTTGAAGTCCAGGACCGCGCACCAGAAGGCTGCGAGCCGCTCCGGATCGTGGCAGTCGACAACCAACTCGGTGAACCTACTGGTCATGGCTCCCCCAAACAGTGCGGCCGGAGGCTCAGTCTATGGAGCCGTGCCGCCCGTCCGGCAAGTCCCCAAGCCGTCATCCCTCCAGCGGCACGCTCGGGCTTTGAAGCTCGAACCAGACGTGTTTGCCGTTCCGGCCGGCGTCGTACCCCGGGCCAACGCCCCATGTGTGAGCGAGGGCTTGCACGAGCAGTAACCCGCGCCCGCCTTCGCTGTCCTGCGCGGCTTCGGAGGGGAGCAGCAGTCCTGCGGGCCCGTCGTCGTACACGGCCACGCGTACGCCGTCCGCCAGAACCGCCGTCTCCAGCTTGATGGTTGGCGTACCGGTGTGCCGTACGGCATTGGTGACGACCTCGGAGACGAGGGTGCGGGCGGTGTCGGCGAGGTGCGGGGCGTGGCTGTTCGCGGCGAGGAGTATGGCGACGGTGTCTCGGCAGATCTTCGGGCTGAGGGGTGAGTTGGGGGTGGTGAGGTAGTACGTCGGCGGGTCGGTGTTGGCGTTCATGGCTTTCAACTCTCCGTCTGCGTCGAGGGGTTGCGCGGCGAGGGCACCACCGTGGCTCGGGCACCGGTAGGCGTCGGTGACTGCACTGCGGGTTTACTGGCGCGCCGCGCACTGACGGGTTCGAAAGTAGGGGCAACCTTGCAGTGGAGCAAGATTGCCCCGGAAGTTTCACTCGAGCGAGTGGACCCTGCTTGTTGTGACACGGCAGACTCGGACGCCGAGAGGAACGGAACCCATGCCACTGAGAGAAAACCCCTCCGCTCGCCAGGTCCGACTCGGTACGGAACTGCGGAAGTTGAGGGAGTCCGCAGGTAGGACGGCCCGTGAAGCCGCAGGTCTGCTGTCGACCGATCAGGCCAAGATCAGCCATATCGAGGCGGGTCGGCTGGGCATCAGCGAGGAACGGATCCGGCGGCTGGCGGTGTTCTATGCGTGCGATGACGCCAAACTCATCGACGCGTTGTGCGTGATCGCCCGGGAGTCTCGTGGGCAGGGCTGGTGGGATGCGTACCGCGGGATCCTTGCCCCAGGTTTCCTGGACGTGGCTGAACTGGAGCACCACGCAACGTACTTGCGCGCCCTCCAGCCGATGACGCTCCCCGGCGTCTTCCAGACGGAGGACTACGCGCGGGCGATCTACGGCGGCAACATCCCTCCCCTCCCTGCCGAGGAGGTGGACGTCCGGGTGGAGTTCAGGCTGAAGCGCCGCCAGATCTTCGAGGGTGACGCTCCGCCGCCGTTCACCGTCGTGATCCACGAGGCGGCCCTGAGGATGCGGATCGGCGGGCGCAAGGTCGCGCAGGCGCAGCTCGGCCACCTGCTGGAGGTCTCAGAGTGGCCCACCGTGACGCTGAAGGTCATTCCCTTCACGAGTGAAGAGTTCGTCGAGGCCACACAGCCGGTCTTCTACGCCGGGGGAGTTGTCCCGCAGCTGGACACGGTCCAGGTGGACAGCGCCGTGGGCGGCGTCTTCCTCAGCATCGCCACCCAGCTCAAGAAGTACGGCACCCTGCTGGACCTCGCGGAGCGAGCAGTACTCGACGCCGAGCGCTCCAGACGCTTCGTCCATGACATCGCGCGAGAATTGTGAGAGCCCACACCATGCCTGTGAACTGGCAGAAGTCCTCCTTCTCCGGGGCCGGCGGCGAGAACTGCATCGAACTCGCCCGCACCGCCCCCCACGTCCTCCTCCGCGAAAGCGACACCCCCACCCACGTACTCGCCCTACCCCCAAAAGGCTTGCTGGCCCTGATACGCAGCTTGAAAGGAAGGTCGGCCAGCCTGACGAGACCGTCAGCGTGTCTCCCCCAGCCGCCGGCGGCGCATCGCCAGCGTGCCCAGGAGGAACGCGGCGGACAGGCAAATGGCGGCCAGGTCTGATCGGTTAGTCTCCATCCACTCGACCAGCTCGTCGCGCCGCCACACCATCAGGACCAGCCCCCAGCCTCCACAGAGCAGCCACAGCAGCGGGACCAGTTGACTGTCGCGACTCGCGGCCAGCTCCGCGAGGAACAACAGTCCTCCCGAGAGCAACGCCATGGCAGCGAGAAGGATCTCGCCTTCCATGCCACCGACGAGCATCGCCTCACCGAGGAGCAGGGAGACGGTGGCCACGAGAGCCTTCAGCCCGGCCCGCCCGTCGTTGGGAAGCACCATTACGGCCGTCGTCTGCGCCTCTATGACAACAGCGATGGCCCACGTGGCGTCCATGTCTTGTTCCCCCCTCGCTCGTGCGTCGGCCAGGCGGCCAGACACCCAGCATCAGCGGAGGAGTCCGGGACGGGTCCCGGGGTGGCGCCCCGCCCACCCCGGGTTCGGCTCGTCAGGAGGCCCTGCGCACAAGGGCGGAGCCCCCGGTCACCAAGTGACCGGGGGCTCCGAAAAAACAGGCGTGCCGAACCTCAGACGTTCACGCCGAAGTCCTGGGCGATGCCCACGAGGCCCGAGGCGTAGCCCTGGCCCACCGCGCGGAACTTCCACTCGGCGCCGTTGCGGTAGAGCTCGCCGAAGACCATCGCCGTCTCGGTGGCGGCGTCCTCGGACAGGTCGTAGCGGGCGATCTCCGTGCCGCCGGCCTGGTTGACGATGCGGATGTAGGCGTTGCGGACCTGGCCGAAGTTCTGGGAGCGGGTCTCGGCGTCGTAGATGGAGACCGGGAAGACGATCTTGTCGATGTCGGCGGGCAGGCCCGCCAGGTTGACGTTGATCGCCTCGTCGTCGCCCGCGCCCTCACCCGTGCGGTTGTCGCCGGTGTGGACGATGGTCTGGTCCGGGGTCTGCTTGTTGTTGAAGAAGATGAAGTGACCGTCCGAGTAGACCTTGCCCTCGGGGTTGACCGCGATGGCCGAGGCGTCCAGGTCGAAGTCGGTCCCCGTGGTGCTGCGGACGTCCCAGCCGAGGCCCACGGTGACAGCGGTCAGGCCCGGAGCCTCCTTGGTGAGCGAGACGTTGCCACCCTTGGACAGGCTTACAGCCATTGTTGGGAGTCCTTCCATCGTTGACGTACGTGCGACAAGTGCGGTGCGTTGAACTCGGTGCTTCGTACGGGGACGAAGCTACCGTCACCCCTATGAACGTCGCGGGGGGTCCCCCAGGTTCCGCCCACTTTACTTTCTTTACCCGAGCGGCCGAGCCCCCGGATTCGAGGCCCGACTCGAGGCTGGCGGACCCCGGGCCCGTGCCCCGGGCTCTGGAAAAGCGCGTGACGTGGACCGGACACACGCGCGACCATGGAGCCATGCCTGGTCCCTACGTCATCCGCGGCTCCGTCTCCCTCCCCGAGGCCGAGCTGACGTGGCGTTTCTCGCGTTCCTCGGGGCCCGGTGGCCAGCATGTCAACACGAGCGACTCGCAGGTGGAGCTGCGGTTCGACCTCGCGAAGACGGAAGCCCTGCCCGAGGTGTGGAAGGCCCGCGCCCTCGAACGGCTCGCCCCGAAGCTCGTCGACGGAGTCATCAGCGTACGAGCCTCCGAACACCGCTCCCAGTGGCGCAACCGCGAGACCGCCGCCGTCCGCCTCGCCGCCCTGCTCGCCGAAGCCACCGCCCCGCCGCCCAAGCCCCGCCGGGCCACCCGCATCCCCCGCGGCATCAACGAACGCCGGCTGCGGCAGAAGAAGCAGCGCTCCGAGACCAAGCGCGGACGCTCCGGCCGCGATTGGTGACCGGCCCGTAAGCGTCAGCGTCGTCCCGCTCGCCAATTGCCAATGAGAGGGCGGCCTACCCCAACTGCCGGTACCGCCCCTTGAAGTACGTCAGCGGCCCCCCGTCCGCACTCGGCACCGAGGCCGTCAGCACCCGCCCTATCACCAGCGTGTGATCGCCCGCGGGCACCCGCTGCTCGGTCCGGCATTCCAGGGTCGCCAGGGCGCCGCGCACGAGCAGCGCCCCGGAGGCCTCTCCGCGTACGTACGGAATGTCCTCGAAGAGGAGGCGGTCGGAGATACGGCCCTTCATGGCGAACCGGCCCGCGATGTGGCGCTGACTCTCGGAGAGGACCGAGACCGCCCACAGGGGCTGCTCGTCGAGCAGGTCGTCCATGCGGGAACCGTCGCGCAGGCTGACCAGGACCAGGGGCGGGTCCAGGGATACGGACATGAAGGCGGTCGCCGTCATCCCGACGTCCTCACCGCCCGGCCCCTCGGGATCCAGCGCGGACTCGTGCGCGGTCACCAGCACCACGCCCGCGGCCAGCCGGGACATGGCGGCGCGGAACTCGTCGTCACTCACCCCCACAGCATGCCCGTCAGCGGTGGGGTTGAGGGGCGCGCGTGGGGCAGGAGGAGTCGTCAGCACGCTCACGACGCTAGTCTCCCCGCTCCGGTCCGCGCATCGGACCAGCGCCCGAGACGGGTCCTAGGACCGGGGCCCGACCGCCGTCCGGCCACCCGCGTCCGGCCGACGATCGCCCTGCGTCCGGTAACCTCTCAGGCTCCACATATTCGCGTTCAGTAAACGCACGGTGAAAAAGCAGAAACTCTACTCAACTGCTCATCTTTAGCTGTGACTTGAGTCACAAGGGCCATATTTTGTTGACCCTGTGTACCGAGTGGGCAGCGCGCTGTGATTCAGTGGCGGGGAACGCTGCAATCGATAGGCGATCCAGGGATCGGCCCGGCGATCAGTAAGCGACCAGTCCACCATCGGTAGTCGATCAGTACAGAACGAGAAGACAGGCGAGAAGCCCGGACAACTCTGGAGTTGCTGTCGAGGTCTCGGGGAGAGCGAGCATGGAGACCGAGTCGGAGCCGTACGTCCGTCTTGCGACCCTGCGGCAGCTGCATCAGGTCATGGCCGACATGAACACGGCACGCAGCCTGGCCGACACGCTGCAGACCGTCGCCGACGGAGTCGTGACGGGACTGGGCTACGAAATCGCCGCCGTCAATCTCGTACGCCCCGACGGGGACCTCGTCGTCGCCGCCTTCGCCGGGAACTCCGCCGCCGAGGCGCTCATCACCGGCCGTGTCGGCTCCCGCGCCTCCTGGGAGCGCCGGCTGAACATGGGCGAGGCCTGGGGCGACCTGCGTTTCATACCCCACACCGAGGGCTGGGTCCTCGACGAGGACGACGTCCCGCAGTGGTACACCGACGGCCCGCCGCCCCGCTTCGAGGACGAGTGGCACCCCTCCGACCGCCTCTTCGCGCCCATGTACACGCCGGGCGTGCCCGGCGGCGCCTGCGGTGAGCTGATCGGAGTGCTCTCCGTCGATCGCCCGCGCAACGGACGGATTCCCGGCGCCTGGGGGCGCGAGGCCCTGCAGATGTACGCGTTCCAGGCGGCCATCGCGATCAGCAACGCCCGGCTCAGGGCCAACATGCAGCGCGCCCTCGTCCGCCTGGAGCGGGAGCAGCAGGCCCTGCGCGCCAGCGAGGAAAGCTTCCGCCAGGCCTTCGAGTACGCCCCCTCCGGCATGGCCATCGCCGAGATGGGCGGCGACCAGCACGGGCGCATCCTGCGGACCAACGACGCACTGTGCCGCCTCCTCGGCCGCCCCGCCTCCGCGATGCGCCGCTACTCCTTCTCCGACCTCGTCCACCCCGAGGACATCGGCACCCTGCTGCGTACGTCCGCGGAAGGCGGGCGCGCCGAGCTGCGGCTCGGGCGCCGCGACGGGACGTACGTCTGGGTCTCCCTGCGTAACAGCGTGGTCGCGGACGCCGCCGACGGGCCGCGCTTCCTGCTCACCCACGTCGAGGACATAGAAGAGCGCAAGCGCCGCGAGCTCCAGCTCGCCCACCGCGCCTCGCACGACTCGCTCACCGGACTGCCGAACTCCGCCGAACTGCGCGCCCGGCTCTCCGCCCGCCTGTGCAGCCGCCCCGCGGCCGTGGCACCAGGACCGGTGGACACGCTGGACGCGGCCTTCGCGCAGCACGGCGAATACGGAGACCAGGGTGAGCACGGCGGGGCGCCCGCGTACGACGGGAACGGGCACGGGTTCGACTTCCGGCCGGCCCTCGAGGCCTTCGACGCGTACGACCACCACGTGCACACCGTCGCACCGCAGGGCGAGACGGACGACGGTACGAAGGGGCTCGCGGTGCTCTTCTGCGACCTCGACGGCTTCAAGTCGATCAACGACCGCTTCGGGCACAACTCCGGTGACGCGGTGCTGATCGAGGTCGCGCGCCGGCTGAGCAGCGGCGTACGGGACGGGGACACGGTCGCGCGGCTCGGCGGCGACGAGTTCGTGGTCCTCGCCGACGGGCTCGGCCGGGCCGACGCCCAGGACCTCGCGGTCCGGCTGCGCAACGAGATCATCCAGCCGATCCGGGTCGACGGCCGCGCGATGCGGGTCGGCGCGAGCTTCGGCATCGGATGGGCACATTGCGGCATGACCGCGGACGAAGTGTTGAAGTCCGCTGACGAGCGGATGTACGTAGAGAAACGGTCTCGTCCCAAAGCGCATCGGCGTGCGGGCTGAGGCGCAGGTCAGCGGTGGTGTGCGAGCTGAATCACCCGTTTGGGGCCTGTGGAGCGGGTAGGCTCGCCCTTCTATTCACCCATCGCATCTGCACCACACCCGTTGAGGAGACCAAGGGATGACGCCCGGCAACAACGGCGCGAGCACGCCCGAGGACGACGACCCGTTCGGCTATCTGTACGCCGACGGTCAGGCCGCCGGAGCCACGCCGCCAGACGGAGGCGGCGGCTACGGCTACCCCGGTTCGGTCAACCGGGTGCGGGCGGTCGGCGAGCGCCAGTACGGCCAGCAGGCCCAGCAGTCACAGCAGGCTTCCCAGACGGCGCCGACCGCGCAGTACGCGCAGGCTCCGGCCCAGCAGGGGCAGGGAACGTACGGCCAGTCCCACTACCAGGCCCCGGAGACGTTCGGCGGCGCGTCCACGACCCGTACGCCCCTGCCGGGCAGCGGCATGGGTGGCGGTGGCGGCCGTGGTCGTGGTCCCAACACCAAGGGCCTCCTGATCGGCGCGATCGCCGTGGTCGCGGCGGTCGTGATCGGCATCGGGGTCGCGATGATGGGCGGCGACGAAGATCCCGGGGGCAACGAGGCGGGGGGTTCGACGCCGTCGGCTGATCAGAACACCGAGCCGAGCGCGCCGGCTTCGAAGCCGGCTAAGGATGAGGCCGAGCTGCCGAAGATCGACGCGAAAACCCTGCGTCTGGAGGGCGGCACGACCGTCGACACCCAGTTCGATGGCGCCGAGGCGGGCGGCGGTGTCTATGTGACGGGCTTCAACAAGGTCGGCGCCAAGGTCGTGTGGGCCGTCAAGGACATCGAGAAGGCCGGCACCTACCGGCTGGATGTGCGCTTCGGCATCCCCGGTGTCGACGCCGACGCGACCGTCGTGGTCAACGGCAAGCCGAACACCTCGCCGCTGAACATGGAGAACTTCATCGGTGAGAAGCGGGCCCCGAAGGGCGACTGGGAGAAGGGCTGGCAGACGACCTGGGCACCAGTCAACCTGACCAAGGGCTCCAACGTCATCGAGATCGCCTGCGCCGAGGGCAACCAGTGTGACGCGGTGCTCGACCAACTGTCGCTGAGCAGGGGCTAGCAGCAAGCTCAAGTCAAACGAGCGGCAGCGTGGCGACAGGCGAAGGCCGGCAACGAGTGGCCGAGCGGGGTCAGCCGAGAGATGTCGTCAGCGCCCTCAGGAGGCGTACGACGCCCGCCGGGCCGTCCACCACCAGGTCCGCCCGCTTCTCCAGCTCTGTCACCTCGCTGCTGCCGCTGCACACCAGCAGGCCGGGCACGCCGTTCGAGCGGAGTTCCTCGACCGCGGCGAACGCCGGGAGGTCGCCCAGGTCGTCGCCTGCGTATGCCACCGCCCCGGCGCCGATCTCGCGTACGTACTCGCGGAGCGCTACGCCCTTGTCCATGCCCGGCGGGCGGAGTTCCAGGACCATGCGGCCGGGTTCGACGACCAGACCGTGGCGGCTGGCGAGGTCGGTGAGGGGCTCGCGCAGGGCGTCGAATGCGGCCTGCGGGTCCTCGGCGCGGCGGGTGTGGACGGCGACGGCGCGGCCCTTCTCCTCGATCCAGGTGCCCTGTCCGGCGCCGGAGCGGTCGAGGATGCCGGGCAGTTCGGCGCGGACGGCGGCGACGCCGGGGTGGGGCGGGGGCGCCGTGACGGTGCCGGTGAGCGCGTCCCAGCGTTCGGCGCCGTAGTGGCCGAGGACGACGAGGTGTTCCAGGCCGGGTACGTCCGCGAAGCCGCCGTGGCGTACCGCGACGTCGGCCGGGCGGCCGGTGACGACGGCGACGGAGGCGACTTTCGGGGCGAGGGCGGCGAGCGCCGGGACCGCGTCGGGGTGGGCGCGGGCCTGCTCGGGGTCGGGGACGATCGGCGCGAGGGTACCGTCGAAGTCGAAGGCGAGGACGGCCCGGCCGGGCCGCGCGAGGATGGCGTCGAGGCCGTCACGTCCCGCCGGGGTCGCGGGAGTCGGCAATGGCGTCGGGGTCTTTGAGGGGTCCGCTTGGCTGCCCATACGGCGACCCTATCCGTCAGCGATCTGTCAGCGCTCGGCCCGGCGGGCGTCCCGTATTCGGCGCAGCCGGTTCACGGTCACCGGGTCATGGGCCAGAGCACGCGGCGCGTCGAGCAGGGCGTTCAGCAACTGGTAGTACCGAACCGGCACCATCCCCAACTCTTCCCGTATGGCCCGCTCCTTGGCCCCGGGCGAAGCCCAGCCACGCCGCTCCAGTGCAAGGACGTCACGCTCCAGCGGGGTGAGCTCTTCTGCCATGCGTCGACGCTACCGCGCTCCGAGAGGGCCGCAGGCCCCGTAAGGGCCTGCGAAACCAGCGCGACTATTCCGAACTCTCAGCGGCCGAAGCCGCTTGCTGCAGCGACCCGAGAACCGCCGAGGGCCGCGCATTCGGCCCCACCGCCTTGCCGATCTGCTGCTTGATGTCCGCGCTGACCTGCGCCCAGGACGTCTTGGCGACGGGATACAGCTCGGCGTTCTCCAGCTCGGACAGGAACGGGTCGAGATCCTTGTCGTTCTTGTCCGCGGCCATCGCCTCGGAGGCGGACGTGGTCACGGGCAGCAGGTTGTACTCGTGGGAGAACTCGAGCACGTTCTTCTTGCTGTAGACGAAGTCGAGGAACTCGCCGATCTCCTCGCCGTTGCCGTTCTCCTTGAACGCCATCATCCAGTCGGCGACGCCCATCGTGGCCTTGGCCCTGCCGTCGACGCCGGGCATCGGCACCATGCCGTACTCCACGCCCCTCTTCTCGGCGGCCTGCATCAGCGAGGGGTGACCGTTCAGCATGCCGACCTCGCCGCGGGTGAACGCCTCGAAGGCGTCGGCGCGGTTGAGCTTGCCGGGCGGCGTCGGCCCGGTGAGGCCCTTGCCCACCAGGTCGTTCTTGAGCCAGTTGAAGGTCGCGATGTTCTGGTCGGAGTCGAGGCCGTACGAGCCGATCGTGCCGGTGTAGCCGTCGCCGCCGCTCAGCAGCCACATCATGGTCTCGGCCTGGGCCTCCTCGGGTCCGAGGGGCAGCGCGTACGGCGTCTCGACGCCGCGGGACTTCAGGGTCCGGGCGGCGGCGGCCAGTTCGCTCCAGCTTCGCGGCGGGGTGAGGCCGGCCTCGTCGAAGAGTTCCTTGTTGTAGAACAGCAGCCGCGTGGAGGAGGCGAACGGCATGCCGTACTGCACCCGGCCCACCTCGCCCGCCTCGGCGAGTCTCGAGACGAAGTCGGCCTGGACGGGTATGGAGAGCAGCTGGTTGACCTCGTACAGCTGCCCCTTCGCGGCGTAGTCGGCGTACGCGCCGATCTGCGCCATGTCGGGCGCCTCACCGTCGGCGACCATCTGTTTGACCTTGGCGTCGACCTCGTTCCACGAGTAGACGCTGACGTCGATCTCGATGCCGGGGTTCTTCTTCTCGTACTCCTTGACCAGCTTGTCCCAGTACTTCTGGGAACTGTTCGCCTCGGAGTCGCCGTAGTCGGCGGCCACCAGCTTGAGCGTGGCGTTCGGGGTGGCCGCGGTGCCGCCGGAGCAGCCGCCGAGTGCCGCCGTCACGCCCATTGCGGACACCATCGAGATGAAAACCGTCACTCGTCGCCGCACCGCTGATTTCCCCATCTGTCGTACTCGTCACGGTAGTTGAAGTCCGGATAACCGGAATGCCAAGGTCTATAGTACGCGAGTGGACTAGACCTCTCGTGGGGTCAGGGGCGAGACTGTATCCCGTGAAACACGTCATCGCCCTCGATGTGGGCGGCACCGGGATGAAAGCCGCCCTCGTGGGGGCGGACGGCGCACTGCTGCACCAGGCCCGCCGCGCCACGGGCCGGGAGCGCGGACCCGACGCCGTGGTGGAGTCGATCCTCGGCTTCGCCGCCGAGCTGCGCGCACACGGCGAGCGCCACTTCGGCGAGCCCGCGTCCGCCGCCGGCATCGCCGTCCCCGGCATCGTGGACGCCGAACGGGGCCTCGCGGTCTACGCGGCCAACCTCGGCTGGCGGAACGTACCCCTGCGGGATCTGCTCGGCGAGCGGCTGTACGGCGTCCCGGTCGCCCTCGGACACGACGTGCGCACCGGTGGCCTCGCCGAAGGGCGACTCGGGGCGGGGCGGGGAGCCGACCGCTTCCTGTTCGTGCCGCTCGGCACCGGCATCGCGGGCGCGATCGGCATCGACGGCCGGGTGGAGGCGGGCGCGCACGGCTTCGCAGGCGAGATCGGCCACATCGTCGTACGACCCGGGGGCACCCCGTGTCCGTGCGGACAGCGCGGCTGCCTGGAGCGGTACGCGTCCGCGTCGGCGGTGAGCGCGGCCTGGGCCGAGGCGTCCGGTGATCCGAAGGCGGACGCGGCGGACTGCGCGCAGGCCGTGCGGTCCGGGGACCCCCGGGCGCAGGCGGTCTGGCAGGAGGCGGTGGACGCGTTCGCGGACGGCCTCGTCACCGCGCTCACCCTGCTGGACCCGCGCACGCTGATCATCGGTGGCGGCCTGGCCGAGGCCGGGGAAACCTTGTTCACACCGCTACGGACGGCGGTCGAGCGCCGGGTGACGTTCCAGAAGCTGCCCAGCATCGTCCCGGCGGCACTCGGGGACACGGCCGGCTGCCTGGGCGCGGGCCTCCTGGCCTGGGATGTGCTCGACACCACACCTACGAAGCCGGAGGAAACCACGGTGACGGCAACGCTCCTAGGGGCGCGAGACGAGACATCATGCGGCTCCGCCACGGCGGGGGCGCGACCAGCCAAAACGGACCCGCAGCCCAAAACCGGCAAGGAGCCCGTCGTGCTCGCCGGTGCCAAGGTGGTGCTGCCCACCGGGATCGTGGACGACGGCCGCGTGATCGTCGACGGCACGCGTATCGCCGGGAGCGCACCCGATGACGCAACCAGGGTCGACCTGCGAGGCCACTGGCTGGTGCCCGGTTTCGTCGACATCCACAACCACGGCGGCGGAGGCGCCTCCTTCACCTCCGGCACGGTCGACGACATCCTCAAGGGCGTCCACACGCACCGCCTGCACGGCACCACGACGATCGTCGCGTCGACCGTCACCGGCGATATGGACGTGCTGGCCCAGCGCGCCGGGCTGCTCTCCGAGCTGGCCGAGCAGGGCGACCTCGCGGGCATCCACTTCGAGGGGCCGTTCATCTCGCCGTGCCGCAAGGGCGCGCACTCCGAGGAACTGCTGCGCCACCCGGACCCGGCGGAGGTGCGCAAGCTGATCGACGCGGCACGCGGCCAGGCCAGGATGGTGACGCTCGCCACGGAACTGCCGGGCGGCATCGACTCCGTACGCCTCCTCGCGGAGCACGGGGTGATCGCGGCGATCGGGCACACGGACGCGACGTACGAGCAGACGGTGGAGGCCATCGAGGCGGGCGCCACCGTGGCGACACACCTCTACAACGCGATGCCCGTCCTCGGCCACCGCGCTCCCGGCCCGATCGCCGCGCTCCTGGAGGACGAGCGGATCACGGTCGAGCTGATCAACGACGGTACGCATCTGCATCCGGCGTCGCTTCAGCTGGCGTTCCGTCACGCGGGCGCGGACCGGGTGGCGTTGATCACGGACGCGATGGACGCGGCCGGTTTCGGCGACGGCCGTTACATGCTCGGCCCGCTGGAGGTCGAGGTCAGCGAGGGTGTGGCGCGGCTGGTGGAGGGCGGCTCCATCGCGGGCTCGACCCTGACCCTCGACCGTGCCTTCAAGCGGGCCGTCACCGTGGACGGGCTGTCCGTCGAGGACGTGGTCGCCGCCATCTCCGCCACCCCGGCCCGGCTGCTGGGCCTGTACGACCGGGTGGGCTCGCTGGAACCGGGCAAGGACGCGGACCTGGTGATCCTGGACGCCGACTTCGCCCTCAAGGGCGTGATGCGCCGCGGAGAATGGGTGGTTGAGCCCCAACTGGGCTGATTCGGCCGCACGTTGGGCCCGGGCGGGCCGACCTGCGGAGCTGTGCCGACCGCCGTACCTTTGGCATGATCTGGCATCCGGACAAGCAGCGCCCACTCGCACGCGGGGGAGGTCGGCCCAGGTGATCCTCACGGTCACGCTGAACACCGCTCTCGACATCACCTATCGCGTACCGGCCCTGCGCCCGCACACCTCGCACCGCGTCACCGAGGTCACCGAACGCCCCGGCGGCAAGGGCCTGAACGTGGCCCGGGTGCTGGCGGCGCTCGGCCACGCGGTGACGGTGACGGGTTTCGTGGGCGGGGCGACCGGGCGCGCCCTGAAGGGCCAACTCACGTCCACAGAGGGCGTCGTGGACGCGCTGGTCCCGGTGGCGGGCCCGACCCGCCGCACGATCGCGGTGGTCGACGCGGCGACCGGTGACACGACTCAGCTCAACGAGCCGGGCCCGCTCGTCTCTCCCGCGGAGTGGCGGGCGTTCCAGGACGCGTACGAGGACCTGCTGCCCGCCGCCTCCGCGGTAGCCCTGTGCGGCAGCCTCCCGCCCGGCGTCCCGGTAGGCGCGTACGCCCAACTGGTCCGCACGGCCCGGTCCGCGTCGGTCCCGGTCCTCCTCGACACGAGCGGCGAACCCCTCCGCCGGGGCGTAGCCGCCCGCCCCGACCTCGTCAAACCGAACACCGACGAACTGGCCGAACTCACCGGCTCCCACGAGCCCTTCCAGGCCACCCGCGACGCCCGCCGCCGCGGCGCACACGCGGTGGTCGCCTCCCTGGGCCCGGACGGCCTCCTCGCCCTGAACGCGGAGGGCCACTGGCGAGCGACCCCGCCGGCCCCGGTAGAGGGCAACCCGACGGGCGCGGGCGACTCGGTGGTCGCGGGCCTGCTGTCGGGGCTGGTGGAGGGCCTGCCGTGGCCGGATCGGCTGGCCCGCGCGGTGGCCCTGTCGACGGCGACGGTACTGGCGCCGGCGGCGGGCGAGTTCGACGGCCGGGCGTATGACGAGCTGGTGGGGCGCGTGACGGTGACCGGCGAGGCTTCGGCGGCGTAAATCGGCCAACCATGGCCGATGGCCATGGTCACAGCAGCAAGGTGACCGCTTGGGCTATCGGCCCGGGGCGGGACAGGCAGGGCGGCGGGGACGCAATCACGCGTCCAGTGCGCGCAGCTGGTCCAAGAACCACTGGGCCGGTGGAAGCGCCGTAGCCGCGGCGGCCAGCCGCTTGGTGCGCTCCGCCCGCTCGTCCAGCGGCATCGTCAGCGCCGAGTGGAGGGCGCGGGCGGTGCCCACAACGTCGTACGGGTTCACCACGATCGCGTCCTCGCCCAGCTCCTCGTACGCCCCCGCCTCCCGCGAGAGCACCAGCGCGCACCCCTCGTCGGAGACGACCGGCACCTCCTTGGCGACGAGGTTCATCCCGTCGCGGATGGGGTTGACGAGGGCCACGTCGGCCAGCCGGTACGCGGCCAGCGAGCGGGCGAAGTCGTCCTTCAGGTGGAGCACGACCGGGGTCCAACCAGGCGTCCCGTACTGGGAGTTGATCTCGTCCGCGAGCCGTTGGACCTCGGTCATGTAGTCGCGGTACACGGCCAGGTCCTGCCGCGAGGGATAGGCGAGGGCCACGTGGACGACCCGCTCACGCCACGACGGCTGATCCTCCAGGAGCTGCCGGTACGCCAGCAGCCCGCGCACGATGTTCTTCGACAGCTCCGTACGGTCCACCCGCACGATCGCCTTGCGGCCCGCACCTATCTGCTCCCGCAGCGCGACGATCCGGTCGTCCACATCGGCCTCGTGCGACCGCTTCCGCAGGAAGTCCGCGTCCGCGCCGAGCCCGTGCACGCCAATGCGCGTACCCGACGGGATGCCGGGCCCCAGCACGGCGTGGCAGCAGTCGGTGAACGCGTCCGCCCACCGCTGGGTCAGGAACGCCGCCCGGTCGGCGCCGAGGATCCCGCCGAGCAACTGCGCGGCGATGTCGTCGGGCAGCATCCGGAAGTACTCCGGCGGCGCCCACGGCGTGTGCGAGAAGTGCCCGATCCGCAGGTCGGGGCGCAGCTCGCGCAGCATGCGGGGGGCCAGCGTCAGGTGGTAGTCCTGCACGAGCACGGCGGCGCCCGGGGCCGCCTCCTCGGCCAGGGCCTCGGCGAAGGCCCGGTTGTACGTCTCGAAGGACGCCCACTGCCTGCGGAACTCCGCGTCGAAGGCCGGCTCCAGGGGCGTCTGGTACAGCATGTGGTTCACGAACCACAGCACGGAGTTGGCCACGCCGTTGTACGCGTCCTCGTGTACGTCCGCCGGGATGTCCAGCATCCGTACGCCCTCTTCGCCGACGCCGCGGCGTACGGCCTCGCGGTCGCCGTCGCTCAGGGCCGAGCAGACCCACAACGCGCCGGCCTCCGGGCCGATCGCGGAGAGGCCGGAGACCAGGCCGCCGCCGCCGCGCTTGGCCTTGAGCGTTCCGCTCTCGTCCAGGGCGTACGAGATCGGGCCCCTGTTGGAGGCGACGAGGATCTGGGCTTGCGTTGATGCCATAGGGCTCAACTTAGCCCAGGGTGGCTTCGCTCAAACGTACGCATCGGCCGTATACAAGCTTCACGCGTGAGAGCTCGGGTCGGGGGTCGGGACTGGGGTGTCGAGTGGCGGCCGCGGGTGCGTTGTGGCTGGTCGCGCCCCCACTCTCGGCTACGCCGCCTTCCGTTCCGCGTACTCCTCGATCTCCGCCATCGGCGGGCGTTCCTCCGTGTCCACGGAGTACGTACGCGGCGCGAACCCCGCCTCCACCCTCTCGAACTGCGTGATCCGCGGCCGTACGAGATGGCCGCGGGCCAGCCGCAGCTGGGCCGTGCGGTAGATCGCGGCGGCCATGCGGCCCAGGGCCTGGCCGTCCTGGTGGCGGTGTTTGCGGACGCCCACGTCTACCTGGGCCAGGGCGTCGAGGCCCACCAGGTGCAGGGCGTCGATCAGCATGCCCAGCTCGACCCCGTACCCGACCGGGAACGGCAGCTGTTCCAGGAGGGAGCGGCGGGCCGCGTACTCGCCGCCGAGCGGCTGCACGAAGCCGGCCAGTTGCGGCCAGTGCATGTTCAGCAGCGGGCGGGCCATGAGTTCCGTAACGCGACCGCCCTGGCCTGCGGCGGTCCTGCCGGAGGTGGGGTCGCCCGGCAGGTTCAGCGGGCGGTCGTACATCGCCTTGACGAGGTCCACGCCCGGATCGGTGAGCAGGGGGCCGACGATCCCCGAGACGAAGTCCGCGGAGAACTCCTTCAGGTCCGCGTCGACGAAGGCGACGATGTCCCCGCTCGTGACCAGCAGCGAGCGCCACAGGACCTCGCCCTTGCCGGGGACGGCGGGGATGCGCGGGAGTATCTCGTCCCGGTGCACGACGCGGGCGCCCGCGTCGGCGGCGACCTCGGAGGTACGGTCCGTCGAGCCCGAGTCGATCACCACGATCTCGTCGACGAGCGGCACCTTCTTGGTCATCAGCTCGCGGCGGATCACGGCGACGATCTCGCCGACGGTCTCCTCCTCGTTGAGCGCGGGCAGTACGACGCTCACCGTGGAATTGGCCGCGCGCTTCGCGGCGATGAGCTTCTTCAGCGGGCGGTCGCCAACGGACCAGGAGCGCGTGTTCAGCCAGCGCTCGACGTCTTCCAGCACGTGCGGCTCTCCCTTGCATCGGACCGGGTCGCGAGTGCCCACTGAGGCAGAAGGCTGATGTGACTGTCATCTCGCGGTTCGGACTGGTCTCTCCACGATCCAGGCCTTCGGTTACAGTCTTGAACAACGCTGATGACCATCGCATGTCGCGGGTCGTTGAGCCGACAACCACATACTCACAATCGAATACCGCTCATCCAGAGGGGCAGAGGGATACGGCCCGTTGAAGCCCCGGCAACCCTCCAGCCGGTCTCGTACCGATCGAAGATGATCGATTCCGCGAGGCTCCCGGCTAGTGAAGGTGCCAAATCCGTCTCACGGCGAGATGCGTCGTGAGGAAGATGAGGAGAAAGGGCCTCGCCTCACATGGCTGCGCAGACAGTTGCAAGCACCACGAACGCTGACACTTCCGCCGACTCGGCGGACTCCACGGCCTCCACGGACTCCGTAGACCTCGGTCCCGCCGCCGCGCTCTCCTGCCGCGAATGCGGCCACCGCGTCCCGCTCGGCCCCGTCTTCGCCTGCGAGGAGTGTTTCGGCCCGCTGGAGATCGCGTACGACTTCTCGGCGTACGACACCGAGGAACTCCGTAAGCGCATCGAGGCGGGCCCCGCGAACATCTGGCGGTACGCGCCTCTCCTGCCCGTCCCCGCGGACGTGGCCACCAAGCCGAACATCAACCCCGGCTGGACCGAGCTCGTCAAGGCCGACAACCTGGCGCGTGAGCTGGGCGTCGACGCCGGCAAGCTCTTCGTGAAGGACGACTCCGGCAACCCGACGCACTCCTTCAAGGACCGCGTCGTCGCCCAGGCACTGGAAGCCGCCCGCGTCTTCGGCTTCACGACCCTCTCCTGCTCCTCCACGGGCAACCTCGCCGGTGCCGTGGGCGCCGCCGCCGCCCGCGCCGGATTCCGTTCCTGCGTGTTCATCCCGCACGACCTGGAGCAGGGCAAGGTCGTCATGGCCGCGGTCTACGGCGGCGAGCTCGTCGGTATCGAGGGCAACTACGACGACGTGAACCGCTTCTGCTCCGAGCTGATCGGCGACCCGGCCGGCGAGGGCTGGGGCTTCGTCAACGTCAACCTGCGCCCGTACTACGCCGAGGGCTCCAAGACCCTCGCGTACGAGATCTGCGAGCAGCTCGGCTGGCAGCTCCCCGACCAGCTGGTGGTGCCCATCGCCTCCGGCTCGCAGCTCACGAAGATCGACAAGGGTCTGCAGGAGCTCATCAAGCTCGGGCTCGTCGAGGACAAGCCGTACAAGATCTTCGGCGCCCAGGCCGAGGGCTGCTCGCCGGTGTCCGTCGCCTACAAGGCGGGCCACGACGTCGTACGGCCCCAGAAGCCGAACACGATCGCCAAGTCGCTCGCCATCGGGAACCCCGCCGATGGTCCGTACGTGCTGGACATCGCGCGGCGTACCGGTGGCGCGGTGGAGGACGTGAACGATGAGCAGGTCGTCGACGCGATCAAGCTGCTGGCACGGACCGAGGGGATCTTCGCGGAGACCGCCGGTGGTGTGACGGTGGGGGTGGCGAAGAAGCTGATCGAGAACGGTCTGCTGGACCCGAGCCTGACGACTGTCGTCCTCAACACCGGTGACGGTCTCAAGACGTTGGACGCGGTGGCCTCCGACACCGGTCTCACCGCGACCATCCGCCCCAGCCTCGAATCGTTCCGTGAGGCCGGGCTCCTCCAGGCGTAGCCCGTAGCCCCGTAGACGTACCCCCGCGCCTCTCACGGGGCGCTCCATACCTGACCGGAGGTCATCCGCATGAGCGTCAACGTCCGCATCCCCACCATCCTTCGCACCTACACCGGCGGCAAGGCCGAGGTCGCCGCCGAAGGATCGACCCTCGCCGAGGTCATCGCCGACCTGGAGAAGAACCACACCGGTATCGCGGCGCGGGTCCTGGACGACCAGGGCAAGCTGCGGCGGTTCGTCAACGTGTACGTGAACGATGACGATGTGCGGTTCGAGCAGGGGCTGGAGACGGCGACGCCCGACGGGGCCGGCGTTTCGATCATTCCGGCGGTCGCCGGAGGCTGACCATTCGGCACAGTGCCGAAGGCTGGTCGTTACCGTCGGTAATGCAAGTCACTCAGGGTTCATCGAATTGCCCCCTCCGTAAGTTAAACGGAGGGGGCAATTCTGTATGGTTGAGCGCGGTACAGTTGGGGAACCTGGTGCTCCCGCGGGCCGAATGCATGTGCATTCCTGATTGATGCCCGATAAGAAGTAGCCAAAGTGTGCAGGTCTTTTACGTCATATGCTCCTTTTATGGAGCCCGACTTGCCCCCATCTAGGGTGAATTCTCCGTACATTCCGGATCGGGTATGGCCAAGATTTCTCGTCCGACTGACCTGTTGCAGACGGCAGTTGGGCAGATACATTCAGCCGCGGTCGACGCGTTCCGGCGCACACCCCCAACCGTTGGGGGGTGAGGTCTGACCCGGATCCGCGAAGTGTGGATCTGTGCAAGGGCCAGTAATAGGGGAGTTAGGCATGGCTCAGGGCACCGTCAAGTGGTTCAACGCGGAGAAGGGGTACGGCTTCATCGCGGTCGACGGTGGTGCGGATGTATTCGTCCACTACAGCGCGATTCAGATGGACGGCTACCGCACCCTGGAGGAAGGTCAGCGAGTTGAGTTCGAGATCTCGCAGGGCCAGAAGGGGCCGCAGGCGGACATGGTCCGCGTGGCCGGCTGAAGCACGCGCCGACTGATCTGCAGCGACACGTTCTTCTTTCGAAGGGCTCGTACCTCAAGGGGTACGGGCCCTTCGGCATGCCTGCCGACCTCTCCCGGTCATCCCCTCGGCGGGCCTCTCACTCCCCGGTAGACGCTTGCACTCGAGGGGGGCGAGTGCTAATCATTGGCGTTAGCACTCTGAAGGTGAGAGTGACAACGAGGACCGGGTCGGTGAGGCCCGCAGGCCAAGTGGGGCAAGGAACCACGAGGCAGGCAGGCCGTCCGTCGCGGGCGCCAGCGCGGTCCGGAGCAATCCACCCCAGTCCGGGAGGACCACTTCACATGGCCAAGATCATCGCGTTCGACGAGGAGGCGCGGCGCGGCCTCGAGCGCGGGATGAACCAGCTCGCCGACGCCGTCAAGGTCACCCTCGGCCCCAAGGGCCGTAACGTCGTCCTCGAGAAGAAGTGGGGCGCCCCCACGATCACCAACGATGGTGTTTCCATCGCCAAGGAGATCGAACTCGAGGACCCGTACGAGAAGATCGGCGCCGAGCTGGTCAAGGAAGTCGCGAAGAAGACGGACGACGTAGCCGGTGACGGCACGACGACCGCGACCGTCCTGGCCCAGGCGCTGGTCAAGGAAGGCCTTCGCAACGTCGCCGCCGGTGCCAACCCGATGGCCCTGAAGCGCGGTATCGAGAAGGCCGTCGAGGCCGTCTCCGGTGCTCTGCTCGACCAGGCCAAGGACGTGGAGACCAAGGAGCAGATCGCTTCGACCGCCTCCATCTCCGCCGCCGACACCCAGATCGGCGAGCTCATCGCCGAGGCCATGGACAAGGTCGGCAAGGAAGGCGTCATCACCGTCGAGGAGTCCCAGACCTTCGGTCTGGAGCTGGAGCTCACCGAGGGTATGCGCTTCGACAAGGGCTACATCTCGGCGTACTTCGCCACCGACATGGAGCGTATGGAGGCCGTCCTCGACGACCCGTACATCCTGATTGCCAACTCGAAGATCAGCGCCGTCAAGGACCTGCTGCCGCTCCTCGAGAAGGTCATGCAGTCCGGCAAGCCGCTGCTGATCATCGCCGAGGACGTCGAGGGCGAGGCCCTGTCGACCCTGGTCGTCAACAAGATCCGCGGCACCTTCAAGTCCGTCGCCGTCAAGGCTCCGGGCTTCGGTGACCGCCGTAAGGCCATGCTCGGCGACATCGCCATCCTCACGGGCGGCGAGGTCATCTCCGAGGAGGTCGGCCTCAAGCTGGAGAACGCGACCCTGGACCTCCTGGGCCGCGCCCGCAAGGTCGTCATCACCAAGGACGAGACCACGATCGTCGACGGCTCCGGCGACACCGAGCAGGTCGGCGGCCGGGTCAACCAGATCCGCGCCGAGATCGAGAACTCCGACTCGGACTACGACCGCGAGAAGCTCCAGGAGCGCCTGGCGAAGCTGGCCGGCGGCGTGGCCGTCATCAAGGCCGGTGCCGCCACCGAGGTCGAGCTCAAGGAGCGCAAGCACCGCATCGAGGACGCCGTTCGCAACGCGAAGGCCGCCGTCGAGGAGGGCATCGTCGCCGGTGGTGGCGTGGCCCTGCTCCAGGCCGCCACGGTCTTCGAGAAGCTGGAGCTCGAGGGTGACGAGGCGACCGGCGCCAACGCCGTGAAGCTCGCCCTGGAGGCCCCGCTCAAGCAGATCGCCGTCAACGGTGGTCTCGAGGGCGGCGTCGTCGTGGAGAAGGTCCGCAACCTTCAGGTCGGTCACGGCCTGAACGCCGCGACCGGCGAGTACGTCGACATGATCGCCGAGGGCATCATCGACCCGGCGAAGGTCACGCGTTCCGCCCTGCAGAACGCCGCGTCCATCGCCGCGCTGTTCCTCACCACCGAGGCCGTCATCGCCGACAAGCCGGAGAAGGCGGGCGCCGCCCCGGCCGGCGGCGGCATGCCGGGCGGTGACATGGACTTCTGATCCGGTTCTTCCACCGGGTCGGACCTGTCCGTCCAGTACCGAGGGCGGCATCCCTGTTCGTGGGGGTGCCGCCCTCGGGCGTTGCCTGGATCACAGTGGGGAGCGACCCAGCGCAGGACGGAAACCGTGACCGCGTCGCCGAGGAGCCGATGCCACTTTGATGCGGCCGTCCCGCTGCGGATGATTCGCTTCATTGCTACATTAGCGATGTCGTTAATTAGAGCAGGGGGTTCCAATGGCACGCGTCTGCGTCTATCGGTACGACGAAGTCGACGGCGTACCGCTCCGTGAGGTTGACGGATGGTTCGAGACCGACCAGGCCAAGGCCACATATCCGGAGGCGGTGCGCGAGGAGCGGTCGACCGTACGCCGCTGGAGGGGCGGGAGGGAGAGCGTCACGCGGGCGGTGCGGGAGAGGCTGTTGCGTACGGCCGGGGATCGCTGGGTGCTGGAGACGGCCCTGATCCGCAGGGAGCTGGCCGACAGGTTTCCCGGCGGTGACCGGCATGAGTTTCTCTCCGATGACCAGGCGGCGGAGTGGCTCCTGCGCAACGGTCACGAACAGGCGGTCCATCGGTGGCTGTCTGAACAGCCGGGCGAACGAGGGCCGGGCCGTCCGCAGATCGGCGGGCGGGTCCAGGTGAGGCTCGGTGAGCTTCTCGACGATGTGGACCGGTTCGCTGCGGAGAACGGCTACTCGCGTGCCGAAGCGGTACGGGCTCTGGTGGCGATCGGGCTTGGCCGACGCAAGGACGGGCCGCGTCCCGCCTGAACCGCGCAGGCTGCCAGCGCCGCGATGCCCAGCCCGCGCCGGCGCCACTGCGCGGACTCCTGGCCGCTGCTGAGCTGAGCTGCGTGTGGATTCGCCGAGGGCGGCCCTCCTGTTGTCAGGGGGCCGCCGTCACGCGTTCCGGAGCCTCCATGCGATGGAAATGGCCGACTTCAGACCACGGGCCCACTGTCGAGGACTCCGACGACGTGCACTTCCCTCCGGTCCGGGTGCGGCAGGTAGGTGACGGTGAGGCCGATGTCCCGCCACATCGTGACGTACGCGCCTCGAGCGAGGCGTCCTGGCGGAGGCCACCCTGTGTCGATCGCCTGGCCGACGTCGGTGGCGAGATCGAGGAACCGCTTGATGGCGATCGCGTGACGTTCGGGATCACAGCCCCGAAGCTGTTCGAGGGTTTCGTCCGCGTGCCGCCCGAAGAGCAAGATCTACTTCGGAGTGGTCACGGTGCTTCGGCCCTCTTCGCGATGTCGTCGAACGAGACGAGGTTGCGCCCGGCTTCCGAGTCGGCGAGACGGTCATCCCAGTCCGGGGTCATGGCAACGGCCCACCACGCGTCGATGATGTCTTCCCGCTCCTGGCTTGTTGCGGCCTGCCCGAAAGCGGTTCGGAACTCCATGCGGGCTGAAGCCGAGGGCGGGGCAGCCATGATGCCGTCGACGGTACGTGGTACCTGGAGAGGCGCCGACGGTACCGGCTCTGCGGGCTGTGCGGTCATGCGGATCTCCTCGGATCGGTCTCCAGGTACGCCACGGTGCCGGGCGGCAAGGCGTGGCGAGGAGGGGCCGTATGCCTCTGCGGAGGAGACCGGGGCTCTCCGGTACGTGGCCGGATGCTCCCACGCAACGGCGTGGGTCATGACGCTGCCTCGCCGCGCTCCTCGGCCTCCAGCCGCGCCATGAAGGCGTCATGGGTGAGCGCCGGTCCTGTGGGGGAGGCCTCACGCTCCCGAGCCTGCGCGATGTCCGCTTCGTCGCGCCCTCACTGCAGTTCTTCGAGTTCGCCGGGAGAGCTGTGCGCATCTGCGACTGCGTGTATTGGGTTCATGTGGTGGTCCTTTCGCGGGAGCGGCACGCCGCGCGGAGTTCGGTGACGCGGGCGTGGACCGCTGAGGGTGACAGGGGCGTTGCGGGGCGGATGGCGCCGCCTTCGGCCTGCCACAGGTTCGACTCCTGCGCGAGTACAC
>NZ_JAAKZX010000290.1 GCF_011045025.1 Streptomyces ureilyticus
GGCACGGGCAGTCCCGAGAGCCGGTCCGGGTCGACGCCGGCGAGGCTGTCGTACAGCCGCCGCCACCAGCCGGGCTCCTTCTCCAGACCCGCGAGCCGGTCGATGGCCTCGGTCAGCGGTACGCGGGCGACGCCCAGCGTCCGCAGCTCCACCCGGCGTTCGAGCCCGGCGGGGAGGAGGCTGGGCAGCACCTCGGCGAGGACCCGTACGGTCTCGGCGCCGGCCGACTCGACGACCTCCGCGTCGCGGGGGCGGAGGGCTTCGGGCAGGTCGGTGTCCTCGGCGCGCGGGGTGATGGCCGGGGGCAGGAAGGCGGTACGCGGCAGCCGGTCCAGGATCGCCTGACGCAGCGCACCGTCCAGCTCGCCCTTGCCGAGCGGCCCCGGCACGAGGTCGATGATCCCGGTCGAGACCGGCCGCCAGTCGGCGAGCAGTTCGGCGTACGCGTCCGCCGCCCGCTGCACGAGGAAGTCGGTCAGCGGGCCGGGGGCGGCATGGCGGCGGGTCGTGTCGAGGGGGAACGAGGCGATGAGCAGGGCGGGTACGCCGAGGGCTTCGTCGCTCGGCGTGGGCGCGTGGACGACGGGGCTGGTACGGGGGCGGGCCGGGGAGCCGTCGGCGTCGACGGGCACCGCCCAGGTGACGGACCACTGCGGGCGCAGCCGCTCCTCGACGGGGCGGTCGGCGAGGAGGTCCGCCTCCAGGGGGCCGTACGCGGAGACGGTGCGCCAGCGCGTCGTACCGTTCCGCGAGTCCTCGACGGTGACGATGCCGCCTTCGCTGTGCCGCCGCAGCGTGCGGACGCCCTCCTCGCCCTCACCGATCTCCACGACGACCTCTTCGAGGCCGGGCAGGGCGAGGAGCAGCGCGTCGTCGACCGAGTCGAGGAGGCGCTCGGTGAGGTCCTGGGCGGCCGGGTCGCGCAGCGGGAGGATCACGACGGTGTCGTACGGGTCCGGGGCCGTGCCCTCCGCCGCGAACGGCAGCCTAAGCAGGGGCACATGGCCGTCGCGGCGGCGGATCTCGTCACCCAGCCCTGGGCTGTGGCCGGCGGTGTCGGTGGCGGCTTCGCGGGCCTCGGCGAGGGACCAGCGGGCGCCGCCGTGCCGGCCGACGATGGCGGGCTCGTCGGTCACCGCGAGCACGGCGGCGAAGCCGACGCCGTAGCGGCCGACGGTGCCCTCGTGGTCCTCGCGCTTGGCGGAGGCCCGGAGGGTCGACAGCGACTCGACGCCGGCCGCGTCCAGGGGGGCGCCGGTGTTGGCGGCGACGAGGACGCCGCCGCGGAGGGTGAGCCGGAGGCGGCCCGGTACGCCGGCGCGGGCCGCGGCGTCGGCGGCGTTCTGCGCCAGCTCGACGACGAGGCGGTCGCGGTAGCCGCCGAGGGCCAGGTCCTCCTCGGCGTTCGCGTCCTCGCGGAACCGCGCCGGGCTGGCCGCCCAGGCGTCCAGCACCCCACGCCGCAGCCGCCCCGTCCCGAACGGGTCCGCGCCCTCGGCTGCCGGCCGCACGAACTTGCTCACGGTTCTGTCTCCTTCTTCGAGGGGTGCGGCCGTTGGTCGCGGCACCGAAGGTACCGGTTGCTTCCGGCGGTTGGGTTCGTTGTTGGCTGCGGGTTGGATGTGGCTGGTCGCCGCGTTCCCCGCGGGGTGCCTCCGGCGGTTGGGCGGCTGCGGGTGCGTGGGTGGTTGCTCGCTCCCCCACTCTCGGCTGCGCTCGAGCGGGGGACCCCCATCGCGGCGGAGCCGCAAGTGTCACAGCCCCGCGCCTCTCGGGTGCGTGGTGGGTGCGGGGCCGCGGGCCAGTGCGTCAGGCCGTCGCCAACCAGGCATACGGCTGTCTGCTTTCACAGGGCGCGGGTGGGCCCAGACCGAAGCTACGCGACGGGCATACGACGCACCCGGTGGTTCAGGAGTGCCCCAGTTCCGCCGACGACTCGTCCGAGGCCGGCGGGACGGACCCCGAGTCCGGCGACGGGCGAAGGGGGAACGGGTCGACGCGAGTCTCGTCGATCACCGGCGGTGCCGGCCGCGGAGGCGCCGGCATGACCGCCGCCTCCGAGTGCCCCCCGCACCCGTACGCCAGCGAGACCACACGACCGTCCGCCGGCGAGAACTCATTGCCGCAGACACCGAAGGCCTGCCCCAGCGACCCACCGATGGGATACAGGAAACCGCAGCTCACACAGGCGGCAGGCGCCGCCTGAGCCATCGCTGTCTTGGGACCGTGCGTGTCCTCCCAGCGATCGGCCGCGGTATGGAGGCCGTACCGGGACAGCACCCGGGCCCGCCGCAGCCCCAGCTCCTCCGCGATGGCCGCGATCGAACCACGGGTCGGCACGACGGGCAGCGTCGAAGGCGCCCCGGCCGTCACCTCTAGATCCTCCGCCTCGACGAGCTCGGCCATCTCCTCGGAGACGGGCGAGTTCGGCGCGGGCTCGTCCTCGCCGGTGAAACCGGGCTCGAGCCGGAGGTCCTCCGCCTCCGTGGGGAGCAGGTCCCCCGGCCCCATGTCCCCGGGCCGCAGCCGCTCGCTCCACGGCACCCACTCGGGCGCGAGCAGCGCGTCGGGCCCGGGCAGCAGCACCGTTTCGTCGAGGGTCACGATCTTCGCCCGCGAGGCCCGCGCGACGGTCACCGCCCAGCGCCAGCCGCGATAGCCGGGCTCCTTGCACTCGAAGAAGTGCGTGACGACGCGGTCCCCTTCGGAGACGAGCCCGGAGTGCTCCCCGACGACGCCGGGCGCGGCGGCCTCCTCGGCGGCGGTCCTGGCGAGGTCGACCGCCTCGGCGCACAGGCGGTCGGGGGTGCGGCTTCGCGTTGTCGCGCTCACAGGTATCGCTTCTCTCCTACGCCGTCTCACGAGTGCGCCATCCCTCGCCGGGGGTGCGGACGGAGCGGCTGGGGGCATCTCCCGGGCAGTTGAGGCACCGGGGGAGGGCCGCGTCGACGTCCGCGCCCGATCGCACTCGGGCGCACCTACACCATCCATTCTGCGGGATGGCCGTCAGGCGCGCGGCCGAGAACCACCGTCGCGGGGGCGCCCTACGCACGCTACCCTCTCGCCGCCGCCGGGCACACACCGAGTCGGCAGGCCTTTACACGAACCCGCCGGTCCACTCGGCTCTCATACGCGCGGGTAAGGCACTATCACCGCCCAACAAGGGGCACTATTGCGGAGTGGCAACCGCGAGGTCGTCCCAAGGTGCCGCCGGATTCGGTGAAGGCGGCGCCGAGGGAAGTGGTCGGATGAGCGGAGCGGGCCCGGTGCGCGGGGCTCTCCGTTCCGTCGGGCGTGCCCTGCATCTGCCGTTCACGGGGACGGCTCGAGGTATCCGTAAAGCGACACATGCGCACGGAGCGGGCGAATCCGGGCTCGGCAAGCTGATCGAGCTGCACGGGGTGAACGGCGCCGGGGACATGATGATCACCGTCGCGCTCGCCTCGACGGTCTTCTTCTCGGTCCCGACGGACGAGGCCCGTGGCCGAGTGGCCCTGTACCTCGCGATCACGATGGCTCCGTTCACGCTGCTCGCCCCGGTCGTCGGCCCCATTCTGGACCGCCTGCCGCACGGCCGGCGCGCCGCGATGGCGGGCGCGTTCATCGCGCGCGCGTTCATGGCCCTGCTGCTCTCGGGCGCGGTCGTCACAGGCAGCATCGAGCTGTACCCGGCCGCCCTCGGCGTCCTGGTGGCGTCGAAGGCGTACGGCGTCGTCAGAAGCGCGGTCGTGCCACGGCTGCTGCCGCCCAACTTCTCGCTGGTGAAGGCGAACTCCCGGGTCACCCTGGGCGGTCTGCTCGCCACGGGTGTGGCGGCGCCGATCGGGGCGGGGCTTCAGGCGCTGGGGCCGCGCTATCCGCTCTACGGGGCGTTCGTGATCTTCGTGGCGGGTACGTTCCTGTCGTTCACGCTGCCATCCAAGGTCGACTCCGCGAAGGGCGAGGACAAGGCACTGCTTGCGGCGGACGAGCAGCATCTGCACGGGCCGCACCTGAAGCCGCCACAGCGGCCCGGGCTGCGTACGGTCGGACCCGCTGTCACCCACGCGCTCGCGGCGAACGCGGCCTTGCGCGGGCTGTCCGGTTTCCTGATCTTCTTCCTGGCCTTCCTGCTGCGTGAGCACCCGCTCGCGGGCCAGAGCGCGGCCGTCTCGCTGGGCATCGTGGGCGTCGCGGCGGGCGTGGGCAACGCGCTCGGTACGGCGGTCGGGGCGGCCCTGAGATCGCGGGCACCGGAGGTGATCATCGTGACGGTGATCGCGGTGGTGCTCGGGGTGGCGATCACGGCGGCGGTGTTCTTCGGGGCCCCTCTGGTGGCGGTGCTCGGGGCGTTCGCCGGCTTCGCGCAGGCCCTGTCCAAGCTGTCGCTGGACGCCCTGATCCAGCGCGACGTGCCCGAGCTGGTCCGTACGTCGGCTTTCGCGCGCTCGGAAACGCTGCTGCAGATGTCCTGGGTGGTCGGCGGCGCGATCGGCATCGCCCTGCCCCTCAACGGCACCCTCGGCATGTCGGTGGCCACCGCCATCGTCGCCGCCGGCTGGCTCACCACGGTCCGCGGACTGCTGAGCGCGGCCCGGCACCGCGGGGGCAGCCCGCGAGCCCGGGTGGCCTGACCCAGTTGGCCGGGGCACCCCCCAGGCCAGATAGCCTGCCCCCATGACCTCCCTGCCCCGCGGCAGTGCCGCTCCTGGACACGGCCACGTTCGCCGTCGTCGCGCCGTCGCTGCCGTCGGCGCTGTTTCCGCCGGACTTCTCGTCCTGGCCGCCTGCGACAAGCCGACGCCGATGGCGACCGTCACGGTCGGCAAGACCTCGAAGAGCGCCGAGGCCGAGTGCTACAGCGACGGCAAGGCCATCGCCCGTGCCGAGGCCACCAAGTGCACCCAGGCGAAGGCCGAGGACACGCTCCGGGTGCCGCAGGGTGAGACGCTGCGCATCGGTGTGGACCCGGAGATCGCGGACGAGGGCTGGTCCCTGTGGATCAACGGCCAGCAGGTCATCTCGCCGCTCAAGAAGACGTACTACGCCTTCCAGGGCGTCGACCTCTTCGCCGAGCAGCAGGGCCAGCAGGCCCCCAAGGAGCTGAACGTCAGCGTCGTCCAGCAGTCCGGCGAAGACATCCAGGGTGTGTGGAACTTCAAGCTCGAGAACGACGACGCCTGAGCCGCCCGGTCCGCCGCCCATGCACATCCTCGTAGCCACCGCGGTCACCGTCGAACGGGACGCGGTGGCTTCGGCGTTCAGCGGCAGCGGCACCGGCCCCACCACCGCCGACCTGCTCGTCGCGGGCGTGGGCTCGGCGGCGGCCGCCGCGTCGACCGCGGTCGCCCTCACCACCGCCGCCCTGGCAGGGACCTCGTACGACCTCGTCGTCTCTGCCGGTATCGCCGGCGGCTTCCAGCCCGAGGCGCCCCTGGGATCCCTCGTCCTCGCCGACGAGATCACCGTCGCGGACCTCGGCGCCGAGACCGCGGACGGCTTCGTGCCGGTCACCGAACTCGGCTTCGGCTCCGTCAGCCACCGGCCGCCCCCCTCACTCGTACGAGAAGTCGCGGCCGCCACGGGAGCCCGTACCGGCACCGTCCTCACCGTCAACACCGTGACCGGAACCGCCGAACGGGCCGCCGAGCTGCGGCGCCGTCATCCGGGGGCGCTGGCCGAGGCGATGGAGGGCTTCGGGGTCGCCGAGGCGGCCGCCGCGCACGGTGTGCCCGTGCTGGAGCTGCGCGCCGTGTCCAACCCCGTCGGCCCCCGCGACCGCGCCGCCTGGCGCATCGGCGACGCGCTCGCGGCGCTCACGGAGGCGTTCGGGAAGCTCCCGCCCGCACTGGAGAGTTGGAAGCCACATGACCACTGAGCAGCCCGTGCGGATCGCCTACTCCCCCTGCCCCAACGACACCTTCGTCTTCGACGCCTGGGCCCATGGACGCATCCCCGGAGCGCCCGCGCTGGAAGTGACCTTCGCGGACATCGACATCACGAACGGCATGGCCGAGCGCGCCGAGCTGGATGTGCTGAAGGTGTCGTACGCCGTGCTGCCGTACGTCCTCGACGAGTACGCCCTGCTGCCCTGCGGCGGCGCGCTGGGCCGGGGCTGCGGGCCGCTGGTACTCACGCGGGAGGCGGGCGTCGACCTCACCGGCCGTACGGTCGCGGTGCCCAGCGAGAGGTCGACGGCGTATCTGCTGTTCCGCCTGTGGGCGGCCGACACGCTCCCGGAGGGCGTCGGCGAGATCGTGGTCATGCCCTTCCACGAGATCATGCCCGCCGTACGGGACGGGCGGGTCGACGCCGGGCTCGTCATCCACGAGGCGCGCTTCACGTACCAGAAGTACGGGCTGCACAAGCTCGCGGACATGGGCGAGCACTGGGAGGACACCACCGGGCTGCCGATCCCGCTGGGCGCGATCATCGCCAAGCGGTCACTGGGCACGGACGCGCTGCGGCTGCTCGCCGACTCGATCCGTACGTCCGTCCGCGCCGCCTGGGACGACCCGGAGGCCTCCCGGCCGTACGTCCTGGAGCACGCCCAGGAGATGGACCCGGCGGTCGCAAACCAGCACATCGGTCTCTACGTCAACGAGTTCACGGCGGACCTGGGCGAGGACGGCTACGCGGCGGTCAGGGGCCTGCTCACGCGGGCGGCGGCGGAGGGGCTGGTGCCGCCCCTCGCCGCCGACGCACTGCGCTTTCCGTAGAAGGCCCTACACGTCCAGCTGGTCCGCCACCGCTCGCAGCAGGCCCGCGATCTTCTTGCCGGAGGTCTTGTCCGGGTAGCGGCCCTTTTCCAGCATGGGCGTGATGTTTTCGAGCAGGGTGGTCAGGTCCTGGACGATCGACGCGAGTTCGTCCGGCTTGCGGCGCTGGGCGGCCGCCACGGAGGGGGTCGGGTCCAGGAGGACCACCGAGAGTGCCTGGTCGCCGCGCTGGCCGGCCACGACGCCGAACTCCACTCGCTGGCCCGGCTTGAGAGCATCGACTCCGGCGGGCAGGACCGAGGAATGAACGAAGACGTCGCCGCCGTCGTCGCGGGAGAGAAAGCCGAAGCCCTTCTCAGAATTGAACCACTTGACCTTGCCGGTAGGCACGTCTGTCCTCGTCCTCGTAGTCGTCGGTTGGTGCTCTGGCTGAATGATGAACGATTCGGGAAAACTGCTCTGGATAGCACTACAGCGGGTCGTGCCCGACCCGCCGGTACCAAGGCTAATGGTCCGGCGGCGGCTGACAAGACGTCACCGGATTGTTCCTTCGCGCAGGGAACTACCCTGGTCGAGTGCGTGACAAAACCCAAGCGAATTCCGCCGAACCCGGTGACCGACTGGTCCGTACCGGCGGCATCGTCTTCTTCGTAGGAGCCGTGGCCACTCTGGTCACCGTGGCCCCCATGCTGCTCGGCAAGTCGCCCTTCCCGGTGTACATGTTCGGCCTGAGCATGCTGATGGGCGTGGGCTTCCTGATCGCGGCAGCGGGCGTCCTCCGGACGGCGGCGGCACAGCGCCGCCGGGCGCGCTCCGCGCAATCCGCGCAATAGGCGGCCTACGCCCCGTACCGGGCCAGCCAGGCCGGGAACGCCGTCAGATCCGCGAGCACCACATCCGCGCCGGCGGTACGCAGTTCCTCCGCGTCGCACGGCCCGGTCGCCACCGCGACGGACAGCGCCTCGGCGATCCGCGCACCGCGTACGTCACCGGTGTGGTCGCCGACGTAGACACCGGCCCCGTATTCGCGCAGCGCCTCCGCCTTGCGCTCGGCCCACAGGTCGCCGATGACGGCGTCGGCGGCGATGCCGAGGTGCTTCAGGTGCAGCTTGGCGTTGGGTTCGTACTTGGCGGTGACGACGACCGCCCGGCCGCCCGCGTCCTGTACGGCCGCGATCGCCTCGTGGGCGCCGGCCATCGCGGTCGTCCCCGCGATGGCGTGTGCGGGGTACATCTCACGGTAGACGTCGGCCATGGCGGCGACCTGGTCGGCCGGGAACCAGTTGACCAGCTCCTCCTCCAGCGGCGGACCGAGCCGGGTGATGGCCAGATCGGCGTCGATGTAGGTCCCGGTCCGCTCGGAGAGCGCCAGGTAGCAGGCGTGGATGCCGGGGCGGGAGTCGATGAGGGTCATATCGAGGTCGAAGCCGACGGTCAGCACCGGAGAAGTCATATGGGCCATTGTGCCCAGGGGGTCGTACGGGCCATGCGTCCGGTCGTACGGGCCATGCGCCCCGTCCGCATCCAGGGCGTGAGCCGGCCGCTTCGACGTACCCCTACGACCGTTGCCGCTGTGACCTCCACACCAGGTAGACGGCCGAGGCGATGGCCGCGCCCTTGAGGACCCAGGGCCAGGTCTCGGCGATCGCGCCGCTCATCTGGCCCTTGTCGATGTCGTCGCCCCAGCGCCCCTCCGTACGTCCCCACAGCCAGGTGATGCCCGCGGCGGCGACCAGACCGGGCACGCCCAGGACCGCGAACTTCGACTCGGCCGGAGTCAGCCGCCGCGACAGATAGGCGATGAGCCAGCCGAGGGCGAGGACGACGAGGTTGCCGATGAAGGCACCGGCCACGAGAAGGGCGGCGGCGAGCAGGAGGAGGGGGCTTGGGGCGCCTCCTCCGGTACGGGGGTGGGGGCGCGCCGAGGGGAGGAAACGGCGCCGCTTCTTCGCCGTACCGGCCGTCTCCGCGGGCTCGGCCGCCTCGACCGGCACGGGTTCCTTGACCAGCTTCTTGGGCTCGGCGAGCGGTGCGAGCTTCTTCGGCGCGGCTTCGTCGGTGTCCTCGGTGTCCGAGGGCGGGGGCTTGAGCAGTTCGGGGATCTCCAGGCCCCCCACGAACCCCGGCACACTGTCCGTCAGGCCGAACGAACTCCGGTCCACCCGCCACCAGTCGGGCTCCCCGGACCCGAGTTCCTCCGTACTCGCGAGGTGCGGCGGAGAGGGTCCGGCACCGGGATTCGTCGGTACGTCACTTGCCGCGGACGGCTCCGCGGACCGTGGCCGTGGGACAACGCGCCGCAGCCCCTTGGGGCGCTCTTCCTCTTCGTCGGCACGCTGGACGGGAACGGCGGCCGCGGGCTCCCGCCCGCTTTCCTCGCTTCCCTCGCTTGCCCCGCCGCGCGCCGCGGCGACGACGTCCTCCGGGGTGCCGAGGCGCGCGAGGATACGACGCACGGAGGCCGGGCTGTCGGCGCCCGCCTTGGCCCGGCGCCGGTCGATCTCGCCACGCAACTCGGTAACGAGCCGCATGCGCGCTCCCGACGGCAGCTGTCGGCTCTGAGCCAGGTCGCCGACCCGGCTCAGGTAGTCGAACACGAGCTTGTCGCTCTCAATCCCCACGAAGTCCCTCCGGGGGTGGCGGTATTGGTGTGGTCCTCGGCCCCTTGGACGACCGTACCGTTGCCTCCGGCGGTTGGGCGGGTGCGGGTGCGTGTGGTTGCTCGCGCAGTTCCCCGCGGGGTGCCTCCGGCGGAAGAGCGGTTGGGTTCGTTGTCGGCTGACGGTCCGTCGTGGCTGGTCGCGCAGTTCCCCGCGCCCCTTTGGTGCGTGGTGGGTGCGGGGCCGGTCCGGTGGCTGGGCACCCCACGACCCCACCCG
>NZ_JAAKZX010000291.1 GCF_011045025.1 Streptomyces ureilyticus
ACACCTGGTTGACTCCATAGACAGTGTGTCTCGTAAAGTATGGGTGTCGCGAACTGCAAGACATCCACGCACCGTGAGGGACACCCACATGGCTGACTCACCTTCTCGCCCCGACGCCGCCGGTCATCCCCCGCGTGGAACGCGACCGCCCCGAGCGTGCTGCCCGCACTGGCCCCCACGTAATACGCGGACTGGTACAGCGCGGAAGCCTGCGCGCGCCCCTCCTTCGCCGTGTGGCTCACGGACGACGAGGCGACCGCGTGACCCGCGAAGAAGCCCGCCGTGATCAGAACCAGGCCGAGCAGCACCAGCACCAGCGAGTCCGCCAGCGACAGCAGCAGACCCGCTGTCGTCGTCCCGCCCGCCAGGTAGAGGGACCCCCGGCGCCCAAGCCGCCCCACCAGCCTGCCCGCCGCCGACGCCGAGACCGTACCCACCAGGTAGACCAGGAAGATCGACCCGACGATCCCCTGGGGCAGCGAGAACGGGGCATCGGTCAGCCGGTAACCGATCACCGTGTACACGGCGCCGAACACCGTCATGAACAGCGCCCCGATCGCGTACAGCCGCCGCAGCAACGGATTCGAGAGGTGGCCGCGAACCGTCCGCGCCAGCACCCGAGGCCGCAACGAGCCCGCCTTGAAGTGCTTCGGCGCAGGCAGCAGCAGCCGGAACGCGACCGCGCAGCCCACCGCGACAAGCCCGATGGCGCCGACGGCGACCCGCCAGCCCCACTCCTGCGCGACCCAGCCGGTGATGACCCGGCCGCTCATCCCGCCGACGCTGTTGCCCGCGACGAACAGACCGATCGCGGTGATCAGCGCCTTCGGCCGCACTTCCTCCGCCAGATACGCCGTCGCCGAAGCCGGCAGCCCGGCCAGCGCCGCACCCTGCACCGCCCGCAGCGCGATCAGCGTGCCCACCGACGGGGCGAAGGGAACCAGCAGCCCTACGGTCACCGCGATCCCCAGGGAAGCCGTCATGACCGTACGCCGCCCGAACCGCTCCGACAGCGCGCTCATCGGCAGGACGAACAGCGCCAGCGCGCCGGTCGCCGCCGACACCGTCCAGCTCGCCGCGCTCGCCGTCACTCCGAAGTCGCCGGAGATCAAGGGGAGAAGGGCCTGCGTGGAGTAGAGCAGAGCGAAGGTCGCGACACCCGCGAGGAACAGGGCGAGGCTCATCCGGCGGTAGCCGGGCCCGCCCGGAGCCATGCGGGATTCGGTCGTGGAGGCGGCGGAAGGTACGGAAACAGTCGAGGCGGCGCCCATGGTGGTGGACGCCTGGGTACTGACGTAAGGCATGTTTCGAACCTAAAGAACGGACTCTCATCCGTCCAATGCATGGAATCGTCATAATCGTTCCCATGAAGCATCAGCAGAGGTCAGAGCCTCACCTGTCACCATCCAGTGACACAGAAGACATCGTCGCGCTGCTCGCCCCACGCCTGGCGTACTTCGCGGGAGTCGCCCGCACCGAGCACGTCACCCGTGCCGCGCAGGAGATGCAGGTCCCGCAGTCCACCCTGTCCCGCGCCATGGTCCGCCTCGAACAGGACCTGGGCGTCGACCTGTTCGCCCGCAGGGGCCGTACGGTCTCGCTCACGTCGGCCGGGCGTACGTTCCTCGGCTCTGTGGAGCGGGCGCTCGCCGAGATCGAGCGCGCGGCCGACGCGGTACGGGCCGACGCCGACGCCACCTCCGGCAAGGTCGCCTTCGGCTTTCTGCACACCATGGGCTCCGAAACCGTGCCCGGGCTCATCCGCGCCTTCCGGGCCGACCATCCACGCGTCCGCTTCAGCCTCGTACAGAACTACGGCGAGGCGATGATCGAGCGTCTGCGCTCGGGCGAACTGGATCTCTGCCTCACCTCCCCGGTGCCGGACACCCCCGACCTCGCGGCCCGCCGCCTCGACGAGCAGAAGCTGCGCCTCGTGGTCCCCGCCGACCACCGCCTCGCCGGCCGCAAGCGCGTCCGCCTGGCCGAGGCCGCCGACGAAACCTTCGTCACCCTGGAACCCGGCTACGGCCTGCGCCGCATCACCGACGACCTCTGCAAGGAAGCCGGCTTCCGCCCTCGTATCGCCTTCGAGGGCGAGGAGGCCGAAACGCTACGGGGTCTGGTGGCGGCGGGGCTGGGAGTAGCCCTCCTGCCGCCACCGGCCGTACCCCGCCCAGGAGTTGTCGAACTGACGGTGACCGCCCCGCGCGCGGCCCGCGAGATCGGAGTCGCCTGGCTGGAGGGCCACCCGGACACACCACCGGTGGCAGCCTTCAAGAAGTTCCTGCTGTCGAGAAGGGGCAACTTGCTCCCGGACTGAGGGCGACTGTCCAGGGTGTGCCCTGCAGAAGGCGCCCCTGAGGGGCGCGGGGCAGTATCAATTTGCGGCTCCGCCGCGCGGGCGCGAGCAACCCACCACAACCCGCAGCCCGCACTTCACCCCACGGCGCTCACCGGCGCAATGACTTCCCGAACCCAGAAGCCAACGGCATCCGCAACCCCAAAGGAGGCGGAGCCGCAAACGCATCCTCCACAGGCCGTGAAAACCCCCGCCCGAACAACGCCCCCATCACGAAGTCCTCGGCAAGCGCGAGGACTTCGTCCCGATGCTGGGACAGCCCATGCCCATCGGAGTGCACCTCGAACCGGCAGATGTCCCGGTTCGCCTTCTTCGCCCGCGCCGCGAGCCGAAAGGACAGCTCCGGATCACTGCGTGCGTCCATCGTCCCGTGCACGATCAGCACCCGACGTCCCCCGAGCTGCTTCACCGGTTCCTCGGGCGCCGCCACATCGTCTTCCGGCAGCCAAGGAGACAGCGACAGCACGGAGTTGACGGCGCTGTGCCCGGCCGCGTGGAGGGCGGCCCGGCCGCCCATGTCGAGCCCGGCGAGACATATGGGTACGTCCCCGTAGCGGCGTACGACCTCGTCGGCGGCCCAGGCGGTATCGTGCGCGAGATGCGCCTCGCTGCCGTTCCAGCCGCGGAACCTGTAGTGCACGACGTGCGCCACTAGGCCGTCCGTGCGCCCCGCGCGCGTGAGGCGGCGCCCCAGCGAGCGTACGGAGGCGGTCGCCAGCATCGGTGACGGCTTGCGGGCGGAGGTCTCCTCGCCGCCCGGCAGCAGCAGCACCACGCCGCTCACCGCCGTCGGTTCCGTGCCGAGTGACCGCCCCAGCCGGGCCGTGCGAACCGGCGTCGCTTGCTGTGCCATGACAGAACATTGTCAGAAGCAAGGGTGTACGTCATTCGTCCTCGGGGTCACCGTTGCGTATCGACGGATCTCCTCACTGAGGGATCTACGCGCGTAGGCGTTACTATTCGGAAATGACGACCCAGCACCAGCACACTCCCGGTGCGGACCAGATCCGCCGGGCCCCCAAGGTCCTGCTGCACGACCACCTCGACGGGGGCCTGCGCCCCGGGACCGTCGCCGAACTCGCCCGCGAGGCCGGCTACGAAAACCTCCCCGAGACCGACCCCGAAAAGCTCGGCGTCTGGTTCCGCGAGGCCGCCGACTCCGGTTCCCTGGAGCGGTATCTGGAGACGTTCGCGCACACCTGCGCCGTCATGCAGACGCGCGACGCCCTCGTTCGGGTCGCGGCCGAGTGTGCCCAGGACCTCGCGGAGGACGGCGTCGTCTATGCCGAGGTGCGGTACGCGCCCGAGCAGCACCTGGAGAAGGGGCTCAGCCTCGAAGAGGTCGTCGAGGCCGTCAACGAGGGCTTCCGGGAAGGGGAGCGACGGGCGCGCGAGAGCGGCCACCGGATTCGCGTCGGCGCCCTGCTGACCGCCATGCGGCACGCGGCCCGCGCCCTGGAGATCGCCGAACTCGCCAACCGCTACCGCGACGTGGGCGTGGTCGGCTTCGACATCGCGGGCGCCGAGGCCGGCTACCCGCCCACCCGCCACCTGGACGCCTTCGAGTATCTGAAGCGGGAGAACAACCACTTCACGATCCACGCGGGCGAAGCCTTCGGACTGCCCTCCATTTGGCAGGCCCTCCAGTGGTGCGGCGCCGACCGGCTCGGTCACGGGGTGCGCATCATCGACGACATCCATGTCGCCGACGACGGCTCCGTGAAGCTCGGCCGCCTCGCCTCGTACGTACGCGACAAGCGCATCCCGCTGGAGCTGTGCCCCAGCTCCAACCTGCAGACGGGCGCCGCCGACTCGTACGCCGAACACCCCATCGGGCTGCTGCGACGGCTGCATTTCCGCGCGACCGTGAATACGGACAACAGGTTGATGTCGGGCACCAGCATGAGCAAGGAATTCGAGCACCTTGTCGATGCATTCGGTTACTCGCTCGACGACATGCAGTGGTTCACAGTCAATGCTATGAAATCAGCTTTCATTCCTTTCGATGAACGGCTGGCGATGATCAATGACGTGATCAAGCCCGGTTATGCGGAGCTGAAGTCCCAGTGGCTGTTCCAGCAGACCGCTTCGACCAGCGGTTCTGTGGTCGAGGAGAGCTGATCGGGTCGTCGGGAAAGCGGCCGGGCGCATGCCGCCCCGGCCGCTTTTCGATGTTTGCGGAGCGTTCTTCCACGTGACTACGGTTTCGAACCGCTCGAGATCCGTCACAGCGCAAGGACGAAGACGAAAATGAAGCAGTCTGCTGTCAAGACCCTCGGTGTCGCCGCTCTCGGTGCCGCCTTCGCCGCCGTCGGCGCGGGTGCCGCCAACGCGGCCCCGGCCGTGCCCGACGCCACCGGGACCCTGGACACCGTCACCTCGGTGGTGCCGGGCGAAGCCGCCCACACGCTGCCCGCCGGCAGCGCAGAGACGCTGGCCGCGGGCCCGGACGCGCTCGCGGGCGGTCTGCCCGCGGCGGACCCGGCCGCGCTTGCCGCGGACCACGCCGCACAGCTCACGGACGTGGCCGGCGGCGCGCCCGCCGCGGGGCAGCTGCTCGGCGGCGTGCCGACCCAGGGCCTGCCCACGGAGGCGCTGCCCACGCAGGGCCTGCCCACGGAGGCACTGCCCACGCAGGGCCTGCCGGTGAGCGGGCTCCCTGTGTGAGCGGACTTCCCGTGGCCTGAGTCCGCACGTGCACGCACCGATGGGGCGCCTCCTCGAATCCGGGGGGCGCCCCATCGGCGTACGTGCGGGTGGGATGCGTGGATCACCAGGCCGTACGAGCCGCCTTGCCCTCCGAGGGGAACAGGATCCACAGCGCTATGTAGAGCAGGAACTGCGGACCCGGCAGCAGACAGGACGCCAGGAAGATCACGCGCATCGTGGTCGCGGAGGTACCGAAGCGCCGTGCCAGCGCAGCGCACACTCCGCCGATCATCCGGTCGTTCGTGGGGCGGGCAAGGCGGTTCATTTCCGGCTCCTTCGTGAGCGTCCGAGGCCTCCCTTGTGGTTGCCTCATCTGCCTTCCACGCTACGAGCACGAAGGGGGCAAAGCGTCGCTCTACGGGGCGATCCCGACCCTGGGAATCGTCGGGGTCCGACCCTGAGCCGCTTCCTCTCTGTGGAGGGTCGCCTGGTGTCGCGTCTCGGTCCGGCGGCGCAGCAAGGCGCGCGCGGCGGGGACGACCGCCACATGGGCCAGGGCCACTCCCACGGTGTTGAGCAGCAGCGAGTCGACGTCCACGACCTGGCCGGGAACGCCGGTCTGGAGCAGCTCGATGGCCAGGGAGAGCAGGGCGCCCGCGGCGACCGTACGGAGCAGGGACAGCAGAGGGGAGACGGCCAGGCTGCCGCGGGTCATGGGCAGCAGCACGCCGAGCGGGGCGAGCAGCAGCAGGCCCTTGCCGATATTGCGGGCCGCCGCCTCGGGGCCCAGGGCCAGATCGGCTCTGATGCTCGCGAACGGCCGCAGGTTCGCGGCACTCACCCACGGCACGTCCAGCGGACGCAGCGTGAGCCAGGCGACGAGCGCGAGATGTGCGACGAGAAGAACACCTCCCGCCGCACGGATGCGGAACGCGGCGCTGCCGCCGTTTGAGCCTTGACGCACGCCCCCCAAGACGCGGCCTCCGGCAGGATCGGTTCCGTGTGTCGCAAGGGCTTACCTCACAGAGCTGAGGCGTTCGCCACAGGCCCAGGCCTCAGGGCCGGCCGACCTCCGTCGACGGCGGGGACTCGGTGCCCGGCCGGGAGAGGACCTCCGGGGTGCACTCGTAGCGGCGTACGGGGTCCGTGCCGGGGCCGCCGAGGATGACCGCGCCGCCGTCGGAGGCGGCGGCCGAGCCGCTGAAGGTGCAGATGAGCTGGGCCAGCGCGTACGAGGTGAGCGCGGCGGGCTCGGTGCTCAGCCGGAGCGCGCCCTCCGGGTCCTTGGGGCGCGGCTCGCCGACCGTCATGCCCTCCCGGACGTCCGTCATGTAGCCCGCCTGCCGCTCGGTGTCCGTCGGCTCCGCGGCGAGCTGGTCGAGGAGCGCCTGCGCGGACTGCACACGGTCCATCTCCGTGGTGCCGTCGGTGACGCGCACGAGCCGGTCGACCCGCACCAGCTGCGAGGAGCACAGCAGGAAGACCTGGACGAGGATCCCGCCCGAGGACTGCGCACCCAGATCCGGTCCACTCGCCGTACAGGACAACCGGGACGGCGCGGGCCCGAACTCGGTCGGCACCTCCGTCGGCCGGATCCCGCACCCGGCCAGCGCCACGGCGAGCAACGGCACGGCGAGCAGGACGGTACGCAACCGGCGTACGCCCCCTGAGCCGCGTACGCCCGTTGAGCCGCGTACGCCCGTTGAGCCGCGTACGCTCATCGCGCCTCCCCCTTGGAGCCGTTGGAGCCCTTTCCGTTGGACCCCCGGCAGCCGTCGTCCTCACCGGACTTGCCGTTCTTCTTCTTCCGGTCCCCCCGGCTTCCCCGCTCCCGCCGGTCCTCCTCTTCCATCAGGACCGAGGCGTCCTGCGGCAGCCTCAGGGTGAACACCGCGCCCGAATCGGGGGAGTTGGCGGCGGTGAGTTCGCCGCCGTGGATGTGCGCGTTCTCCAGGGCGATGGACAGGCCCAGGCCGCTGCCCTCGGAGCGCGGGCGGGAGGCGCTCGCCTTGTAGAAGCGGTCGAAGACATGCGGGAGGACCTCCTCGGGGATGCCGGGGCCGTGGTCCTGCACCTCGATGAGCACGTCGTCCCCCTCCTCCCGCACGGACACGCGCACCGGGGAGCCGCCGTGCTTGAGGGCGTTGCCGATCAGGTTCGCCAGGATCACGTCCAGGCGGCGCGGGTCGAGACGCGCGGTGATGCCGCGCTCGGCGTCCAGGTCCACCGCGTCCAGCCAGGCGCGCGCGTCGATGCACGCGGTGATCTGGTCGGCTATGTCGACATGGTCGAGGACGAGCCGGGCCGTGCCCGCGTCGAAGCGGGTGACCTCCATGAGGTTCTCCACGAGGTCGTTCAGCCGCCGTGTCTCGCTGACGACGAGGCGTACGGCGGGCTCGATCATCGGGTCGACGCTGCCGGTCTCCGCGTCGAGCTCCTCCTCCAGGACCTCGGTCACGGCCGTGATCGCGGTCAGCGGCGTACGCAACTCGTGCGACATGTCCGCCACGAAGCGGCGGGAGGCCTCGTCGCGCGCGCTCATGTCCGCCACCCGCTTCTCCAGCGCCTCCGCGGCACGGTTGAACGTCCGTGACAGATCCGCGAGTTCGTCCGTGCCCGACACCCGCAGCCGGGTGTCCAGCTTGCCCTCGCCGAGCCGCCGGGCCGCCGTGCCGAGGCGGTGCACCGGCCTGAGTACGGTCGTCGCGGCGGCCTGCGCGAGCAGCGCCGAACCGATCAGTGCGAGCCCGGTCGCGATACCCAGCGACCAGGAAAGGGAGTTGAGGTCCTCGGCCTCCGGCTTCAGGGACTTGAGCATGTAGCCGGTCGGCCCGCCGCCGATCACCTTCGCGCCGCCCACCAGATACGGATGGTCGCCGTCGCGGATCTGCTGCCAGTACAGGTGGTACGGGTGTTTGTTGCCCGAGGTGAGCTCCTGCTCCCTGTTCACCGCCTTCTGGAGGGACTTCGGCACATCGTCCAGGGAGAAGTCGTCCAGATCGGAGTTGCCGACGACGGTCTGCCCCGTCTCGTCCTCGGCGATCAGCAGCACACTGAATCCCTGCGGACTGTTCGCCATCTGGCGTGCGGCGGCCTCCAGATCGTCCTGCGTGGGATGCACCGCCAACGCGCTCGCGCGGTTCTGCATCTCCTGCTGGAAGTCGCGCAGCACCGCTTCCCGCGTACGGGTCAGCACGGCCTCGCGGTTGAGCCAGTACGCGATGCCCGACGCCGACACCGCCGCGGTGAGCGCCACGAGCGCGAACACCACGACCAGACGCAGTCGCAGGCTGGTGAACCGCAGGCCCGCCAGTATCGTCCTGCGCGCCGCGGCCCAGCCGCGGAGCTTGTCCTGCGCTTGTGTCACTGAGGACTGTCCAGCCGGTATCCCACGCCGCGCACGGTACGGATCAGCGTCGGCGAGGAGGGCACGTCCTCCACCTTGGCGCGCAGCCGCTGCACACAGGCGTCGACGAGCCGTGAGTCACCGAGGTAGTCGTGCTCCCACACCAGCCGCAGCAACTGCTGGCGGGACAGCGCCTGTCCGGGACGGCGGCTGAGCTCCAGGAGCAACCGCAGCTCGGTGGGCGTCAGTTGGAGATCCTCGCCGTTCTTGGTGACCGTCATCGCCGCGCGGTCGATCACCAGGCTGCCGAACGTCGCCGAGTCGTTGGCCTCCCGCTCGCCACGCCGCAGCACGGCCCGGATCCGGGCGTCCAGCACCCGCCCCTGCACCGGCTTGACGACATAGTCGTCGGCCCCCGACTCCAGCCCGACCACCACGTCGATGTCGTCACTGCGCGCGGTGAGCAGGATGATCGGCAACTGGTCGGTGCGCCGGATGCGCCGGCACACCTCGAACCCGTCGATTCCGGGCAGCATCACATCCAGCACGATCAGGTCCGGCCGCTGCTCGCGCAGCAGCTTCAGACCATCCTCGCCGGTGGCAGCGGTGGCCACACGGTGCCCCTGGCGCGTCAGCGACAGCTCCAGGGCCGTACGGATGGCGTCGTCGTCCTCGATCAGCAACAGGGAAGGCACGGACGTCATTCTGTCCCATGACACGGCGCCGTATCGACTCCTGGAGCGCTCCCACACATCTCACCCATACGAGTGAGCGTCCGAGATGCCGGATGAGTAGCCGTACGACGCTTCTCTGTGATCAGCCTGTGCCGCGCCTGAGCCCCACCCCTGTTGCACGCCTGTGACAGTCGGCAGACACCGTCATGAAGTCGCGTAGGCAAGCTTTTCGGCACAGGCAAGGAAGCACCGCAGAACAGCACAACAGACCAGCACCACAGAGCAGTGCCGAGAAACCGGAACTCCACGACGGGGGGCGCGAGATGAACACGCTGCACAGCACCAGCACTAGCGCGGTCGCAGTTGTCACGCGTCTCCACGACGTCACACGCAACACGGAGAAGTCCGGTGCCGTGAGCGGGCGGGGGTGCGCTCGCGGCACCGGGCGTCAGCACACCGGGTCGTACATGACGGTGGTTGACGCACATCTGGTGGGGGGCAACGGGGGAACGCACGGGGGACCTG
>NZ_JAAKZX010000292.1 GCF_011045025.1 Streptomyces ureilyticus
GCCCCCGCAGCGCCCCGCGCCCGTCCGGATCGACCAGGTGCGGGCCGAGCTCGACGAGCTCAGTGACTACCTCCGCAAGCACGAGGACGGCAGGTGACGGTGGCGTCGGGACGTGTGATCACCGGACGCTACGAACTGTCCACACTCATCGGCCAGGGCGGCATGGGCCAGGTGTGGACGGCGTACGACCAGCGCCTGGACCGGCGCGTCGCGGTCAAGCTGCTGCGCCCCGACAAGGTCGCGGGCCAGGAGGCCGACGAGCTGCGCCGCCGTTTCGTACGCGAGTGCCGCGTCACCGCCCAGGTCGACCACCCCGGCCTGGTCACGGTGCACGACGCGGGCACCGAGGCCGAGGAACTCTTCCTCGTCATGCAGTACGTCGACGGGACCGACCTCTCCGGCCACCTCGCCGAACACGATCCGTACCCCTGGCAGTGGGCCGTCGCGGTCGCCGCCCAGCTGTGCGCCGTACTGTCCGCGGTGCACGCCGTGCCGATCGTGCACCGCGACCTGAAGCCCCGCAATGTGATGGTCAAGCAGGACGGCACGGTCACTGTCCTCGACCTCGGCGTCGCCTCCGTCATGGACACGGACACGACCCGCCTCACCCACACCGGCTCACCCATCGGCAGCCCCGCCTATATGGCACCCGAGCAGGCGATGGGCGGCGCGGTCGGCCCGTACACCGACCTGTACGCACTGGGCGTGCTGCTGCACGAACTGCTCAGCGGCGATGTGCCGTTCTCCGGCTCCACCGCCCTCGGCGTGCTCCACCGGCACCTCTACGAACCGCCCGTTCCGGTACGCCAACTGCGCCCCGAAGTCCCCGAGCCGCTCGAAGCCCTCGTCCTGCGCCTGCTCTCCAAGGACCCGCAGCACCGCCCGGCCTCCGCGCAGGAGACGTACGAGCAACTGCTCCCGATGCTTCCCGCGCGCGGAATCCCCAGCGGCGGCCCGCTCGACCCGACGCGCCCCTTCCTGCGCCCGCACGCCCCCTGGCCTGACCGGGCCCGCACCCCCGCCGCGCAGCCGCAGGCCACGCCCGCCGTGGACAAGCCCGATGTCGCGGGCGCCGTCGACGAGGTCAAGCGGCTCCTCGGCGAGGGCCGGATCACGCAGGCCGTCGACATCCTCGGCTCGATCCTCCCGGCCGCGGCCGAGCGGCACGGCGAGCACTCGACCGTCGTCCGCACCCTGCGCAAGCAGTACGCGGCCACGCTGATGGACGACGGCCAGTTCCGCCGCGCCCTGCCCGAGCTGCGCCGCCTCGCCGACGAGCGCGCCAAGGAGGCCGGCCAGGCCGACCCCCAGTCCCTGCGTTTCCGCTACGAGGCGGCCCAGTGCCTCGAGCAGCTCGGCGAACCCGCCGCCGCACTCGCCGAGTACCGCTCCCTGCTGCCGTACTACGAGAACCAGTACGTGGCCGGCGACCCCGAGCTCTCCTACGATGTACGCCGCCGCATCGGCCACCTCCTGCTCGCCGTCGGCGACCGGGGCGCCGCCCACGCGACGCTCTCCCGACTGCTCGTCGATGTGGAACGCCTCCAGGGGCCGGCGCAGCCGATGGCCGTGGAGATCCGCCGGACTTTGCAATGGCTGGGCCAAGTGCGCGGTTAGTGGGGCCATAGGGACTGCGCGAGGACTTCGGGGCAGTACGGAACTCCTGGCGAATCGTTGGGTCGAATGGGTGGCCGAGAGCCGGTCCCCTGCCTACCATCGATCACCGCAAGACTTTGTGCACTGCCGCACAAGCTCCCACTGGAGGTCCTCCTTGCACCGCCGCCGTCGCACCGCGCTCCTCCTCGCCGCCACGCTCGCCACCGCGGCGCCCCTCCTCACCGCCTGCGGAGACGAGGCGCATCCCGGTGCCGCGGCCGTCGTCGGCGACGACCGGATCACGGTCTCCCAGCTGGAGAACCGGGTGAAAGAGGTGCGCACCGCGCAGCGGGACGCCATCCCGAATGACGCCCAGTACGAGCAGGCCATCGCCCAGTCCGGCGGCCTCACCCGCGAAATCCTCAACAACATGGTTCTCGACCGGGTACTGCACAGCGCCGCCCAGGACGCGGGCGTGACCGTCTCCCGCAAGGAGGTCACGAAGGTCCGGGGCGAACTCGAGGACCAGCCGGGTGGCGTCGAGCAGTTGGAGAGGGACTGGCTGCAGACGTACGGCATCCCGCCGGAGCGCATCGACGAAAACCTCCGCCTCCAGCTCGAGGCCCAGAAACTCGCCGCCCAGCTGGGCACCGACACCAGCGGGCCCGCGTTCTGGAAGGCCCTGTCCGACGCCTCCAAGAAACTCGACGTCGACCTGAACCCGCGCTACGGCACCTGGGACCCCCAGAAGAACAGCCGCGTTGAGGCCAAGCTGCCGTGGCTGCGCCAGGTCACGCAGGCGGGCAGCCAGGAGACCGCGTAACCACTGGCCGCGTCTTCAGCGTCGCCACCTCTGCGGGCTGACCTTGCTGCTGGCCGACCTTGTTGTCAGTGGCGTGGGTTACGTTCGAGGGGTGAACGCATCCAGCCCCGGGCGCATCGTCCTGCTCACCACCAGCCACCGCGTCGCGCCCGGACTCCTGTCCTGGCCCGCCTGGCAGGCGCTGCACGACGCCGACCGCGTGCTGTGCGCGGACGGCGCCCACCCCCAGCTGCCGTATCTGCGCGAGGCCGGCGTCAAGGTCGACGAGGCCGCCCCGACCGCCGAGGAACTCGTCGACGCCTGCGCCGGCGGCCACACGGTGACCGTGGTCGCCACAGGCGAGGGTGAGCCCCAACTGACCGACGGACTCGCCCGCCTGGCCGGCTCCGGCCGCCTCCAGATGCCCGACCTCGAATTGCTCCCCGCCTCGTACGACCTCCCCGGCGCCCGCCTCCTCGACCTCGTCCAGGTCATGGACCGCATCCGAGCCGAATGCCCCTGGTCGTCCCAGCAGACCCACAAGGGCCTCGCGAAATACGGCATCGAGGAGGCGTACGAACTCGTCGAGGCGATCGAGGAGGGCGACCGCCACGAACTGCGGGAGGAACTGGGCGACGTCCTGCTCCAGGTCGTCTTCCACGCCCGCATAGCGGAGGAAGGCCGCCCGGAAGATGGGGCCGAGCCGTTCTCCATAGACGATGTGGCGGGCACCATCGTCACCAAGCTCATCCACCGCCACCCCCACGTCTTCGGCGACGAAACCGCCACGACCCCGGAAGAGGTCAAGGCCCACTGGCTGCGCACCAAGGCGGTGGAAAAGCAGCGGACATCCGTCACGGAAGGGGTGCCACTGGGCCAACCCGGCCTGGCCCTGGCAGCGAAGCTGGCATCCCGCGTACGCACAGCGGGACTTGAGGTGCCGATACCCCAGGGCGAGGGCGTCGGTTACGAACTCCTGGCGATGGCGGCCCGCGCCGAGGCGGAGGGCGTGGACCCGGAGGCGGCACTACGGGCGGCGGCTCGGGCTTACCGGGACGCGATTCGGGGGGCGGAGGGCTGAGCAGCCGTGAACTCCACGGGGAGGTTGCGTAGCCCGCGCATGATCAGGCCTCCTCGCCAGCGCAGGTCAGCCGGATCGGCGGCCAGCCGGAGATCGGGCAAGCGGTGTAGCAAGGTGCCCAGCGCGGCGCGGCCTTCCAGGCGGGCGAGTGGGGCGCCGAGGCAGTAGTGGATGCCATGCCCGTAGCCGAGGTGCTGGTTGTCCCGGCGGGAGAGGTCGAGTGTGTCCGGCTCGTCGAAACGGGCGGGATCACGGTCGGCGGCGGCGAGGACCACGAGTACGGGATCACCGGAGGCGATTCGTTGTCCGCCGATTTCGAGGGGGTCGGTCGCGTAGCGCCAGGTGGCCAGTTCGACAGGGCCGTCGTAACGGAGCAGCTCTTCGATGCCGGTGTCCAGTAGTTCCTGTTCGCCACGCTCGATCGACTGCTGTAGCTGCGCGCGCTGCTTCGGGTTGCGCAGCAGTGCGTACGTGCCGTTGCCGATGAGGTTGATGGTCGTTTCGAAACCGGCGAAGAGGAGGACGAAGCACATGGCCGCGGCTTCGTTCTCGGTGAGGTGTTCACCATGGTCGGAGGCGCGGATGAGCCCGGAGATGAGGTCTTCACCGGGGTCGGGGGTGTCCGGAAGCGCCTCCCGTTTGCGGTGGATCAGCTCGGCGAGATAGCCACGCATCTTCTTCACCGACCGCGCGACACCGCCTCTCGGCCCGCCGCCGTGCCGGATCATCATCCCCGCCCAGTCCCGGAAATCGTCCTGGTCCTCGCGCGGGACGCCGAGCAGGTCGCAGATCGCGTAGATGGGGAGGGGGAAAGCGAACTCGTGGATGAGGTCGGCGGAGCCCTTGTGTGCGAACTGGTCGATGAGGTGGTCGGTCAATTCCTGGACGCGAGGCGTGAATTCAGCCACGCGACGGGGTGTGAACGCCTTGGAGACGAGCCGACGGAGCCGTGTGTGGTCCGGCGGATCGATGTTGAGCAGATGAGTCATGAGGTTGGCGCTGCGCTCGCCCGGAATGCCCGTCTTGGCCTTGCCGTGGGCGTCCTTGGAATGGTGCACGGGATTCTTGGAAAGCCGCTGGTCGGCCAGGGCCTGCTTGGCGTCCGCGTACCGGGTCACAAGCCACGCCTCGACACCGCTGGGCAGCGTGGTGCGGTGTACGGGCGCATGCTCGCGGAGCCATGCGTAGGCCGGGTAGGGATCGCTGGCGAACTCCCACGTGAAGAGTTCGGGTCGGATATGCGGCGCGTTCACGAGGTGACGGTACCGCCTGGGAACTGACGAACCCCCTGCTCAAAGGTGACGTACCCTCAGGTCCGTGATCTTCACGTGATCTGCGCTACATCTACTGGTGACATGTGATCGGATCCCACTAGGTTCTCGCGAAAGCGCACCTCAGCAGTCTCATTGGTCACACCCAGGTCACCCACTGTCGCGTGAAAGGCAACCGCATGCTCTCCGGGAACGGTCGACACCGTCGCCCCCGTCAGGCGCCCGCTCTCCTCGTGGCGGCGGGGGTGACCGGATCGGCCATCGCGATCCCTCTCTTCGCGGCCAGCGGCGCGAGTGCCGCCAGCGGTGCGACCTGGGACGCGGTCGCGGAGTGCGAGAGTGGCGGCTCGTGGAGCGCCAATGCCGGCAACGGGCAGTACGGCGGGCTCCAGATGACCCAGGAGGAGTGGGAGCAGTACGGCGGCCTCGACTACGCGATGAGCGCCGACCTGGCCAGCCGCTCGCAGCAGATAGCCGTCGCCGAGAAGGTCCTGGCGGACCGGGGTACGGGCCCCTGGGCGACCTGCGGACTCGTCGCGGGCCTGACGCAGAACTCCGACTCGGCCGACGTCGATACGGGTTTGGCGCAGGACTCGCCTACGCCAAGCCCCACTCCGTCCACCGAATCGGAGCCGGGCCTGGACTCGGGATCGAGTTCGGGGGCGGGGGCGGGCACGGGCGCGGACTCGGGCACGGGCTCTGAATCGGAGCAGACACCAAGTGACGGCTCCGTAAAGGGTGATTCATCCGGTAAGGAAGGTGCATCCGATTCATCCGATTCGTCCGCTGAATCGGACTCATCCGGTACGTCCGAGTCGTCCACCGGCACTTCACAGGACTCCGGCAGCGATTCCACCGCCGAATCACCGAGCCCCGACAGCTCGCCAAGCCCACCGGCGGACACGGCGAATGAGGGCGATTCGGATAACTCCGGTCAGAACGCCGACTCTTCGGGCGGCGAGAGTGAGAGCACAAACACAGACGAGGCCACCGGCCGTCATCGCGGCGGCAGTGCCGAAGAGGGCGCCGGGGACTCCCGTGCGGACGACTCCACCGGCCGGCACGCCTCCCGTGGCGACGGCGCTTCGCGCGACGCGACGGACGCCCAGAACGGCTCGTACACCGTCCGCTCCGGCGACAGTCTCTCGGCGATCGCCGACTCCCGTGGCCTCCAAGGCGGATGGGCCGAGTTGTACGCCGCGAACGAGAACACCATCGGCGCCGACCCGGACCTCATCCGCCCCGGTCAGCGCCTTGAACTCGACACAGACTGAGGGGTGTGCAAGGTGCCGAACCGGGCCAAAAGAGGCAACAGTTCGGGCCAGATGTCCGCTTTGGGGAAAGTGAGACATGGATCTCAAAGGCCCTGATCGTCTTTGAAATTCGGCGGATCGCATGTTTACGGTCGTGACCGCTCGCCACAGCGGGCCCCGACGGATGTCACGCCGAATCCTGCCAACGTCCGTACGGGAACAGTCGTCGCGTCAAGCGCCGTAGGCAGGAGCGGGGGACCCAAGGTAAGTGCCGGGCCCGGTCGTCGAGACCGGGTGCGGCTTGGGGTGAAGTCGTGCGGAGCGATCCGTACGGCCGGGCAACTCACCAGGCCCGAACCCGACAGCTCACCTCGTAGGCGTCGGTGAGGGGATCTCTTCATGCTGCTTTCCGGCAAGGGCAAGCACCGTCGTCCGTCCAAGACCACCCGCATAGCCGCGCTCGCCGGTGTCACCGGTGCCGCCATCGCCGCCCCGCTGATGGTGTCCGGCACGGCCTCCGCCGCCACCGCCTCCGAGTGGGACGCCGTCGCCCAGTGCGAGGCGGGCGGCAACTGGTCCATCAACACCGGCAACGGCTACTACGGCGGCCTGCAGTTCTCCGCCTCGACCTGGTCCGGTTACGGCGGCACGAAGTACGCCGCCACCGCCGACCAGGCCACCAAGGCCCAGCAGATCGAGATCGCCGAGAAGGTCCTCGCGGGCCAGGGCAAGGGTGCCTGGCCGGTCTGCGGCAAGGGTCTGTCGAACGCCGCGTACAACGGTGGCGGCGGCTCCTCGGACTCCGGTGCCGCGCAGGAGAACACCCAGCAGTCCCAGCAGCAGAGCGCGCCGGCCCAGGAGGAGCGTGCCTCCCGCTCTGAGGACCGCCCGTCTGCCAAGAAGACCGTCACCACCCCGACCGGCAAGAAGGTCAAGAAGGGCGACGGCGAGTACAAGGTCGTCAAGGGTGACACCCTCAGCGCGATCGCCGCGGAGGAGAACGTCAAGGGCGGCTGGCAGAAGCTGTTCAAGCTGAACGACGACATCGTCGACGACGCGAACGTCATCTACCCGGGCCAGCAGCTGCACCTCAGCTGACACCGAGCCCCGGCTCAGCTGAAGCCCAGCCCCCAGAGCGGCGTCAGCTGAGCGCCGAGCTCAGCCGAAGCCGAGGCCCCGAACTCGGCCGAAGCTGAGCCTCCGGACAGTCCCGACCCGGTGCGTCTTCCCCCGTACGCACCGGGTCGGGACTTTTCTGTCCCCTACTTGTCCCCACTACTTGTCGCTCCCACTTGTTCCGCTGCTTGTTCCGCTGTTTGTCCCGCCCTCGGTTTGTTCCGTTGGGAAACAATTTGCTCTCGGTTCAGTCGATGCGCGGGGCGGACGGCTGGCCGATCGCCCGGAGCCGGTTAGGCTCGTCATCGCGGAGCCGCCGCGGCTTCGCGCTGTGCGGGCCCAGCGGCCCGCGTCACCGCGTCACATCCCAGAAGGAGATGCTCGTGCCGTCCATCGACGTCGTCGTAGCCCGGGAAATCCTGGACTCCCGAGGCAATCCCACGGTCGAGGTCGAGGTCGGCCTCGACGACGGCAGCACGGGTCGTGCCGCCGTTCCGTCCGGCGCCTCCACGGGCGCCTTCGAGGCTGTCGAACTCCGCGACGGAGACGCCAACCGCTACCTCGGCAAGGGTGTCGAGAAAGCGGTTCTCGCCGTCATCGAGCAGCTCGGCCCGGAGCTCGTCGGTTACGACGCCACCGAGCAGCGGCTGATCGACCAGGCCATGATCGACCTGGACGCCACCGACAACAAGGGCTCGCTCGGCGCCAACGCCATCCTCGGCGTCTCCCTCGCCGTCGCGCACGCCGCCTCCGAGGCCAGCGACCTCCCGCTGTTCCGTTACCTGGGCGGGCCGAACGCGCACCTGCTGCCGGTCCCGATGATGAACATCCTGAACGGCGGCTCGCACGCCGACTCGAACGTGGACATCCAGGAGTTCATGATCGCCCCCATCGGCGCGGAGTCCTTCTCCGAGGCGCTGCGCTGGGGCGCCGAGGTCTACCACACCCTCAAGAAGGTGCTGAAGACCAAGGGCCTGTCCACCGGCCTCGGCGACGAGGGCGGCTTCGCCCCGAACCTGGAGTCCAACCGCGCCGCCCTCGACCTCATCATCGAGGCCATCAAGGAGGCCGGCTACCAGCCCGGCGAGCAGGTCGCGCTCGCGCTCGACGTCGCCGCCTCCGAGTTCTACAAGGACGGCGCGTACCTCTTCGAGGGCAAGTCGCGCTCGGCCGCCGAGATGACGGAGTACTACGAGGAGCTCGTCGCCTCGTACCCGCTCGTCTCCATCGAGGACCCGCTGTTCGAGGACGACTGGGCCGGCTGGAAGGTCATCACCGACAAGATCGGCGACAAGGTCCAGATCGTCGGCGACGACCTCTTCGTCACCAACCCGGAGCGCCTCGCCCGCGGTATCGAGGAGGGCTCCGCCAACGCCCTGCTGGTCAAGGTCAACCAGATCGGCTCGCTGACCGAGACCCTGGACGCCGTCGAGATGGCCCAGCGCAACGGCTTCAAGTGCATGATGTCCCACCGCTCCGGCGAGACCGAGGACGTCACCATCGCCGACCTCGCCGTCGCGGTGAACTGCGGCCAGATCAAGACCGGCGCCCCGGCCCGCTCGGACCGCGTCGCCAAGTACAACCAGCTGCTGCGCATCGAGGAGATCCTCGACGACGCGGCGGTGTACGCGGGCCGTTCGGCGTTCCCCCGCTTCAAGGGCTGACCTGCCTGTAGGCGCCTCCTTGCCTACGTCCCCGTACGCGGTCCCGTACCGTGTGCGGGGACGTACGCGTGTGGGTGCAGGGGAGGCATGAATGGCCGCGAAGGACCGGGACCGGTTCTCCACCGCGACCAGGCTGCGGCTGCTCGGCGAGCAGACGGCGGCCCGCGTCTACCGCTCACAGACCAGGCGCCAGGCCCGCCGCTCCCGGCTGACCGGGCGGGCCGCGCTGCTCGCCCTCGTCCTGTGCTCCCTCATCGTCGCCCTCGCGTATCCGACCCGGCAGTACGTCTCCCAGCGCGCCGAGATCGCCGAACTCGAGCAGGAACGGCAGCAGGCCCGTGAGCGCGTCGAGCAACTGCGCGACCTCAAGGCGCGCTGGCAGGACGACGCCTACGCCGAGCAGCGGATCCGCGAGCGCCTGCACTACGTGAAGCCGGGCGAGACCGGCTACATCGTGATCGATCCGAACGCGGCGACCAAGTCGCGTACGACGCAGGGCGCGGCCGCCCGCCCCTGGTACGCCAACGTCTGGGACGCGGTCGACAACGCCGACCGCGCCGACCAGTGAACCGCCGACCGTCGATGAGAAAGACGGTTGTGACTCCGCTCCCCTCCTGAAGGAGGGGGCTTCCAACCCTAGGGTTGCGGTCCAGCCCGAACCGATCCCTTGCGGGACGAAAGGAAAATATCACAACTCAGGGTAGCGATTCCCTCACCAGCTGCAGCTGGTGGTCCGCCCGCTAGGAGACTGATGAACACCCCCCCGC
>NZ_JAAKZX010000293.1 GCF_011045025.1 Streptomyces ureilyticus
GGGCGAGGATCACGTCGACGTGGTCCAGCAGTTCGAGGATCGCGGTGCGGGCCGTGCGCCGGAAGCCCAGCGCCGCCTCGTACTCGGCCTTCGGGGTGGTGCGTCCGCGCTCCAGGAGTTCGTTCAGGTGTTTGCTCAGGGACTCGGGGTGCTGCGCCTCGGCGTGCAACGAGCGCGCGGCCTCGTACGCCATCACGGTGGCATGTGTCTCGGCGAGTTCGGTCGTACGGACCTCTTCGCCGAGCGCGCCGAGTACGCCTGGTACATCGAGCACGTCCGTTTCGGCGCCGTCGGCCGCGAGGATCCCGACGGTACGCTCCAGCGCTGCGTGCATCGCCGGGTCCGTGTCGGCAAGTTCAGTGCCATGCCACACCAACGCCCTTACAGACCACGGGTTTTCGGCCCGCGTCCCGTCGACTGCCTCGACCGCCGTGGCCAGGTCCGCCACCTGCGCGGCGAGCAGCCCCGGTGCGTCGAGGGTCGGGCTGAGCCCGGTGAATCCCGTTGTCGGCCACGCGCCCACGGGTGCGACGTATCCGGCGACACCGCAGAAGGACGCCGGCCGGGTCAGTGAGCCCGCCGTCTGGGAGCCCAGGGCGAGGGGCACCACGCCGGCGGCGACCGCGGCGGCCGAGCCGCTGGAGGAGCCGCCGGGCGTGTGGGCGAGGCCATGGGGGTTACGGGTGGGGCCGGGCTGGAAGTACGCGAACTCCGTGGTCACGGTCTTGCCGAGGGGCACGGCGCCCGCACTCCTGAGCCGCTCCACCAGCCAGGCGTCGGCGTCGGCGATCCGGCCACGGCGGAGCGGGGAACCGCATACCGTGGGCAGGCCGGCGACGTCGATGATGTCCTTCACGCCGAACGGCACGCCCTGCAGCGGGCCGTCCAGTGCCCGCTCAGCGGCCGCGCGGACATCGTCGGCATCCACCCGCACCCAGGCACGGATGTCGGGCTCGGTCCTCTCCAGGCGACGCAGCGCGTCCTCGACCGTGGCGGTGTGCCGGAGGGTCATGATCAGGTTCCCTTCGCGACGTCAGCGCATGAACAGGCCGCCGTTGGCGTCCCAGCAGGCTCCGGTGACCGTGTCCGCGTGCTCGGCGGCGAGCAGGACGGCCATGTCGGCGATGAACGTGGGGCGGCCGAGCCGGCCGACGGGGATCATGGCCTCGGTCTGGGCGAGTTTCTCGGGAGCGACCGTCTCGCGGACGACGGGAAGGTCCTGCGGTCCGGGGGCGATGGAGTTGACGGTCACTCCGTGCGGGCCGAGTTCGCGGGCGAACACCTTGGTCAGCGTGGCGACTCCGCCCTTGGCCGCCGCGTAGTGCGCGCCGGTTGCGGTACCGCCGTTCTGTCCGGCGAGCGAGCCGATGTTGACGATGCGCCCGTAGCCGCGTTCGGCGAAGTATGCGCCGAAGACCTGGCAGCCGAAGAACGTGCCGTTGAGGTTGGTGGCCACCACCGACTCGAAGCTCTCCGGGGTGATCGTCATCAGCGACTCGACCTTGGAGTGTCCGGCGTTGTTGACCAGGACGTGCACCGCGCCCCAGCGCCCGGCCAGTTGGTCGCGCACCCGTGCGAAGGCGTCCTTGTCCCGTACGTCCAGGGCGAGGCCGACCGCGTTCTGCCCTGTGGGGTCGAGTTCCGCGGCCGCTTTCGCGGCGGCCTCCGCATCCAGGTCGGTCAACGCGACCCGGTAGCCACGGTCGTAGAGCCGCCCGGCGATGCAGGCGCCGAGGCCGCGGGCCGCGCCCGTCACCAGGGCGACCCGGTGGGTGTCGTCCTCCCAGGTCGCACCGGTCCCCTGGGGGCTCATCGGGCCGGCTCCGGGTCCGGCAGCGGGCGGCCGATGCGTGCCTCGATCTTCATGTAGCGCCACAGGCCGTGGTCGCCGACCTGCACGGTGCGGAAGAGGTTGCAGGCCGCGGCCACCGTGGACTGGTCGACGACATCGGCGAGGACGTAGCAGGTCCAGGGCCAGGAGTCGGACGGGCCGACCAGGTGCCGGTCGTCGTCGATGGTGCCGAGGACGGAGACGCCGGGTAGTTCGTGGAACTGTGCGAGCATGCTCATGAAGCCGTCCCAGACGGACTTACCCTGGCCGGTGGGCAGGTCGAAGAAGTTCTGGTTGACGCCGATACAGAACAGCACCCGCAGCGGGGAATCGGACATGGGAGTTCTGCCTTTCAGGAGTGACGTGGGATGAGGGCGGGGGTCCCTCACGGGTAGCCGGGGAAAGGCTGCACGCCTGTGAGCACCGCTCCCGCAGCGTCGTAGATGCCTTCCTGGAGGAAGGCGTGCTGCGGGACCACTGAGGCGTCCCGCAGGTAGCGCTGCATGGGGCTGCTGTCCGCGATGGCGAGTATCCCGGCGAGCTGGTACGCGGCCCGGACGACTTCGAAGGAGGTCTTGGCGAGATGGGTGGAGGCGAGCCGCAGCAGGCTGGCCTGGTGTGCGGTGGCGGGGTCCCCTCGCTCCACCGTCGCCCACACCTCCTCCGTCGTCTCGTAGAAGAAGGCGCGTGCGGACCGGAGCTGGGCTTCAGCCTGACCGACGCCGATACGGAAGGTGGCACGGTCGGCCGCCTTCGGCCCGCCGGTGAAGCTGGCCCGGCCGCCTTGGGTGACGACGTGGTCGAGGGCGGCGCGGGCCACGCCGAGGCCGACGACCGCCAGCACCTGCGCGGCGTACGCGACGGCCGGGTAGCGGTACAGCGGTTCGTCGACGGCGGGCTCGCCGCCGCGGACGAAGGTCCACTCCTCCGGTACGACGACGCCGTCGACGACCAGGTCGTGGCTGCCGGTGCCGCGCATTCCGACGACGTCCCAGTTCTCGACGATCTCCACCTGCCCGGGCCGCAGTACGGCGGTCAGTGGCCGTCCGCCGTGGTCCTCGCCGGCCTTGATGCCGACGCCGAGGACGTCCGCGCCCTTGCAGCCGCTGGCGAACTTCCACCTGCCGGAGATCCGGTAGCCCTCTCCGGCTCGTTCGGCGGCCTGGACGGGGAACAAGCCCGCGGCGAAGGCGACATCGGGTCCCTCCGCGTACAGCTCGGCCTGGGTTTCCAGGGGCAGCGCGGCGAGGTAGACGAGCGACGAGCCGAAGCTGGCGACCCAGCCGGCCGATCCGTCGGCCTCGGATATCCGCTCGATGCGCCGGAGGAATTCCGCCGGTGCCAGTGGCTCGCCGCCGAAGCGTCGCGGCGTACTCGCCCGGTAGAGGCCCGCCTTCTTGAATTCGGCGACTACGTCCCGTGGCACGTGTCGCTTTTCCTCGAATTCATCCCGCCGGTCGGCCACCAGGGCCAATACCCGCTCAAGAGATGAATCCAGCGTCTGCGTCATGAGATTGTCCTCTGGCATGCGCGAGCCGATTGGTTTCCTGCTGTCTCGCTATGACGCTAGGCGGGCCGACCGGGCGCGGACAATCGGGAATCGGAGGGGCCGCATAGGGGATTTCCTTACCGCAGGAGCGGCAGCCGGACGCGGAACACCGTCCCGCGAGGAGTGTTCGCCTCGGCCTGGATGTCACCGCCGTGACGCGTGATGATGCGGTGGCTGAGAGCGAGGCCGATGCCGTGGCCGTTCCCCTTCGTGCTGAAGGCTCCGTCGAATATCTGGTCGGACGGGAGATCCGGCAGGCCCCGTCCCGTGTCCCGTACCTCAAACTCGGCGTACGTGTCGTGACGGCGCGTGGCCACGGTCACCGTCCGCTGTTCCGGGGGCCAACCTGCCATTTCCTCGATCGCATTGAAGGCGAGATTCATCACAACCTGTCCGATCATGACCTTCTCGCAATGCACAGGAAGCTCTTCGTCCGTGCGTTCCCAGCGCAGGGCGACCGAGTTCTGTCTGGCTCGTACGTCGACGAAGTAGGCGCAGTCGGCCATGATGTCGTTCAGGTCGGCGCGTTGCTTGGACTCTTCGAGGCGTACGACGTACTGCCGCAGGCTGGAAAGGATCAGTGCCGCCCGGTCCAGTTGTTTCCCCGCGTTCTCCAGGCCCCAACCGAGGTCCTCGCGGGCGCCGTTCATACGGCTTCGCACCCCCGCCACGAAGTTGTGCGCCGCCGAGATCGGCTGGCTCACCTCGTGGGCGATGGCCATCGCCATGTCGCCCATGGCGTTGTAGCGGGCCAGGTAGTTGAGGTACTGGGCGTCGTGGTGGTGCTCTTCCTCCGCGCGGACCGTGTCGGTGATGTCGTGGAAGAGGAGGAGCAGGCCGTGCAGGTCGTTCTCGATGTCGATGTACTGGCAGCGGGCCGCGAACCAGCGGGCCGGCCCGTCGGTGCCGCCCGGGATCGCAAGGCGGTAGCGGGTGTTCCTGGGTGTTGTGCCGCGGGGGGTGGTGGTGAGGGCCTCCTGCAGGAGTACGGCGGACTCGGGAGCCAGGAAGCCGGCGAAGCCGGCGCCGACGAGATCATCCGGATCGGTGTGGAGCAACGCCCCCGCTGATTCGCTCGCGAACAGCATGCGGCCGTCGCCGTCGAGGACGACGATCCCCTCGTCGAGGTTGCGCAGGAACGCGTGCAGCCGGCCCTCGGTGCGGAACAGGTCGAGCCGGGTGGCCTTCTCCTCCGCGATGTCGCGGAATTGCACCATCACCACGGGCCCTCTGGCGAGGTCCACTCGCACGGCGACGGCCTCGGTCAGGATGTCCACGCCTGCTTTCGACCGGTAACACCATTCGATGGTGCTGGTGCCCTTGTCGACGGCCCGCTGCAACCACGAGACACCGATCTCCCGGGCGTACTGGCGGGCGTTGGAGCTCATGTCGGGAGCCTTGAGCGGTTTCAGCTCGTCGACCGTGAAGCCCAGGACGGCACAGGCGGCGGGATTGGCCCACAGGATGTCCTTCGTCGCGGCGTCGTGCACCAGGACGCAGTGCTGCAGCGCGGCGAAGAGCGGGCCGAAGTCGGATGACGTTATCTCAGGTGCTGTGGGCATGTGGGCTCACACCTCGGACTGTCCGAGACCGCAGCGCAGCATGTCGCCGATCAGGGCGCCCAGGCTCTCGGCGGCTGTCTTCTCCCTGATCCTCGCGCGGTGGGCGTCGACCGTCTTGAGGCTGATGTCCAGCTGTCTGGCGATCGACTTGCTCGGTTGTCCCGCGATCACGAGCCGCAGGATCTCCCGTTCGCGCTGACTCAGCGCGGCAAGCCGGGCCAGCACCGCACGCCGCTCGGCTTGTTCGGCGTATCGCTTGCGGGCCAGGCCCAGTGCGTTCTGGACGACTTCGAGCACGTGCTGCGGGTCGTAGGGCTTCTCCAGGAAGTCCAGCGCACCCCGCTGCAGGGCACGCACCGACATCCGGATGTCGCCGTGCGCCGAGACGAAGACGACCGGTAGCACGGCGTCGGAAGTGTTGAGGAACTCCTGGACCTGGAACCCGCCCTTGTGCGGCATACGTACGTCCAGGACCAGGCAGGCGGGGCGGCCCGGATCGAAGGCGGCCAGGAAGGAGTCCGCGTCGGTGAAGCACTCCGTGTTGATGTGCACGGAGTCCAGCAGCCAGGCCAGGGACTGGCACAGTTGCTCGTCGTCGTCCAGGACGTACACGACGTCGGCCGGCTCTGAGCGCGCTGTGGGCGCGGGCAGGCGAGAGTTGACGGTCATCGGTCCTCGCTTTCAGGGACGTCGTGGCAACGACCCTAAGCAGCCGGGCCGGGTCTGCGGCGGCACTGCGTGCACGGACTTCCGCCCACGGGTGCATCGATCAGGTGTAGGACGCCAAGAGCCCTTCGAGGACCTCGAGCTGGCGTTCCGGGGTGGTGATTGCCGGCGTGAGGACGGCGTTGACCTGGAAGCCCAGGACGACGGCGAACAGCGTCTCGACGATGTCCTCGTCGCAGGTGCGGGTGGTCACCTCACCGGCTCTCCTGGCCTGGGCGAGGCAGCCGTGCATGAGCGTCCGCCACCGGCCCATGATGGCTTCGTAGGCGGACGACATGCGCGGGTCGTACAGGGCACGGTCCCAGAAGGCGACCACGACCCGCGCCTCCAGAAGCCGTGTGTCGTCCAACGGCATCAGCTCGCGGCAGAGGCTGCGCAGGGCCGCCAGACCGCCCGTCTCCGCGATGGCGGGCTCCATGCGGCCTTCGGTCGCGTCGCACGCGTACTGGAAGGCGGCGAGCAGGATCTCGTCCTTGTCGCGGAAGTACGGGGCGAGCCCTCCGTTGGCGAAGCCCGCCTCGGCCGCGAGTTCCCTCATGGTCACCGCGGCGAGGCCGCGGCGGCTGACGAGCGACCAGACCGACCGGATGATCAGACGTCTCCGGGCCTCGTGATCGACGATCTTCGGCATGTGGTCCTTCTCCGTTCCGTACCGGCCGCCTCACACGAACATGGCCGCCATGCTGATGATCATGAGTGCCGCACCGGGCTCCCGGTAAGCCCATGCCCGACGGGTGCAGGGCACGGCGTCCGGGCCGGCGGAGCGGTCCGACAGCTGACCGAACATGATCCCAGCCGCTCGGGCGGTCACCCAGACGACGACCGTGAGTGCGGCCGGCCCGGCCACCATGCCGGCAGCCATGTGCGTAGGTGATCCGCCGGAGTGGCTTGTCATCAGCACCATGAGCAGTGCCATCGCGGCCAGGTCGGTCACCTCGTCCCAGCCCCGCCGGTCGACGCACGCTCGCACGACGCTCCACAGGCAGGCGGCCCCGATCACGCAGGCTGCTGAGCGCCCCCGGTCGCCGGACATGAGCGCCATGCTGCTCAGCGCCAGCGACTGTGGCCCCCAGCGGCGCACCGGCCCGGGTAGGTGACCGGCCAGGCACAGCAGCGCCCCTGCCAGGCCGGCCGTCAGCATCACTTCACGCATGGCCGTCGCGACCGCAGCAGCCGTGCGAGCCGGACGCGTTCGGGGGCACGTCGAGCGTCGGGTTGCGGTCGAAGAAGCCGGCCGGCTTCAGCTTGAAGCCGGTGTAGTCGACCGGCATGATCGGCCAGTCCTCCGGGCGGGGCGCGTGGGTGAGACCGAAGGTGTGCCAGACCACCAGCGACTGCCCGTCGATGTCCCGGTCCGCCGCCGCGTAGGCAGGCAGCCCGGCACCGCCGGGGTGCTGGTTGACGAAATCACCGGCCGGATAACGCTCGGCAGGGTCGTAGGCGGTCACCCACAGGTGCTTGGTGGCGAAGGCGGCCCGGGCAGCGATGGAGGAGTCCGGGTCGGCGAGCAGCGTCGGCTTGCCCTCGGGGTGGAGCACGTAGCCGACCGGCTTTCCAAGGGCATTGAGCGATCCTGGGTTGGTGATGTGCCAGACCCGGTCGACACTCATGTCGGCGGTGCGCTTCGCCTCGCTCTCCCTGGTCAGCGGTGTGTGCCGGTAGGTGAAGGCGTTCCCGCGCGGATTGTCCGGACGGCCGATGGGGAGGCGCACGACGTCGACCTCCTCGACCCGGTTCTCCGTACCGTCGAGCGCCATGTCCAGGCGGGCGCAGAACAGGTGCTGGTGGTAAGGGGCGCCGAGGCCGGGGGCGATCTCGGCGGCATACGGGTAGTCGCCGCCCGGATAGGCGGAGGTGAAGACGACTCCGGTGGCCTTGGCCTCGAACTCGATGGTGCCGTCGAGGTAGAGGTACCAGTAGAAGCCGTAGTCGTAGTTGCCGACCGTGGTGAAGAAGGAGAGCACCATGCGGCGCTGGCGGCGGGTCTCGTTCGAGTTCGCCCACAGATCGGTGTGCTTCCAGAGGATGCCGTAGTCCTCCTCGTGCAGGCAGACCGCGTTGGGCAGGGTCCGCGGGTGGCCCGACTCGTCGGCGATGACCGCGTCGAGGTAGGTGATGTCACCGAGACAGTCGCAGCCGAGTTGGAGGGCGTTGGCCGCCCGGCCGATCAGGTACTCGCCGGTGTCGAAGTAGTTCTGCCAGGAGCGGACCGGCGAGGGGTCGGCGTAGGGCACGACCATCTCGGCGATGGAGGCCCGGTGGATGACCGGGCGGTCGCGGCCCTTGTCCCGGTCCCGGAAGGCCAGTTGGTGCAGGATCAGGCCCTCGCGGGCGTCGAATCCGATGCGCAGGGACCAGTTCTCCCACGTCAGCAGATTGTTCTCAAGGGTGAAGCTGGGTCCCTCGGGCTGGGTGATCTCGATGGGTTTCTGCGTGGTGCGGGCGGGGCCGGTGACGGCCGGGTCGTGGAAGTTCCCGGATCCGGTGGGGATCGGGACGGGGCCGATGTCGACGACGCGGTGGACGGTGCGGCTGAGCACGTCCACGTAGCCGACCAGGCCGTCGACGGGGTGGGCCCAGGCGTGGTCCTGCTCGTGTTCCTGGACGAACGCCAGGCCGCGCAGGATGCGGCGGCCGGACTCGTCCGGGTACTCGTCGGCGTAGACACCGGCGGACAGCGGGGCGACGCGTACGCGGGCCACGTCCAGGCCGCGGTCCTTGAGCGCGGCCAGCCACCGCTCGTCCTGGGCGAGCACCTCTTCGACGATGCCGAATTCCTCTTCCAGCACGGGAAGTTGACCGTCGGCGACGGCATCCAGCGTTCGCTCGGCGACGATGTTCCGCCCGGCCAGGGACACGAGAACGTCCCGCCCGGGAGCGCCCGCGATGTCATGGAGCAGTACGCGGGCCCGGCGGTCCACCGGGTCACCCACGGAGAAGGCGAACAGGTCGCTCTTCGTGGGCTCTTCGAGGCCCACGAAGACGAAGCGCGAGGTGTCCTGAAGGGATCCGGCTCGGTCCAGCACCGAGCGGATCTCCTCGATCTCGCCCGCGGTCAACTGGTCGAGCGGGTGAGCTGTGGCGGTCATGGTGCTCCTCCAGGGGTGCACTTGGCGGTGCTTTTTTCTACGTTGGTAGAGGAAAAAGGACGGGCGGGGTTCGGGTCCAGACCTCGGCCGGGACTTCCTGCCGCGCGGCCGGATCCCGTGCACGCATGGGCGGAAGCACGTGCACCTACTGGCGAATCCGCGGCGACTGTCCCGCCGGCAATGCGCGGGTCCCGGGTGCCCGGCGCTTGGAACCGCGCCGGGCACCCGGGACCCGGTTCCCCGATCGCCCAGGCCCTGTCGGCAGAGGCGGACCGTGAAACGTCGGCCGGCTCCACGAGCGGATTGCCCAGGCCCCGGGAGGCTTACGCGTAGAAGGCGCCCGCGTCGCTGACGTGGCGGCTCATGGCGATGAAGCCGACCGAGAACAGGCCGATCATGGCCCCGACCAGCAGGTAAGTGGCGGGCACGCCGCCGTTGCCGAGGCCGAGGGGGACGGGGAGGGTTCCGGCGACACCGGTGAGCGGCGCCTGCGCGGAGAGCGCGAAGAACAGGACGACCGCCACCCCCACGGCGCCTTGCCGGAGGTGGGTGCGATGATCCGGGCCTGATGACTGCTGGGTCACGGAAACTCCCTGAGAGGTGCAGCAGAGGCCGGGGCATGACGTCTGCGGGCGGAGAAGGCCGGAGGGCAGCCGAACCCGGGGTGCGGGGCGCGGGGGACGGG
>NZ_JAAKZX010000294.1 GCF_011045025.1 Streptomyces ureilyticus
GGGTCACAACGGGGGAGCACCGCAGGGGGGATCAACGGGGTCAACGGGGGACCTCGGAGGATCACGGGGATACACGGGGGACCACGGGGAAAAGGGAGCGGGACTGGAGGGCCGGGGGGTCCATCCAGTCCCGCTTCTCTGCGCGTACGTGACTGAAGCCGCCGTACGCGACTGAAGTGGTCGTACGTGATCACGCCACCGTACGCGCCTTCACGCACCGTCCCGCGGCGGCCGCTGCCAGCCTGCCCAGCGCCTCGTCCTTGTCGCAGGCATGGGCGCCCAGGGACGTCTGGCGGGACACGATGGAGCGTTCGGCGCGCATCAGGCGCCAGCCGCGGCGGAGCAGGAACGGAACGGACTTGCGGCCCTCCTTGAGGTCCCGCAGAAAGCGGCGGCGGAATGTCTTCACCGGCCCGCGGCTCAGACACAGCGCGTCCGCCAGCACCCCGATCTCCCGACACCGCTCGACGATCTCGGCGGCGAAGACGCCCTCCGCGATGAACAGCGGGGTCCGCCCTATGTCGACGATTTCTTCGCCGGTACGGGCGCTGAGGGAGATGTCGTACACGGGAACCTTCGTACGCCCCCTGCGGCACAGCTCGGCGATCGCCGCGACGGCCGTGTCCGCGTCCCAGGACAGCGGATGGTCCCAGTCGATGTCCGAACTCCCCGCCACCTGCGGCAGCGTCGGATCGTCGCCCTCCTTGTAGAAGTCGTCGAGCCGCAGCACCGGAAGCCCGGAGCGGGCCGCGAGAAGGGACTTGCCAGAACCGGAGGGACCGCACAGCAGCACGACCCGGGTGGCTATCGGGGGATGAGAACTCACGAGGCACCAGTGTGCGGCATCGGAGGCTTCTTGCCGACCCTGCGGGTCATGTTTGGATCACGCATCACATCGCAGCCCTGGCCCTCCTGGACGGAGGAGGATCAGGGCTGCGGCTTGTGCGGTTCGTGACGCGCTCAGCGAGACCAGTACGGCTAGTACGAGGAGCCGGACGCGCCCAGCGAACCCGTCGGGTGCCAGACCGTCTTCGTCTCAAGGAAGGCCGTCATGCGCTCGATGCCAGGCGTCTCCGCGTAATCCACAGGCTGTGGACGCAGGACCCGCTTGAGGTTGTCCGCGGCTGCGATCTCCAGTTCCTTCGCGAGTACGTCGTCCGCGCCGGCCAGGTCGATCGCGTTGACGTCCTGGTGGGCCGCGAGGGGCGTCGCGATTTCAGCCGTACGGCCGGAGAGGACGTTGACCACGCCCCCGGGGAGGTCGGAGGTGGCCAGGACCTCGCCGAGGGAGAGGGCCGGGAGCGGGGACTTCTCGGACGCCACCACGATCGCCGTGTTGCCCGTCGCGATGACTGGGGCGACCACCGAGACCAGGCCCAGGAACGACGACTCCTGGGGGGCGATGACCGTCACCACGCCCGTCGGCTCGGGCGTCGAGAGGTTGAAGAACGGGCCCGCCACCGGGTTGCCGCCGCCCACCACCTGGGCGATTTTGTCGGTCCAGCCCGCGTACCAGACCCAGCGGTCGATCGCGGCGTCCACCTGGGCGGCCGCCTTCGACTTGGAGAGGCCCTCCGCTTCCGCGACCTCCCGTACGAACTGCTCCTTGCGGCCCTCCAGCATCTCCGCGACGCGGTAGAGAATCTGGCCGCGGTTGTACGCCGTGGCGCCGGACCAGGGGCCGAACGCCTTGCGGGCCGCCACAACGGCGTCACGGGCGTCCTTACGGGACGCGAGGGGCGCGTTGGCCAGCCACTTGCTCTTCGAGTCGGTCACCTCGTACACCCGGCCGCTCTCGGAACGCGGGAACTTCCCGCCCACGTACAGCTTGTAGGTCTTGAAGACACTGAGCCTTGCGTCAACTGTGCTCATTTATCGCTCGCCCTCCGGGCTCGACGGGGCGAGGTACGCCTCCAGGCCGTGACGACCGCCCTCGCGGCCGAAGCCCGACTCCTTGTAGCCGCCGAACGGCGAGGTCGGGTCGAACTTGTTGAACGTGTTGGACCACACGACGCCCGCGCGGAGCTTGTTCGCGACGGCCAGGATCCGGGAGCCCTTCTCCGTCCAGATGCCCGCCGAGAGGCCGTACTGGCTGTTGTTGGCCTTGGCGACCGCCTCGTCCGGCGTGCGGAAGGTGAGGACGGACAGCACCGGGCCGAAGATCTCGTCGCGGGCGATGGTGTGCGCCTGGGTGACGTTCGTGAAGAGCGTCGGGGCGAACCAGTAGCCGGAGGACGGCAGTTCGCAGGCCGGGGACCAGCGCTCGGCGCCCTCCGCCTCGCCCTGCTCGGTGAGCGCGGTGATACGGGCCAGCTGTTCGGCGGAGTTGATCGCGCCGATGTCGGTGTTCTTGTCGAGCGGGTCGCCCAGGCGCAGGGTCGACAGGCGGCGCTTCAGGGAGTCAAGGAGCTCGTCCCGGATCGACTCCTGTACGAGAAGTCGGGAGCCTGCGCAGCAGACCTGGCCCTGGTTGAAGAAGATGCCCGTGACGATGCCCTCGACGGCCTGGTCGATGGGGGCGTCGTCGAAGACGATGTTGGCGCCCTTGCCGCCGAGTTCGAGGGTGAGCTTCTTGCGCGTGCCCGCGACGGTTCGCGCGATCTCCTTGCCGACCGCCGTCGAGCCCGTGAACGCGACCTTGTTCACGTCCTCGTGCCCGACCAGGGCTGCGCCTGCGTCGCCGTACCCGGGAAGGATGTTGACGACGCCCTTGGGCAGGCCCGCCTGACGGCAGATGTCCGCGAAGAACAGCGCCGAGAGGGGGGTCGTCTCGGCGGGCTTCAGGACCACCGTGTTGCCGGTCGCGAGCGCTGGGGCGATCTTCCACGCCAGCATGAGGAGCGGGAAGTTCCAGGGGATGACCTGGCCCGCGACGCCCAGGGGCCGCGGGCTCGCGCCGAAGCCTGCGTGCTCCAGCTTGTCCGCCCAGCCCGCGTAATAGAAGAAATGCGCCGCTACCAGGGGGAGATCGGCGTCGCGCGTCTCCTTGATGGGCTTTCCGTTGTCCAGCGTCTCCAGGACGGCCAGTTCGCGGCTGCGCTCCTGGATGATGCGGGCGATACGGAAGAGGTATTTGGCGCGCTCGGAGCCGGGCAGTGCCGACCACTTCTCGAAGGCCTTACGGGCGGCCTTCACCGCGCGGTCGACGTCCGCCTCGCCCGCCTGGGCGACTTCGGAGAGGACTTCTTCCGTGGACGGCGAGATCGACTTGAAGACCCTGCCGTCCGCCGCATCGGTGAACTCGCCGTCGATGAACAGGCCGTACGAGGGCGCGATGTCGACGACGGACCGGGACTCGGGCGCCGGTGCGTACTCGAATACGGAAGCCATGATGATCAATCCACCGTCACGTAGTCGGGGCCGGAGTAGCGGCCGGTGGCCAGCTTCTGGCGCTGCATCAGCAGGTCGTTCAGGAGCGAGGACGCGCCGAAGCGGAACCAGTGGTTGTCCAGCCAGTCCTCGCCCGCCGTCTCGTTCACCAGGACCAGGAACTTGATCGCGTCCTTGCTGGTGCGGATGCCGCCCGCGGGCTTCACCCCGACCTGTACCCCGGTCTGCGCGCGGAAGTCACGCACGGCCTCCAGCATGAGCAGGGTGTTCGCGGGCGTCGCGTTCACCGCCACCTTGCCCGTCGAGGTCTTGATGAAGTCGGCCCCGGCCAGCATGCCGAGCCAGCTTGCGCGCCGGATGTTGTCGTACGTCGACAGCTCGCCGGTCTCGAAGATGACCTTCAGGCGGGCGCTCGAACCGAGGGCTTCTCTGACCGCCACGATCTCGTCGTACACCTTCATGTAGTTCCCCGCGAGGAACGCACCCCGGTCGATGACCATGTCGACCTCGTCCGCCCCGGCCGAGACGGCGTCGCGTACGTCGGCCAGCTTCACGTCGAGCGCGGCACGCCCCGCCGGGAAGGCGGTGGCGACGGAGGCGACCTTGACGCCGGAACCGGCGACGGCCTCCTTGGCTGCGGCCACCATGTCGGGGTAGACGCAGACGGCCGCCGTCGTGGGGGTCGTACGATCCGTGGGGTCGGGATGGACGGCTTTGACGCCGAGCGCCCGGACCTTGCCCGGGGTATCCGCGCCTTCCAGTGTCGTCAGGTCGACCATCGAGATGGCGAGGTCGATGGCGTACGCCTTCGCCGTCGTCTTGATGGAACGGGTGCCGAGCGAGGCGGCGCGCGCCTCCAGGCCGACCGCGTCGACTCCGGGCAGCCCGTGGAGGAAGCGGCGCAGCGTGCTGTCGGACGCGGTTACGTCGCCGAGTGCGTGTGCGGCTGGTGCTGTGGTGGGCATGGTCACGAGGGGAGCATATCTACGCGCGTAGCGGCTGTACAGCCCTCGATGCTTTTCGCGCTCATCGAGAGATGGACACGGCGCGTCTTCGAGAGCTCGGCGACCGCGGATGAGCGTTGTCAGCGGCGTCGGGCAGAATCGGGAGCATGACGACCCCGGACCATCAGCCACCGCCACCGGACTCCCCGGGAACTTCCCCATCCCCGGAGGCCCAGGGCTCTTCGGATGCGCCGGGCTCTGCGGGACGTACGGACTCCCCTCAGGCTCCGGACACCTCGGATGCTCCGGGCTCTTCGGGATCTCCGGATTCTCCTGGCTCCCGGGAATCCCGGGGCGCTCCTGAGTCCCGCGGCTCGTCGGAACCCTCGCCGTCCTCGCCGTCGACGCCGTCCCCGCGGCCCTCGGTCCCGGAGTCCAGGGACCGGATCTACCGGTCGCCCGCGGCCATCGCGGGCGGTGTGATGCTGCTCGCCATCGCCGGCTGGCTCGGTATCGACGCGCTGATCGTCGGCGAGGGCCGGACGCCGTGGCTGGCGCTCGCCGGGCTGATCCTCTTCGTCCCGCTGGTCGTCGCCTTCACCCTGCGCCCGGCCGTCTTCGCGAACGACGACCGGCTGCGCATCCGCAACCCCTTCCGCATGATCGTGCTGCCGTGGGGCTCGGTCGAGGCCCTGCGCTCCGGCTACTCGAACGAGGTGCTCGACAAGTCCGGCACCAAGTACCAGCTGTGGGCGATACCCGTCTCGCTGCGCGCCCGTAAGAAGGCGGCGCGGCGGCAGGCCCGCGCGGACAAGGAGGGCGCCGAGGTCCGTCCGTCGCGGATGCCGGAGCCGACCGGGCCCGTGCGCGCCCAGGCCGACCAGATCATGGACGAGCTGCGTGAGCTGGTGGTGGCGCGGGGCCCGGACAAGCGGGCGCAGGGGGAGCCGTCGGTGCGGTGGGCCTACGAGATCGTGGCGCCGGCCCTGGCCGGTGCGGTGCTGCTGGCCATTCTGCTGGCGATGGGGTGACGGCTCGGGCCGCGTCGGGCCCTGAGGTGGTACCCAACACCCCGGATCTTGAGGAGATGGGCGCTTTGGCCCGTACGAGAGGGTGGTGACTGCCTTCGCCGTCCGGGTGTCCCGTCACGGGTGTTCCATTACGGGTGTCCGGTCCCGACCGGTCCAGGCGTCACCGGCGTAGCCACGCACTGAGGGAGTAGATGTGTCGTACGACGAGCCTCTGCGGCTGCCCGCCACGGCGATACCGGACGGCTGCCGGGACTGGACGGCCGGGCAGGCCGGCGTCTGGTCGGCGGTGCTGCCGCCGCGCTGGACGTTCCTGCGCGTCCGCAGGTCGGTCGCGGCCGGAGCGACCACCTTCGCGCTGTGCGCGGGCGGCTGGGCCGTGCTGCTCGGCGGGCTGTGGCCGTTCCTCGCGGCGGCGTTCGCGGTGTACGTCCTGTGGGTGCTCGCCCGCCCCGAGCTCGTCTGGGCCGGGGCGCCCGCGCTGCTCCTCGCGCTCGCGTTCCAGGCACCGTCGCAGCCGTGGGGGGTGACCGCCCTCTTCGTGCTCGTCGTCGGGGCTGCCTGGGCGGTCGTCGCCGTACGCCTGCGGGCCCGGAGCGCGCAGTACGAGCGGGCGCTGGAGGCAGCCGAGGGTGTCACGGCCTGGCTGCCGGACGCGGAAGAACCGGTGCGGCGCGGCAGCTTCCTGCGCAACCTCGGCCTCGTGGTCCTCGCCCTCGGCGTGCTGACCGGTGCCACCGCGGGCCTCTGGACCTCGGCCGACGACCGCCGGGGCGCCTGGGCCGCCGCCTTCTTCGTGGCCGGCCTCGGCGCGACCGCCCTGGCCTCGGCCTGGTTCGGCCGGCACCGGGCCGTTCAACTGCGCCGGGAGCCCGCACCGGTACTGCGCGTCCTGGTGCGCGACGACGTGGAAGGCAGCACGGAGGTGTACGCGGCGGATGACGTCCGGGCCATCCGCCCCCTGTTCACAGTCGACCTGACCTCGTTCGACGAAGACGACGAAGACGACGAGGACGACGGTGCCGACGAGGGCGACGCGGAAGCCGACGGGACGGAGACCGACGACGAGGAGCTCGAGCGGCTCCTGGAGTTCGTGGAGGCCGACACCCCGGGCCCGGTCCGCGAAGCCGTCCTCTTCGGCGTGCCCTACGACGGCGCCGAGGTCCGCGTCCTCAGCGCCGACGTGGACCCTGCTCAGCCTCCGCTGATCGAGTGGTCGACGGGCCCCGTGCGCCCGTTGTCGCTGAGCGCGGGGCGGCGGCGTATCGAACGGGAGAAGGCCCGGGAGGCACAGAGCCGCCAACTGGAGGAGCAAGCCAGGGAGTTGGCCGGAACCCAGCCGCCCGTCGCGGTACGCCGCTGGCATGCCGGATGGCTCGACCGGCTGGCCGCCGCGCTGCTGGTGGCCTGGGGAATCTGGCTCTGCTGGTCCTGGTTCGCTGAACCCGGCACCGCCGCGTGGAAGCTGGCCCTCGTCGTCATCCTGGGCGTCTACGGCGCCGTCCGCGTCCCCGTGAAACTGGCCTGGCGCATCACCGCCGACCGTACAGGCCTGTGGGTCACCGGCCTGCGGGGCCCCCAGCACGTCCCCTGGGAGGACCTCCGCTCCGTACGCCGCCAACGCTTCGAACTCAAACTGCGCTGGCGCGGCGACAACTGGGCCGTCGCCGCACCCCACTGGGGCTGGCTCGAGCGCACCCGCGGCCTGGTCCACCCGTACGACGCCCTGGCCGCCGAACTCAGCGCGATGCGCACGGACCCCGCACTGCGTCCGACGGGCGAGAGCACGGCCCCCGAACGCGGTCGCCCGCTGTGGCCGCTGACGGTCGTGCTGGCACTGGGGTGGGTGGTGGCGGTGATGGCGCTGAGGTGAGCGTGCTTACTGCCGCGGCGCCGTGGGCTCCTTCTTCAGTCTCTTGCCCAGCTGATGATGATGAGAGTGAGCGTCGGCAGCGCCGTGGCCGCGAAGCTCAGCAGCCAGTACGCATGAGATGACAGCGCCGACCTGCGCCGGAAAGGCCGGTTGGCCAGCCACCAGACGAGACCGAACAGCGTGAAGATCGGTGTGGCGACCATCACCCAGGGCAGCACGCCGTCGTTCTCGGTGGGCTCTCGGTCGGTCCAGCCCAGGTTGGCAAGGGGCCAGTTCGACGCGAAGTACCAGAGCAGGAACGCCGGCACCACGGCTGGGAACCCCAGCAGGACATTGACGACCAGGGGGAGGCTCACCCGGAGCCACGGGTGTGCGGTGTTCGTCTTCATCTGGTCCTTGTCGGCAGACGGCTGTGTGCGTCAGATGCCCGCTGCCGCCGACAGATCGCGCTTGATGTCCGTCAGAAGGACAGTCGCCCTCTCACGAGCCTTCGGCAGGTCGGCCTGCGAGGCGACCGGGATGACGACCTCCAGGTAGCACTTCAGCTTCGGCTCCGTGCCGCTGGGGCGGACGATGACGCGGGCGCCGTCGAGTGTGTAGCGGAGGCCGTCCGTGGGCGGGAGCTTGTCCGTGCCCTTCGTCAGGTCCTCCGACTTCGTGATCGCCAGGTCGGCCAGGTGGGTGGGCGGTTGCTCACGGAGGCGGTGCATCGCGCTTGCGATCAGGGAGAGGTCCTCCACGCGGACCGAGAGCTGGTCGGTGGAGTGCAGGCCGTACTCCACGGCGAGGTCGTCGAGGAGGTCGAGGAGGGTTCTGCCCTGCTCCTTGAGCTCCGAGGCCAGTTCCGTGATCAGCAGGGCCGCCGTGATGCCGTCCTTGTCCCGTACGCCCTCGGGGTCCACGCAGTAGCCGAGGGCCTCCTCGTACCCGTAACGCAAGCCCTCCACCCGGGCGATCCACTTGAAGCCCGTCAGGGTCTCCTCGTACGGGAGATCCGCCTTCTCCGCGATACGGCCGAGGAGGGAGGACGAGACGATCGACTCCGCGAAGGTGCCGCGGGCGCCGCGCCGCACGAGGTGGGCGGCGAGGAGGGCGCCGACCTCGTCGCCGCGCAGCATGCGCCAGTCGCCGCTGTCCTTGACGGCCACGGCGCAGCGGTCAGCGTCCGGGTCGTTCGCGATGATCAGGTCCGGGTTCGTCTCGCGGGCCTTCGCGAAGGCCAGGTCCATCGCGCCCGGTTCCTCCGGGTTCGGGAAGGCGACGGTCGGGAAGTCCGGGTCCGGGTCCGCCTGTTCGGCGACGAGGACGGGTTCCGGGAAGCCCGCGCGGGCGAAGGCGGCGCGGAGGGTGTCCTTGCCGACGCCGTGCATCGCCGTGTAGACGGTGCGAGCGGTTCGGGGGGAGTTCTTGGCGAGCACGGCGTCCGTACGGGCGAGATAGGCGTTCAGAACGCTGTCGTCGCCTTCGTCGGCGAGGATCTCCCAGCCGCCGGCCGGGCGCGGTACGTCGTTCAGGCTCGCGATCGCCTCGATCTGCGCGGCGATCTCGGCGTCCGCCGGGGGGACGATCTGGGAACCGTCGCCCAGGTAGACCTTGTAGCCGTTGTCGCGGGGCGGGTTGTGGCTGGCGGTCACCTCCACGCCCGCGATCGCGCCGAGGTGCCTGATGGCGAAGGCGAGGACGGGGGTGGGGAGGGGGCGGGGGAGTACGGCTGCCCTCAGGCCCGCGCCCGTCATCACCGCGGCGGTGTCGCGGGCGAAGTCCTCCGACTTGTGGCGGGCGTCGTAGCCGATGACGACCAGGCCGTTCTTGTGGCCCTTGCCCTTGAGGTACGCGGCCAGGCCTGCGGCGGCTCGGATGACCACCGCGCGGTTCATTCGCATGGGGCCGGCGCCGAGTTCGCCTCTCAGGCCCGCGGTGCCGAACTGGAGGGTGCCGGTGAACCGTGCGGTGAGCTCCGCTGTGGCCCTGGCGTCGATCAGCTGGGCGAGTTCGTCCCTGGTCTCCGGGTCGGGGTCTTCGGCCAGCCACGCCTTGGCCCTCGCGACGAGTTCATCCTGCACGTGGGTCAACCTCTTTCGTTTGGTTCGCTTCTGGTGCGGTGTGGATCCTGGAAGTGCGCCCCCGCAAGAGTTCTGGCGACCCGGCGCCGTTCCGCCGCCCGGCGGCCTCCGTGCTCGCCTCCCTCCCGGCTCCGCCCGGCGCCACGACGGGCGCGGAGA
>NZ_JAAKZX010000295.1 GCF_011045025.1 Streptomyces ureilyticus
GCATACGAGATTTATTCGAGTCTCGTGGGCTCGAGATGTGTATAAGAGCCAGACCCACCTGGGAATCCACTTCGACGGCGGACAAACCGACGGTGCCCCCGGAGGACGAGGCCGCGACCGTCGCCCCTCCTGGGCGCAGGACGACGAAGCCGGTGCCTGGGCCGGGCCGTACACCGTCGTCGTCGTGGACGGTGACCCCGGGCCCGCTGCCGTGCGGGAAGCCGTGTCGCGGCTGGCGGTTGAAGGGCCTCGGGTCGGGATCCATGTTGTGTGTCTTGCCGAGACGGCGGCCGCGTCGCCCGCCTCGCCGGTGACGGAGACGTACGAAGCGGCCTGTGCGGCTTCGTCGGTGTTCCGGGACTGCGGAGCCGTCGCCCTGCTCAGCGGGGACGTGGCCACGGCGCTGCGGCTGATGCGGGTCGCACCGGGCGCCCCCGAAGGCGCCGCACGCACCCAGGCCGCGGAGCTCCCCCGGGGACCCGTCGGCCATGGCACCGTGGCCGCCGTCGACGCGGTGTCCACGGCCTGGGCCGAGCGGTTCGCACGGGCGCTGGCCCCGTTGCGTACGGACGCCGTCCCCGGCGAGCGGCACGCGCGCGTGTCCGCGCCGTTGCCCCAAGCGGCGCGGCTGCTCGACGAGTTGGGGCTGGCCCGGGCCACCCCGGCGTCCCTGATGGCCCGTTGGGCGGACGCCGCCGACGACACGGAGGCGCTCGGCGGGCGCGCGGTCGCCGTGCTCGGCGCCGGGCCACGCGGGCCGGCGAGCGTGGACCTCGCCCAGGAGGGCCCGCATCTGCTGATCGAGGGGCCCTCGGGCAGCGGACGTACGGAGCTGCTGCGCTCCGTCGCCGCGTCGCTCGCCGCCGCGGAGCGGCCCGACCGGCTGGGCATCGTGCTCATAGACGGGTGGGACAGCACCGGGGCCGGCACCGCCGCGCGCGGCGACGGTCTGCGGGTCTGCACCGACCTGCCCCATGTCACCACGCATCTCGCGGCCCATGACCCGGTCCGTATGCGGGAGTTCGCGCAGTCCCTCACCGCCGAGCTGAAGCGGCGGGCCGAGCTCCTCGGCCGCCTCGACTTCGCCGAGTGGCACGGGCGCCAGCGGCTCCAGAGCCGCATCGTGGGCCAGCGCTCGGCGAGCGGTTCCACCAAAGCACCCCCCGGAACCAGCGCACCCCCCGGAGCCACCACGCGCCAGCGAGCCGCCACCGCCCAGCCCACCCCGGGCGCCGGCGCCGCCGACCTGGACGCACCCCCGAGCTCCACCCTCCGCCTGCGCCCCGCCGCGGAGCGGCAGCGGGCGGCGGCGGACGCGGGTCCCCCGCTCCCCCGGCTGGCCGTGATCGTCGACGACCTCGACGCGCTCCTGTCCCCCGCGCTGGGCTCCCCGGGACGCCCCGCCGCCGGTTCCGTCGTACGGGCCCTGGAAGCCGTCGCGCGAAGCGGTCACCGCCTCGGGGTGCATCTGGTGGCGGCCACCGCGGGCGGTGCCCGTACCGCCGAGACGGAGCTGGCCCGGCAGGCCGCCCTGCGTATCGCCCTCGAAGCGCCCTCGTCCGGCGCGGAGGATCCCGCCCCGGGACGGGGACGCCTCACCGGCCCCCGCGGCCGGTCGACCCCCTTCCAGGGAGGCCGCGTCACGGGCCGTATCCCCCGTACGTCAACGCTGCGCCCCACGGTCGTCCCCCTCGAGTGGGACCGAATGGGCGACCCGCCCGCCCGTCGCCCCGTACGCGAATTGGGCAACGGCCCGACGGACCTGGCCCTCCTCGCCAGCGCCCTGGAGAGAGCAGCCCGCTCCGTGTCGGCCACGGAGGTGCCCTCGCTGCTCTGACGCAGCGCTGAGCAGCTCCTGAGCTGCTCTGAGGCCCTGAAGTCACCCTCGAAGCCGCTCTGAAGTCGCTCTCCAAGCCACTGCAGAGGTCGCTTCCGAGCCACCTCTGAAGTCGCTCTCCAGGTCGCCCTCAAAGCCGCTCCGAGGTCGCCCCAAAGTCAGCTCCAAGCCCGCAATTCTGTACAGCCCTCAACCACCTAACGGCTCCTTACAACCGCACACGACTCCACACAAGACTCCATTCGACTCCATCCGCATGAGCGCACGTCACGACGCGGTTACGATCACGCACTTGACACCGCAGGCGCTCTTGCCGACGCCAAGCAGGCAGGCGTACACCAAGAGCGCACGGGACAGCAGCGCTCGGACGTTCGACGGAGAACGGGGCAAGTCATGCGCAGCACTCTTCGTACACGCAGGCCGAACAGGAAAGGCAGGGCCACGAAGGCCGCAGCCGCCGTCGTCGCGGGGGCGATGGCGCTCGCCCTCACCGCATGTGGCGGCGACGGCAACGACGATTCAGGAAGCGACGGCGGCGAGAAGGAAAAAGCGGCCTCCGTGAAGCTCCCCAAGCTCGACGGCCAGAAGCTGGAGGTCGCGGCCGTCTGGACCGGCCCGGAGCAGGAGAACTTCACCAAGGTCCTGGAGGAGTTCGAGAAGCGGACGGGCGCCGACGTCAGCTTCGTACCGACCGGCAACAACACCTCCACCTTCCTGGGCACGAGGATCCAGGGCGGCAAGCCGCCGAACGTGGCGTTCCTGCCGCAGGTCGGCGTGCTCCACCAGTTCGCCGACAAGGGCTGGGTCAAGCCGCTGGGCGCCGAGGCACAGGCGCAGCTCGACAAGAACTTCTCGGCGGGCTGGAAGGACCTGGGCGCGTACAAGGACAAGCAGTACGGCGTCTACGCCAAGGCCGCCAACAAGTCCCTGGTCTGGTACAACACCGCAGCGTACGAGGCCGCCGGGATCACCGAGGAGCCGAAGACCTGGGACGAGTTCGTCCAGACGGCGCAGACCTTGTCGGACGCGGGTTCGCCCGCGGTGTCCGTCGCCGGGCAGGACGGCTGGACCCTCACCGACTGGTTCGAGAACGTCTATCTCTCGCAGGCCGGACCGGAGAAGTACGACCAGCTCGCCCAGCACAAGATCAAGTGGACGGATCCCTCCGTGAAGGAGGCCCTGACCACGCTGGCCCAGCTGTGGGGCAAGGACGAACTGATCGCGGGCGGCCGGGACGGCGCGCTGCGCACGGAGTTCCCCAAGTCGGTGACGAACACCTTCTCCGGTGACACCCCGGCCGCGATGGTCTTCGAGGCCGACTTCGTCGCGGCGAACATCAACGCCGACACGGACGCCAAGATCGGCACGGACGCCAAGGTCTTCCCGTTCCCGGCGGTCGGCAGCGAGTCGCCGGTGGTCAGCGGCGGCGACGTGGCCGTGGCCCTGAAGGACGACAAGGCCTCGCAGGCCCTGCTGACCTTCCTCGCGTCGACCGACGCGGCCGAGATCTGGGCCGCACAGGGCGGCTTCGTCTCCCCCAACAAGGAGATGGATCTCGAGACCTACAAGGACGATGTGACCAAGGACATCGCCGAGGCGCTGCTCGCCGCGGGCGACGACTTCCGCTTCGACATGTCCGACCAGGCTCCCGCCGCCTTCGGCGGCACCCAGGGCCAGGGCGAGTGGAAGGCGCTGCAGGACTTCCTGAAGGACCCGTCGAAGGTGGAGGACATTCAGCAGCAGCTCGAAACGGCCGCCACCAAGGCGTACGAGGGCTGACGGCAGCTGATGTCGTCCCAGGTGGCGATGGCGGGGGGCTCCTCGGGTCCGGTGCCCCCTGCCCGGAAGCGCAAGAGCGTGATGGGCACCCGGCCGTGGGTGGCGGGACTGTTCCTGCTGCCCGCGCTGGTGCTGCTCGGCGCGCTCGTGGTCTACCCGATCGGGTACTCGGTCTGGCGAAGTCTGTTCGACGCCGACGGCTCGTCCTTCGTCGGCATGGAGAACTACGGCGACATCTTCACGGACGACGCGACCTTCACCGCCGTCAAGAACACCGCGATCTGGGTCGCGGTGGCCCCCGCCCTGGTCACCGGGCTCGGGCTGATCTTCGCCGTGCTGATGGAGCGGGTGCGCTGGTCGACGGCGTTCAAGATGGTCATCTTCATGCCGATGGCGATCTCCATGCTCGCGGCGGGCATCATCTTCCGGCTCGTCTACGAGGCGGATCCCGACCAGGGCGTGGCCAACGCCGTGGTGGTGGGGGTGCACGACACCTTCGCCGAGTCGTCCGTCTATCCCAACGCACGCCCGTCGCCGGAGAGTGATCTGAAGGCTTCCGGGGGCGGCGCCTTCACGACGACGGACACGGTGAGGGCGGGGGTTCCGGCCCTGCTCCCGCTGGTCGGCATCGCACCGAACAAGCTGCCCGGCGATCCCGTGGACGCCCAGCCCGCCGAGTCCGCGGGCGACGAGGTGTCCGGCACGGTCTGGCTGGACTTCCGGCTGGGCGGCGGCGGCGAGAAGGGCGCCATCGACGCGCGCGAGAAGGGCCTCTCGGGCATCAAGGTCGAGGCGGTCAAGGACGGCGAGGTCGTGGCGTCCGCGAAGGCCGCCGACGACGGTACGTTCAGGCTGCCCACGGAGGCGGACGGTGCCCAACTCCGGCTGCCCGCCTCGAACTTCGCGGCGCCCTACAACGGCGTCGACTGGCTCGGCCCGAGCCTGGTCACGCCGGCCATCATCGGCGCGTACGCCTGGATGTGGGCCGGTTTCGCGATGGTGCTCATCGCGGCAGGTCTCGCGGGAGTGGACCGCAATCTTCTGGAGGCGGCCCGGGTCGACGGGGCCAACGAGTGGCAGGTGTTCCGCAGGGTCACGGTGCCCCTGCTCGCTCCGGTCCTCGTGGTCGTACTGATCACGTTGATGATCAACGTGATGAAGATCTTCGACCTCATCTTCATCATCGCGCCGCAGCCCACCCAGGACGAGGCCAATGTGCTGGCCCTCCAGCTCTACAACGCGGCGTTCACCGGGAGCGGCGACCTCGGCCTCGGCAGCGCGATCGGCATCGTCCTGCTGCTGCTCGTCCTGCCGGTGATGATCGTCAACATCCGCCGACTGCGAAGGGAGCGCCGACGGTGACCGCACCCTCCGTACCCGTGAAGGAACCGAAGGAACCACTGGCGGCCGCCGAACCGGCCGGGCGCCCCGAGCGTTCGCTCGTCTCGCGGCTCGCGAGCGGCGCGGCCGGCGGCGTGATGCGGATCTTCCTGATCCTGATCGCGCTGCTCTGGGTGACGCCGACGGTCGGTCTGCTCGCCTCGTCGTTCCGCGATCCGACGGACATCGCCGATTCCGGCTGGTGGACCGTCTTCAGCAAACCGGCGCAGCTCACCACCGAGAGCTACTCGACCCTGCTCGGCAAGGAGGAGATCACCGACTCCCTGCTCAACACGATCTGGATCACCGTTCCGGCCACCGCCCTGGTGATCGTCATCGGGGCCATGGCCGCGTACGCGTTCGCCTGGATGGACTTCAAGGGCCGCGACTGGTGGTTCCTGGTCGTCGTGGCGCTGCTCGTGGTGCCGGTGCAGGTCGCCCTGATCCCGCTGTCCGCCCTGTTCGGCGACCTCGGGATCTACGGCAGCATCACCGGCGTCGTCCTCTTCCATGTGGGCTTCGGCCTGCCGTTCGCGATCTTCCTGCTGCGGAACTTCTTCGCGGAGATCCCCCGTGAACTCCTCGAGGCGGCACGGCTCGACGGCGCGGGCGAGCTGCGGCTGTTCACCACCGTGATCCTGCCGCTGGGCGCGCCCGCCATCGCGTCCCTCGGCATCTTCCAGTTCCTGTGGGTGTGGAACGACATGCTGGTGGCGCTGGTCTTCTCGGGCGCCGACTCAAAGCCGCTGACGGTCGCCCTGACCGAGCAGACCCGGCAGTTCTCCGGCAACATCGAGACGCTCGCGCCCGGCGCGTTCATCTCGATGGTGATCCCGCTGGCGGTGTTCTTCGCGTTCCAGCGGCAGTTCGTGTCCGGTGTGATGGCGGGCGCGGTGAAGTAGCGCTTCTGGCGGTGAAGCAGCACTTCAGGATGATCTGTTGAGGGGCGGCCGGTACCGGCCGCCCCTCAACTCACTCCCGACATCCCCCATATGCCACATCTGGCGTAACCACGTCACCCCTTCGGCCGTTTCCGAGCAGTCTGCCGCGCCGACCCATGGATGTGACGTGCCCCGGTTCAGTGTCATCGTCCCCGCGTACAAGGTGCAGGCCTACCTGCACGCCTGCCTGGCCTCCGTTCTCGAACAGTCCTTCCCGGACCTCGAGTTGATCGCCGTCGACGACTGCTCGCCGGACGCCTGCGGCTCGATCATCGACGAGCTCGCCGCCCGCGACCCGCGCGTACGGCCCGTGCACCTCGAGGAACACAAGGGCCGCGGCCACGCCCGTAACACCGGTCTGGAGCGCGCGAAAGGCGACTACCTGGTCTTCCTGGACGGCTCCGACACCCTCACCCCGCACACGCTGCACGCGATCGCCGACCGGCTGAAGGAGACCGAAGACCCCGACGTCCTGGTCTACGACTACGCGCGCACCTTCTGGACGGGCGAAACCGTACGCAACGTCCAGGCGGCGCAGCTCACCGAGCGCGGCAAGGCGCCGTTCCGGCTCGACGACCGGCCGGGGCTGCTCAAGGTGCTCATGGTGGTGGGGAACAAGGCGTACCGCCGGGAGTTCATCGAGCGGGAGGGCTTCACGTTCCCTCCCGGCCACTACGAGGACACGCCCTGGACGTACTCAGTTCTGATGGCCTCCGAGACCATCGCGACGCTCGACCGCGTCTGTGTCCACTACCGCCAACGACGCCAAGGGAGCACGACCGGCAAGCTCCGCACGACCAGCACCACAGGGACCACAGCGACCACCAGCACCACCGGCCGGGGCCACTTCGACATCTTCGACCAGTACGACCGTGTCTTCGCCCATCTCGACGCCCACCCGGAACTGGCGCACTGGCGCCCCGTCCTGTTCCGCCGCATGGTCGACCATCTCTCGGCCGTGTTCCTCGGACGCGACCGGCTGCCGCGCCGCTCCCGTCCCGAGTTCCTGCGCAAGGCCCGCGCCCACTACGCCCGTTACCGGGTGCCGGGTGCCCGCCTCCCGGCCCGCAACTGGCTGCGGCACGTGCTCATCCGCCTGGGCAGCCACCGCACGTATCGCACGCTGTGGGCGGCGGCGCTGCTGAAGAGACGGGTGACGGAAGGCGTCACGGCGGCGCTCCATGCCGTACGGGCCGCGGCGCTGCGACTGCACTACCGCGTCCAGCTCCGGCTTCCCGTACGGGCCGACCACGCCGTGTTCTCCAACGGCAACGGACGCGCTTACGGCTGCAACCCGGCGGCGCTCGAGGACGCGTTCCGTACGTACGCCCCGGGCATCAGCACCGCGTGGATCGCGGCGCCCGAGCACCACCACACCGTCCCGACCGCGACGCGCAAGCTGACCCCGGACACGGCCGCGTACTGGACGGCGCTCGCCCGCTCCAAGTACCTCGTCGGCAACGTCGACTTCGACCGCAGGCTGGTCAAGCGACAGGGGCAGATCCTGGTCCAGACGCAGACGGGCACGCCGCTCAAGCGCATGGGCCTGGATCTCCAGGACCGCCCGGCGGCGGCCCGCGGCACCGACTTCGCCGAGCTGCTGCGCGGCGTCGACCAGTGGGACTACTGCCTGTCCGGCAACCGCCACTCCACGCTCGTCTGGGAGCGCGTCTTCCCCTCCGGCTATACGACGCTCGAGTACGGCCAGCCCCGCAACGACGTGTTCCAGCGGGCGACTTCGGCGGACGTGACCCGGCTGCGCGAGACGCTCGGCATCCCCGAGAACGCGGTGGCGATCCTGTACGCGCCGACGCACCGCGACTACCGCCGCTCCCAGCCCAGCATGCTCGACCTGGAGCGCATTCTGCGCCAACTCGGCCCCCGCTTCGTGCTGTTGACCCGCGCACATCCCTCGTACGGGCAGCCGCTGGCCCGCAGCGGCGGCCGGCTGATCGATGTGTCGGGGCATCCGAGCGTCGAGTCCCTGTGCCTGGCCTCGGACGCGCTGATCACCGACTTCTCCTCCCTGATGTTCGACTATGCGAATCTCGACCGGCCGATCGTGATCCACGCGAATGACTGGGCGGCGTACGAGGCTGCCCGTGGCACCTACTTCGATCTGCGCGCGTTCCCGCCGGGAGTCGTCGCGCGCAGCGAGGACGAACTGATCGACATCTTCGCGACCGGCCACTGGCGCGGTTCGCGCTCCGCGCAGCTGAGGGCCGCGTTCCGGGAGCGCTTCTGCCCGTACGACGACGGGCGGGCCGCCGAACGTGTCGTACGCCGGGTCGTGCTCGGCGAGACCGCCGGGCTGCCGGCCGTGGTGCCGCTCGACGAGCGCCATCCCGTGCCGTCGGTGGAAGACGGCATTCCACGGGCGCTCGATTCCGCCCGAACCGGGGATTATCCGACCGCCTCACCACCGGCAACTGTTTCGACACCCGGAGTTTCCGTTCCCGTCGTTGACACCCCCTGAAGGCCTCCGATCCCATCCCTGAACACAGAAAATCCAAAGACCCCGCTGTACGGAGTACACATGACCTCCAGCACCACCGAGCTGCCCCGTCCCAGGACCCTGTCGGACGTCAAGGGCTGGTTCCGTGCCGTCGATCAGCAGCTGTTCGACTGGTTCCTGTCCAGGCAGCTCGACAGCCAGCAGACCGGCAATCTGCTGGAGCTCGGCGCCTACATGGGAAAAAGCGCCATCTTCATGGGCTCTTACCTGCGTGACGAGGACACGTTCACGGTGTGCGACCTGTTCGACTCCCCCGCGGAGGACACGGCCAACAGCAAGGAGATGAACAAGTCGTACTCGACGCTGACCCGGCGGGCCTTCGAGGCCAACTACCTCGCCTTCCACGAGGAGTTGCCCGAGATCATCCAGGCGCCGAGCCAGGTGGTCGCCGACCGTGTCGAGGACAAGAGCTGTCGCTTCGCGCACATCGACGCCTCGCACCTGTACGAGCACGTGAACGCGGACATCGCGGCGGTACGCGACATCCTGCTGCCCGACGGCGTGGTCGTCCTCGACGACTTCCGCGCCGAGCACTGCCCGGGCGTCGCCGCGGCCACGTGGGGGGCGATTCCCACGTTCGACCTGCGCCCCATCTGCATCACGGGCACCAAGTTCTACGGCACGTGGGGCGACCCCGAGCCGCTGCGCGACGCGCTGCTGGAGTGGCTGGCGGGCCGTGACGACATGTGGCACGAGGTGCAGCAGGTCGCCGGGTACGGGCTGATCCGGATAACCGGCCAGAAGGCGACCGAGCCGAAGCAGCCGGTGTCCAAGTACGCGGGCGAAGAGCCGAAGCCGGCCACCGAGGCCCCCAAGTCCGCGCCCGCCGCAGCGCGGGGTCGAGCTTCTCGAACCACGCCTGGTAGTCGGCGAGCGGCACGCGCGCCGGCGCGGCGGCCAGCTGATCCTCCGTCAACCAC